>JACZJQ010000111.1 GCA_014860455.1 Bryobacteraceae bacterium | reverse complement strand
GCGATCATGACGGCGGGGTTGGAGACTTCGACTTGTCCGGCGGCGACTTCGGCGAGGGTTGTCAGGATGACGCGTTCGCGCGGGGTGGTTCCGTTCTCGATGAAGGCGACGGGTTGCGCGGCGTCGCGGCCGAGGCGGATGAGGCACTGGGCGATTTGGGCGCGGCGGGCGACGGCCATCAGGACGATGAGCGTTTCGACCTGGGCGTAGGCGGCCCACTGGTCGCAGCCGCCTTCCTGGCGGTGGCCGGTGACGACGGCAAATCCGCCTGAAACGCCGCGGAAAGTGGGAGGGATGCCGGCCAGGGACGGCACGGCGATGGCCGATGAGATGCCGGGGACGACTTCCACGTTCCAGCCTCGCTGGGCGAGCCAGGCCCACTCCTCGGCGCCGCGGCCGAAGACCATTGGGTCGCCGCCCTTGAGTCGGACGACGGAGGGGTGGCGGCGGGCGCAGTCCTCCATGAGGTGGAGGATTTCGTTCTGGATTGTCTCCTGTTCGCCTTCACGCTTGCCGACGAAATGAAGTTCGGTATCGGGGTGGGCGAGGGCGAGGACTTCTGGCGAGACCAGACGGTCGTAGAGAACGGCGCTGGCGTTGGCGAGTAGGCGGGCGGCTTTGACGGTGAGCAGGTCGGGGTCGCCGGGTCCGGCGCCGATGAGGTAGATTGTGCCGTTCATTCGGGTTGGACCCTCGTGAACCAGTCGCCGAAGGATTCGTTTGGCGAGCGTTCGGTGGCGAAGCGGCAGACCAGGGGCTCAAGGGTGGCGGCGATGTCGGCGACCGGGACGAGTTTGCGCCACGGACGCGCGAGCCGCTCGCCGGTTTCGGAGCCGCCGAGGTAAAGAGTGTAGAGGTTGACGCTCTCGCCGACGACGCCGATTTCCGCCGTATAAGGCCGGGCGCAGCCGTTCGGGCAGCCTGTTGTACGCAGGCGGACAGGCAGCGTGGAGAGATTGGCGCCGTTGAACAGGGACTGGACCTGATCGGCGATTTCGGGCAGCGTGCGTTCGCTTTCGGTGATGGCTTGGCCGCAGGTGGGCAGAGCCGGGCAGGACATGGAGTGGCGCAGGACGGGCGGCAGAGCGTCGCCGGTGACGATCCCGTTGCGGCGCAAAGATGCCTCAAAATCGCTCTTACGGGCCTCTAAAATGCCACAGAGGAGCATGTTTTGCTGCACTGTGAAGCGAATTTCGGGGCGGAACTCCTCGACGACGGCGCGAATTGCCGGGCGCAGGGCGTCCTTGATGCGGCCGCTGATGACGCGCAGGCCGAAGAACCATTCGCCGGGCGCCGAGCGGTGCCAGCCGAGGTAGTCGTCGCCGCGGGTCCAGGTGAGGGGGCGCGCAGGGGTCAAAGGGCGGCCGAGGCGGGAGGCGAGTTCCTGGCGGAACCAGTCGATGCCGCGGTCCTGGATGACGTACTTGAGGCGGGCGAGGCGGCGGTTGGAGCGGTTGCCGAAGTCGCGGTGGATGGAGACGACGGCCTTGGCGACTTCGAGGACTTCGCCGGGCTGGATGTCGCAGACGACGTCGGCGAGGCGGGGGGTGCTTTCCTTTACGCCGTTGGACTGACCCATGCCGCCGCCGGCGAGGACGGTGTAGGCTTCCACCTGATCGCCCGAGGCGTGGGCGACGAAGCCGAGGTCGTTGGCATAGACATCGACGGTGTTGTCGCCGGCGTGGACGAAGCAGACTTTGAACTTGCGGGGCAGGTAGGTGTCGCCGTAGAGGGATTCGGTTTCGGGCTCATCGAGCGAGGCGGCCTTTTCACCATCCATCCATATCTCTATGTAAGCGCGGGACTTAGGCTTGAGTTCGCGAGCTACCAAACGAACTGTCTGCGTCAGGTCGGGGCGGCCTTCGAGGGGTTCGGGCGAAGCGGTGACGTTACGGACGACGTCGCCGCAGGCGGCCCAGGTGCCGAGTCCGGCGGCGTTGATGGCGGCGATGTGGGCTTTGAGGTCGCGTTTGCCGACGTAGTGATACTGGACGCCCTGGCGGGAGGTGATGCGGAGGGTGCCGTCGCCGGCACGGTCGGCTAGGGAGTCGAGGTGGAGGTACTGTTCGGTTGTGAGGCGGCCGCCGGGGACGCCGACGCGGACCATGGAGCTATAGACCTTGGACGGGCTGGTTTTGCGGAGGTCGCGGTCGTCCTGCTGGTAGACGCCATGGAATTTGAGCAGGCCGACGGCGGGCTTGGAGAAGGAGGTGGAGTCGTTGAGGAGTTCCTCGGCGATGGGTCCGCGGAGGTGGGTGCTACCGGACTTCAGACCTTCAGCCGGAGAGGGGCGGGGGGTATCCATGGCGTCCCCAGTGTAACATATAGCCTAATCTCTATCAAGTATTAGGTGTTTCATCGGAATCGACAGGCACTTGATCGCCGGGTTTGGGGCGGCGGCGGACGAAGTTATCCGAACCCTTGTAGATGGTGGTGATGATCATGACGAAGACGGCGGCCAGGGCGACGAGGGTGGCGATGGTGCCGATGACGAGATGATCGGTGGGGGTGCGTGGTTCGGGGACGATGGCTAACCCGATGGCGACGGTGACGCCGAAGAAGATGGCGGCGACGGTGAGCAGGGTCAACCAGCGGGCCTTGTTCGACTGCATGTACTGATTCTAATCGTATTTCTCGAAGATGATGCGGCTCTTCTCGAAACCGCGGGCGGCGAGGAGGCTGCGGACCTCGTCGACCATGGCGCGGAGGCCGCAGATGTAGACATCGAGATCGGTGCGGGCGCCGAGAATTGAGTCGATATGGGCCTGGACGCGGCCGGTGAGGCCTTGCCAGGAGGGCGACGGGCGGGTGATCGTGGGCAGGAAACGGAAGCCGGGGCGGGTGAGTTCGAGATCTTCGAATTCGGCGCGGTAGAGGAGAGATTCTTCGTATCTGGCGCCGAGAAGGAGGGTTACAGGGAGGTGGGAATCGAGGACGACGGGCGATTGGAGGAACGAGCGAAACGGGGCGATGCCGGTGCCGGTGGCGATGAGGACGGATTCGGCGAAGGGCTTTCTGGGGACGAACGAGCCGAGCGGGCCCTTGATGGAGACAGATTCGCCGGGTTTAAGGCGGAAGAGCCAAGGCGAGAAGAGGCCTTCCTTGACACGGTTGAGGCAGAGTTCGAAGCGGTTGCCGTGGGGCGCGGAGGCGAGCGAGTAGGCGCGGGTTGTCTTCTTCTCGCGGACGATTTCGGAGATGGAGACCCACTGCCCCGGAGTGAAGTCGAGCGCGGGCAGGTCGGGGACTTCAAAGGTGAAGTGGCGGACT
>JACZJQ010000110.1 GCA_014860455.1 Bryobacteraceae bacterium | reverse complement strand
GATGGGGGTGGGGCGGGACGAACGTGATCGTGCAGGAAAAGGAAGTGGAAAAGGAGCCCGCGTTCGGGCCCTGGGTGGAGAACAAGGAGTATGTCAGGGAGATTCTGAGGCCGGAGGTGCGGGAGTATCCGGAAGGGACGCTGGCGGCGCCGCGGATGGAGCGGCATGCGGATGTGCGTCCGTGCAGGCTGGTGCTGACGGATGGGTCACGGGTTGAGAGCGAGCGATGCGAACGCCGCGCCGATACGGTTTCCTACACGGCGGCCGACGGCGCCCGGACGATTCTGTCGTGCGACCTGGTGGACTGGAGCCAGTCCTCATTTGGGGACATATCGCGCTAGAGGCAGGGTATCGCCTCAGGCCTTGTCCGTAATCGGACAGGCGAATACAGATTATCTGTTGCCAAACCGCACTCGATTTCTACTTCGTTTGCGTGGCGTAGAGGGGGACGATTCGATATACTTGGGCGCGTCGCATGTGGATAGCAACCGTTGTTCAAGCGGCCCTGTTGTTGGCCCAACTCCAGATTCCGCGGCCGGTCCCGCCGGCGGAAGTGGAGGTTGAGAGGGATGTTGCGCCGGCGAAGCACTTTCTGCTGAGCGGGGTGGTGCAGGACTCGGTGACCGGGCAGGGCGTGCCGCGGGCGGTGGTGGTGCTGCAGGAGTACGGGCGCGGCGAGCAGGGGCCGGGTAGCCGCCAAACGACGACGGGTGAGGACGGAAGGTTCCAGTTCACGAATGTGAAATCGGGCGGGGCGGACATCCGAATTCACCGCCTGGGCTATGGGAGCGGGTACTCCTATATCGAGCCCGACCGGGTGGGCGACTTGAGCGGATTAACGGTGAAACTGGAACCGCTGGCGGCGATATCAGGGCGGGTGGTGGACGACCAGGACCAGGCGCTGCCGGGCATCGCGGTGCAGGCGGTGCGGCTGAGCACGGTGCAGGGGGTAAGGCAGTCTGCCATCGAGGCGGGGTTCAAGACCGACGACCGCGGCGAATTCCGGCTGTGGCACTTGAGGCCGGGCCGTTACCTGCTGAGGGCGATCGGGCGGAAACAGACGGGATTCTATGTAGGCTATGTCGAGCCGTTTCGATCGAGGGAGTCGTATGGGCCGGCGTACTATCCGGACGGCGACTCGGCGGATACGGCGACGGTGTTCCGGTTGAAGCCGGGGGAGGAACTGGCGGCCGGGTTCAAGTTGACCGGGAGACAGGCCTACAACGTGTCGGGACGCATCGCCGGGGTGGACCGGTCGGCGCCGCTCAACGCGACGCTGTTGAAGCCGGGCGGAGATGAGGCGGGGGCGACGTTCCGGGTGAACGTTGAGACGGGCGCGTTCACGTTGACCGATGTGGCGCCGGGCGACTACACGATTGTGATCACGGAGTCGACGGCGCGCCAGGGCAGGACGGCGATGGCCGAAGTGCGGGTGCGGGACCGCGATGTTACAGGCGCGGTGATGGAGATGAGCGCGGCGCAGGATATGACGTTCCAGCTTGTGGAGGAAGGATTGGCGGCCGAGGGGAGGCAGGCCGGGGTCACGCTCCTATTGATCCCGCAGACGACATCCTCGAACCAGTGGGCAAGACCGATTACGGTATTCCTGCGGCCAGGGACGGCGGAGGTGAAGCAGGTAGTGGGGCCGGGGCGGTATGTGGTGAAGGCGAACTTCTTCGGGGGGTATGTGGAGTCGGTGATGGCGGGGGAAACGGATCTTTTGTCAGCAGGGTTGGTGGTGATGGCGGGCGTGGCGCCGGCGCCGGTGAAGGTGAAGGTGGTGAGGGGAGGGGGGAAGATTTCGATCAAGTTGCCGGATGGGGCGCGGACGGAGGAGGAGCGGAGCAGAGCGACGCAGAGTATGCTGCAAGCGCGGCTTCAGACTCAGAGCGGTATGGAGGCGATGGACGCACAATCGAAGCTGATCATCGCGCCGGCGCAGGGGGCGTGGACGCCTGCTGAGTTCATCATCGGCATGACGCAGATGCTCGAAGCGAAGCCGTTTGCGCCGGGCGAGTACCTGGTGTTTCCGTTGAGCGATCAGGAGGCGGAGTATCACGACAAGTCGAAGATCGCAGCGGATTTATCTAAGGCCAAGCGGTTCAGGGTGACGGAGGGGCAAACCACGGAAGTGGAACTTGACCTGGAAGGGGAGAAACGATGAGGCGCGGGGCGGCGTGGCTTTCGCTGCTTTTGGTGCTTCCGGCAGCGGCACAGACGGCGAGCTACGCGATTGCGGGCCGGGTGGTGGAGGCGGTGACGGGGGCGCCGATGGCGCGGACGACGGTGAGGATCAACGACTACAGCGGCAGGAGTGTTGTGGCGACAACTCAGACCACCGCCGAGGGCGAGTTCCGGTTCGACGGTCTGGCGCGGGGCAAGTACAGCCTGTATGCCGAGAATCAAGCCTATGGAACACAGCTTTTCGGCACGAAACTGCGCGGTGCGCGATATGGCTCGGCGGTGGCGGTGGGGCCGGGGCTGGACTCGGAACACCTTGTTTTTCAGATGATTCCGGGGGGAGTGATCAAGGGAGTGGTGCGCGACGCGGACTCGGACCCGACGCCGCGGATGCACCTGGTCGCCTACCGGCTGATGGGTCAATTGAACCGTGCCGAGGGCGTGCAGGCCGCATCGACAAACGACCGCGGCGAGTACAGGTTTCATGGGCTGCCACAGGGGCGCTATATCGTGGCAGGCTCGGGAACGCCTTGGTATGCGCAATATTCGGACGGGGAGTCGGCGTCCACGTATCCTCTGACGTTTCATCCGGGAACGACGCGATTCGAGGATGCGGCGGCGGTGGAGGTTACGCCGGGGTCCGAAGCGGAAGCAGATCTTGTTGTGACGCCGTCGAGGGCGGTGAACCTGACGGTCAGGATGAGCGGGTTTGAGTGCACTGAGCGGACGGTGGCGGTGTTGAGCGTCATCATGGGCGCAACCGAGATGATGGCCACCTCGTACAGGATGAGTCCGATGCCGGAGAGGGCGGAGGGGCAGGCGGACGGGGTCCCGGCATGCAGGCTGTGGGCGGGCGCTGTGACCCCGGGACAGTACATGTTGAGCATGAGCGGGGGACTGACGGATTGGGCGTATCGCAGGACGATGGAGGTTCGCGAAGGCCAGGAAACGGTTGAGATGCAGTTTGTACCGACGGCGACTGTGGAGGGGCGGTTGTCGATCAAGGGCACGGTGAGAAGGGCGCCGATGATTGGATTGAGGGTGGAGGGCTCGCCGCGGAGCCTGTTTGCGAGCGTACAGGCTGATGGGAGTTTCAGGTTCGGCGGAGCGCCGGCGGAGACCTATCAGGTGTTCGTAGGCGACCTGGATCAATATGCGATCACGGCGATGCAGGGGCAGGGGGCGAAGATGGCCGGGGGGGCGATTGTCGTCCCGGAAACGGGCAAGGTTGAGTTGAACCTGACCATCGACACCGGGGCAAGGGACGTGCCGGGGCGCGCGCTGAAGGGAGACCAACCAGCGGCCGGAGTGTTTGCGATTCTGGTGCCGAAGGAGGAGGTCAGGCGCGGGGTGGGGTGCAGGATGGACCAGACCGACACCGACGGGACGTTCCGCTGGCAGGCGGTGGCGCCGGGCGACTACATCGCATTTACGTTCGCAAACGGAAATGAACTGGACTTCCAGAATCCCGCGCTGCTGCCGGAGACGCACCCGGAAGCAGGGGTTGCGGTTACGGTTCAGAACGGGCTTGGCGAGACGGTGGAACTTAAACTGCAGGATTGAGTCCTGTAACAATCCAGGAGGCTCAAACGGGCTTGCTCCATCGTTTGGAATCTCAGGCTTCCGGAAATCGGATCCATCAGACTGATTCTGTTTGTAAGTTGCTGATAAGTGGTATAGTCTGAGGTCAGACAGGTGGTCGAGAAGAATGGCATTCCGGATGCTGTAAAAACGCTCGGAACAGTGTCGTTCCATATTGGATGGCAGCCATGACGGGGTTGAAGGCTCAGCTCAGCGATGCGCTCCTGGTCATTTTGACCGTGGCGGCCGTAGTGTGCGGCGGGTTGAGCTACCAGCAGCAGAGGCGATTCCTGTTGCCCGAAGACGGGGCGACATGGATGGACATCAAGGACAGCCGGCTGGAGACGGGCAAGGGCGAAGTGAACCGGGTGGTGGCGGTTCATCTGGAGAATGGCGGGGCGGCCGAGGTGGCGGGCATCCGGAAGGGCGATGTGCTGCTGCGGATCGGGACGGCGGTGAATCCGAGCGGGGTGGAGATCCAGGCGGCGACCGACGTGGCGCGGATGCTGATGAGGATCGGGGCGTGGTCGAAGGCCGATTATGTCCTGCTGCGCGACGGCGTCGAACTGAAGGCGAAGGTGATCATCTCCGACGCCAACACGGACAAGGCGATCTACGGTCAGTATGCGGTGGGGCTGGCGTGGCTCTCGATTGGACTGTTTGTCTGGTTCAGAAGGCGGCGGGCGCCGAATTCATCGCATTTCTACCTGCTGTGCCTGTCGAGCTTCGTGATGCATACGTTCCACTACACAGGCAAGTTGAACGCGTTTGATACGGCGATCTACTTCGGCAACGTGGTGGCGGGGTTGCTGGCGCCGGCGCTCTTCCTGCACTTCTGCATGACGTTTCCGGAGAAGCGGAAGAACTGGGGGCGGACGCAGTTGCTGTCGGTGTATCTGCCGGCCGTCTCGTTAATTTTGTTGCAGGTGGGCGTGGCGACGGGCTACTTGAGGACGGCGCTGCCGCTGTTTGAGATGCGGTGGTTCCTGGACCGGGCATGGCTGCTGCTGTTTACCGGGTCGTTCCTGGCGGGCGGCGTGATCCTGCATTTTTCGTCGCGGAAGGCCGACGATCCGATCACGCGCCAGCAGTTGAAATGGCTGCGGAACGGGGCGCTGGCCGGGGTGCTGCCTTTCGCGATTCTGTATGCGGGACCGTATATCGCCGGGCTGATTCCGGCGCCGATGATGCGGCTGTCGGTGCTGGCGCTGGCGTTGATCCCGCTGAGCTGGGCCTATGCGATTCTGCGCTACCGGCTGATGGACGTCGACATCATCTTCCAGCAGGGCTATGTGTATCTGCTGGCGACGTTGTCGGTGCTGGGCATTGTGTCACTGATGGTGTTCGCGTTGTCGCGCGGCGGTGAGGACGGCCACGGCGCGGAGGTGTCGCCGACATCCATTGTGCTGCTGGTGCTGGTGGCGATGTTCGTTTTCGAACCACTGAGAAACTACATCCAGCAACAGTTGGACAGGTATGTCTTCTATAAGGACCGGTACGACTACCGGGTGACGCTGGTGTCGTTCGCCCGCGAGTTGAGTTCGGAGATGGATTTGGACCGGACTCTGGCCAGCGTCGGCGAGCGGCTGATCCGGACGCTGCAGATCGAGCATGTGGCGTTTTTCCTGGCCAGTGACAACGAGCCGGGGCTGAAGCTGCATATCGCGTTGGACCGTGAAGGGCGCAAGCGCACGCCGCGCAGCCGGGATCTGGATCTGAGCTTCCTGGACGATGCCCAGGGCCAGCCGTATCTGTTCTTTGAACGGACGAGGCACGCCTTCGACGTGGTGACGCGCGAGATGCCGCCGATGGTGAGGTCGACGATCGCCGATCTGGATCTGACCTACTACGTGCCATGCTCGTTCCGCGGCACGACGCTGGCGTGGATGGGCGTGTCGAGGTCAGTGAAGGGCGACTTCCTGTCGTCGGACGATATCGACCTGCTGGCGACGCTGTCAAACTACATCGCCATGGCGGTGGAAAACGCCCGGTTGTACCGCTCGCTGGCCGCCAAGGCCGAGCAGTATGAGCGGCTGAAGGAGTTCAGCGAGAACATCGTCGAGTCGATCAACGTGGGGATTCTGGCGGCTGACCTCGATGACCGGGTGGAGAGCTGGAACTCGCGCATCGAGGCGTTAACGGGGATCAAGCGCGAGGCGGCGCTGGGGCGCACGCTGTCTGAGGTGCTGCCCGGCACGCTGGCTGTGCATCTGCAGAAGACGCGAGGCGACAGCCGGGTCCACCAGATGTACAAGTTCCACCTGGATCCGGCGGGCATCGCGGCAGGACAAAACGGCGGCAACGGGAATGGATCGGCGCCGGCACAGACCGCGACGGTGAACGTCGCCATTGCGCCGCTGGTGACCAAGGACGGCCAGCGGATCGGGCGGCTGGTGATCTTCGACGACGTCACTGAGCGGGAAGACCTGGAGCGGCGGCTGGTGCAGGCCGATAAGTTGTCGTCGATCGGGCTGCTGGCGGCGGGCGTGGCGCATGAGGTGAACACGCCGCTGGCGGTGATCTCGACCTACGCGCAGATGCTGGCCAAGCAGGTGCATGGCGACGAGCCGAAGACGCGACTGCTGGACAAGATCGCGAAGTCGACGTTCCGGGCCAGCGAGATCGTCAATTCGCTGCTGAACTTTTCGCGGACGTCGTCGACCGAGTTTGAAGACATCGATCTGAACAAGGTGATCCGGGAGACCTCGGCGCTGGTTGAGCATCAGATGGAGAAAGCGCGGATAGACATCGACCTCCAACTGACGCCGGAGATCCCGCTCATCCGCGGTAACGCCGGCAAGCTGCAGCAGGTGTTTCTAAACCTGCTGCTGAACGGCCGCGACGCCATGGATGGAGGCGGGCGGCTGACCATCCGGACCGAAGCAACCAGCGGAGGGGTCCGGGCCGAGGTCCACGACACCGGTCCGGGTATCCCGCAGGAGATGTTGAACCGGATCTTCGACCCGTTCTTCACGACAAAGGCGGCAAAGCGGGGCACGGGCCTCGGCCTGTCGATCAGCTATGGCATCGTGGAAGAACACGGCGGCCAGATCGTCGCCGATTCGCGCCCCGGCGAGGGCGCCATGTTCCGGCTGGAGTTCCCGGCCGCCCGAAAGACAGTCAATGCCTGAAACTGTAACCGCATCGCCCCGCAGCAAGGGGCGGATCCTGATTATTGATGACGAATACGACATCCGCGAGTCACTGGAGACGTTGCTTTCGATTGAAGGCTACACCGCTGTAACGGCCGAAAACGCGGCGCAGGGGCTGAAGCGCCTGGAAGAGGGATCCTACGACCTGGTGCTGCTGGACCTGATGATGCCCGACCGGTCGGGTCTGGAGATGTTGGACGATCTGCGGGCGCGCGACCGGGAGACTCCGGTGTTCCTCATCACCGCCTACGGCAGCATCGAGGTGGCGGTGCAGGCGCTGAAATCGGGCGCCAACGACTATTTCTCGAAACCCTGGGACAACGAAAAACTCCTGATCGAGATCGACCGGCAGATCGCGCGGACCCGTCTGGAGCACGAAAACCGCGAGTTGCGGCGGGCGTTGAAGGTCCGCTATGCGTTCCCGAATATCGTGGGCAAGAGCGAGCGGATGCTGGCGGTGCTGGACCTGGTGGCGCAGGTGGCGCCTTCGAAGTCCAATGTGTTGATCACCGGCGAGACCGGCACGGGCAAGGAACTCATCGCCAAGGCGATCCATGCCAACTCGCCGCGGGCGGAGCGGACCTTTGTCGGGGTGAATTCGGGGTCGGTGCCGCCAGATCTGCTGGAGACCGCGCTGTTCGGACACATCAAGGGCGCCTTCACCGGGGCGGTGGCCAACCGCAAGGGCTATTTCGAGACGGCCAACCACGGGACGATCTTTTTCGACGAGATCGGCACGCTGACCGCCGACATGCAGGTGAAACTGCTCCGAGTGTTGCAGGAGCGCGAGTTCATGGCCGTGGGCTCGAACGAAGTAATCAGGGTGGATGTACGGATCGTGGCGGCGACCAACGCGGATCTGAAGAAACTGGTGGAGCAGGGCAAGTTCCGCGAGGATCTGTACTACCGGCTGAACGTGATCGACATCTCGCTGCCGCCGCTCAGGGACCGCAAGGAGGATATTCCGCCGCTGGTGGATCACTTCTTCGACGTCTACTGCAGGGAGAACGCCAAGTTCACCGACGATGCCGGACGCTCGCTGCTGCGGTTTGAACCCGAAGCCATGCAGATCCTGATGGACTACAACTGGCCGGGCAACGTACGGGAGCTTGAGAACGCGGTGGAGCGGGCGGTGGTGCTGGCCAATGAGCGGGAGGTGCCGGCATCGGTGCTGCCCGAACCGGTGCTGCATGCGGGCGGGGTGAGGCTGCCGAGGGATCCAGGCGAACCGCTGCCGCCGGACGCGTCGTTGTTCGAAATTGTGGCGGAGTTCGAACGGCGGGCAATCATCGAGGTTCTCGAACAGGTGGCCTATTCGCAGACCGAGGCCGCGGCTAAGCTGAGGGTGCCGCTGTCGACGCTGAACCAAAAAATCAAGCGGCTGGACATACCGATCCGGCGAAAGTCCGCATCTAATTAGATAGGAAGCCGCGCCGGGGGCTTCCATAGACTGCCGGATGCTTCGTTCAGCCATAGTGATGGCCATGGCGGTGGCGCCCTTGGGCGCTCAGATGCGCCTGGACTTGTCGATGCCCGCCAACCAGAAGGCGGTGGGGGTATTCGAAGATCTGTGGCGGCAAAAGGGCGACGGGAAACGCCAGACGCTGGACTGTAAAATCTCAACCGTGCCGCCGAGCCTAGGATTCGACCTGCGCCTGTGGGCCGGGTATACGTTCAACATGCCTCTGACCGATTTCAAGGGCCAGAATCGTGCTCGGCTGAGCGCGGTGATCCGGCTGGAGCCGCTGGAGCCTGCGGGGAAGGCGGTGTATCTGGGACGGCGTCTGACGATTCCAAGGATTCCGGATGAGCCACCGAAGCGGCTATTCGTCAGCGCCGGCGGAGGATTCGTACTGGGCGCGGGGAGGTACAGAGCCAGCCTGATGATCGCTGACGCCAGGGGCCGGTGGTGCGCGAAGTCGTGGACGATAAAAGCGAAAGAGCCTCGCGGGGGCGCTTCGCTGTTGTCCAGGGGAGAAGTGGCCGATGCCTACGCGGGCTGGGTGGGATTTCGGGCCCCGGAGGAGGGCGAGATGCCCCGGCGGGCGACGGTTGTCATCAACGCCTTCCCGGTGACGCGGCGGCGGCATCTGGCGGCGTTGTCCTGGCGCGACCAGTCGACGCTAATGAACGTGTTGGGGTCTCTTCTGTCGCGCGGCGGGTATCATTCGGCCAGGGTGGTGGCGGTCGATCTGTTGAACCGGCAGGTGGTTTACGACGAGCCGCGATTTGCGCCGGGCTCATTTGACGGGCTGGCGGATGCGCTGGGAACGGTGAATCTGGCGACGGTGGACTACCAGACGCTCGCGCAGGGTCCGAGCGAGCACCAGTTTCTGGAGTCGGTGGTGAAGGAGATTTCGAACGGGGCTGACCCTGGCGAAATCGTGTTCATTACGCCGCCCTCGCGGCCGCCGCGGCGGGCCGGGGTGCGTGACGAGGGGGTTTGGGAAGGGCTGAGGCGGCCGGCGGTGCTGGCTTTGCTGCCGCGGCCTGTCCCGGAGGGTACAGTGATCGACGTGGCCAAGAGGGCGAAGGGGCGGATCTTTTCGATCTACACGCCTTCGGATCTGGCGTCGGCGGTGGAGCGTATGTCGTCCGGGAGGCCATAGGCCCGTCACCTGAGGGAGGCCTAAGGGGTTCGCCCCATATAATTAAGCGCCGGATCTGCCGAAGAAAAGGGGGACGTGAGAACGACTATGTCTCGACGCATCCCTCAAGCCATCGCCGCCTTCGCGGCCATACTCGGATTCGCCACTTTGGCGGCCGCCCAAAGCCCGGTTTCGGTCCGGGTGGAAAGCTCGGTCTCCGGCGCGACATTTTGGGTGGACGGGCAGCCCTATATGAACTCGGCGGTGTTCAGCTGGCCCGAAGGCAGCAAGCACACGCTCGAAGTGCGCCAGGCGTACATGTATGCCAATGCTCCCGAGGGCGTCATCATCGACCCCAAGCAGTACGATCCGTCGTTTAAGACGCGGTTCACTTTCCAGGGGTGGCGTTCGTCGAACGGCATCGATGTGGGCTTGGATCAGGCGGTGATCTCGATCACGGCAGACCGCAAAGTGAACGCCTATACGGCGTCGTTCATCAAGGAGCACGGAGTTCTGCTGCTGATCAACAAGGAGCGGATCATGCAGTACCTGGGCCCCTGCAACGGAAACCAGAAGACGTTTCCGGGCACGGACTTTTTGCCGAGCCGGGCGGGCTATCTGCAGACCAGCATTTGCGGGTGCATGTCGACAAGCGGATACGCCTGGGTGAACGAAGGCACGCAGATACTGTTGACGCCGGTGGCCTATCCGGGCTATGTGTTCGCGGGTTTCGACAATCCGCCGGGGCCGGCCGGGTATGCGTCAGCAACGGTGACGGTAGACCGTCCGCTGACAATCAATGCTAATTTCGTCCAAGCGCGCCGGGTATTTCTGGAGAGCGCGCCGCACCGGGGGTTCCAGGTGCAGGTGGATCACACGCTGATTCAGACCAAGCGGTTCGACCTGGACTGCCTGCCGCTGTCGACGGCGCCGGGCTATCCGTGGCAAACCGTGTCGTTTCCGGATCTCAGCGCGGTGTGGTCTGACGACCGTGTATGCACGAACGTCGCGCTATGCACGGGCGAACTGGATCTGCTGCCAGGCACGGATCATGTGCTGGGCGCGCCGCCGGCACAGAAGACCCCTGACGACGGCAGGATGTATGTGTTTGACCACTGGGACACCGGCGACGGCAACAAGTATCCGGCGAACTCGGTGGTGAGGATTCCGGCCGACCACAGGGGACTGACGTTCACGGCTCGGTTCGTCGAAGGCGCGAGGGTTGCCGTGAGAGCATCGCAATTCGAGTTAAAGGTCCTGGTGGACGACGTCCCGAATACGCTGAGCTACCTCTACGACTGGGGCATCGGACATTCGCACAGGATCTCGGCCCCGCTCGAACAGCGCGACTCGAAAGGCCGGCTGTGGCGTTTCAAGGGCTGGTCGAACGGCGGCGAGGCCGAACAGACCGTGATCGTCCCGGCAGAGGCGGCGGAGAAGGGCCTGTGGCTGATGGCTGAGTATGAACTGCTGGGCCAGTTGGCGGTGAAGAGTGAGCCCGGCGCGCTGCAGTTCACCGTGGACGGGCAACCGTGCGCCACACCGTGCGTGCTGGACCGGGCGGCGGGTTCGCAGGTGACCATCGCACCGGTTGTCGAGCAGGAGATGACGCCCGAGACCAAGATAGAGATGACGGGCTGGGACAACGGCACGACGGGCGAGCGGGTGTACACCTTCTCGCAGGAGGCCGATACGCTGACGGCGCGTTACCAGTACATGCACAAGATCACGCTGACGGCGGATCCCGAAGGCGGCGCCGACTGGACGCTGGAGCCGGCGGCCGGGCCGGGGTGGTTCTTCACAGCGGGCGTGGCTGTTGATGTGTCGGTGAAGGCGAATAAGGGCTTCAAGTTCCGGCGTTTCGAGGGTTCGCTGAGCGGGACGTATCCCGAGGGCCAGGTGGTGATGAACGGGCCGCGAGTGGTGGTGGCGCTTTTTGACGAAGTGCCTGAACTGGCTGAAGGGGCGGTGCAGAACGCCGCCGGCGAGACGCCCGATCAAGTTGTGGCGCCGGGATCGCTAATCGCCATCAAGGGCATCCACCTTGCTCCAGGCGACGCGGTGTCGGAGACCAACCCGGTGGCGCAATCGCTGCTGGGGGTGACGGCGAAGGTGAACGATTCCGTCCTGCCGCTGGTGTTTGTGACGCCGTGGGAGATCCAGGCGCTGTTGTATTCGCATTTCCTTCCTGGTGAGCACACGCTGACGCTGAGCATTCCGGGGCAGCCGAAGGTATCGGCGAAGTTCCAGGTGGACACCTTTGCGCCGGGGCTATTCAAAAATCCGGAGTTCGAGCAACCGGTGGCTGAAGCGTTCCATGTCAACGGCAAGCCGGTGACGCCGGAGGATCCGGCCAAGCCGGGCGAGACGGTGCTGCTGTGCGGGACAGGCTTCGGACCGCTGAAGACGCCTTGGCTTGACGGGTTTAAGATTCCGCTGGAAGGCGAAATGGCGTTGAAAACCCAATTTGAGTTCTACCTGAACGGGCAGGCCCATCCGGTGCTGGCGGCCTATGCGCAGCAAGACAGGATCGGCAAGGTGGTGATCCGTTTCCAGTTGGGCAACGACCCGTTGTCGTCGGCGATGGTTCCCATGAAGGTTCGGATTGGAGAGAGGGAGTCGAATACGGTTCTGCTTCCGGTGGAGGCCGTGGCCGTGGCCGAGACGCCGGAAGCAGAGCCACAGGAGTAGTTTGAACTGCATTTGAGCTGAGATCAGGGGTGGAAACCCGGTGTTTCCGCCCCTTCTTCTATTTGAGGAAACCGTGGGTGGTTGACTCGCGTCAGTAGAGCGGACCAAGATAGGTCAAAGGCAGGCGAGGTAGAAACCATGAAGCCGACAAACATCTTATTGATGAGCCTGATGACTCTGCTGCTTGCGGCAGGGCTTTCAGCGCAGACCGCGATATCGGCCCGGGCCGGGCTGGTGAACGTCGCCGACGGCGAAGTCTTCCTGGCTGGCAAGGCCGTTGATCCGAAACCGGCCGAGCTCGTGCAGATTGGCAAGGGCGAGTTGATCCAGACCGCTGAAGGCAGGGCTGAGGTGCTGCTGACGCCGGGGTCATTCCTGCGAATGACCGAGCAGAGCGAGTTTACGCTCGACCGGACTGACCTCGAGGACGTCTGCCTGACGCTGAAAAAGGGGACCATTCTGATCGAGGTCGCCGAGTTGCTGGAAGGCAACATGATCACGGTGAAGATGAACGACGCCGAGGTCCGGCTGAGCAAGAGCGGGTTGTACCGGTTCTCGAGCGACCCGATGACGGTGCGCGTCTATGACGGCGAGGCGGTCTTGAAGACGGCCGCGGGCGAGCAGAAGTTGAAGAAGTCGCGGGAGATGGTGGCCTCGGCCAATGGCTGGACGGCGGGCAAGTTCGATACCGACGACACCGATTACCTGCACCGCTGGAGCCGCCGCCGGTCTGAGTATGTCGCCATGGCGAACCGGTCGTCGGCGCGCGAGGCGTCGTCGTTCCTGGGTTCCTGGGGCGGACGGACTTCCGGATGGTATTTTAACCCCTATTTCGGCACCTACACCTTCATGCCCATGTTCTCCACCGTGGGTAGCCCGTTCGGCTATATGTATTACACGCCGTATACGATCTACCGGGCCTACCAGCCGCAACCGTCGTACGGTGGCGGTGGCGGACGCGGCGCATCGAGCGGGCCGGTGTTCGCGGGCGGAGTTTCGGGCGGCGCGGGCGAAAGGTCTGGATCGCGCGGCATTTCGTCGGGCGGCGGCGGCATCATCAGCACGGGCGCTTCGGCGCCGGCGGCTTCCTCGGCTCCCTCATCCGGTGGCGGCGTACGCGGCGGCGCATCGGGCAGGGGCGGCCGACAGTAGATCAACCCACAGTTCAATGAAAAAGGGCCACCCCGACGGGTGGCCTTTTTCGTTTTGCTGGACGACGACTACTTCAGGGTGCGGAGGAAGAAATCCAACTGCTGCTGGCGCATATGGGTGGCCGCCTTGCCGCTGACGCCGTGGCTCTTCTGGGGATAGATGAGCGTCTCGAAGGGTTTGCCGGCCAGTTGCAGGGCGTTCATCATTTGCAGGGCATTGCCGAAGAGCACGTTGTCGTCCTGGATATTGTGGACAAGCAAGAGATTGCCCTTCAGATTGGCGGCGGCATTGACCGGCGCGCCGGCCTTGTAGCCGTCCTCGTTTTCGGCGGGCAGACCCATGTAGCGCTCGGTGTAAATGGTGTCGTAGTTGCGCCAGTCGGTGACCGAAGCTCCGGCGATGCCGGACTTGAAGACGTCGGGGGCGTGCAGCAGGCACATCAGCGTCATATAGCCGCCGTAGCTCCAGCCCTGAACGCCGATGCGGGCCGGATCGACGAAGCCCAGCCCGACGAGGTATTTGACGCCTTCACGCTGGTCGGCGACTTCAACCTGTCCGAGGCGGCGGTGGACGGCGGCTTCGAACTTGTGGCCGCGTCCGAACGAACCGCGGTTGTCCATCTGCCAGACGACAAAACCCTGGTGAGCGAGCACCTGATCCCAGCTCAACGCGCTGTATGAGTTGCGGACCGACTGGGCGTGCGGGCCGCCGTAGACCTGCACCACGGCCGGGTATTTCTTCGACGGGTCAAAGCCGGCGGGTTTGATCAGGCGGGCGTAGAACAACGTCCCGTCCAAGCCTTTGAATTGGTGGATCTCGGTCTTCTGGATGTCGTATTCGGCGGCGGTCTTGGTATCGGCCTCGCGCCAGACGGCGATTTCCGAGTTGTCGGATTTCCGTAAAACCGAGCGACTGGGCGATTCTAAGCTGGAAAAACTGTCGAGGAAGGCGTCGCAGACTGGCGACATCGAGACCGTGTGGCTGCCGGCGCCTTCAGTGACGCGCTTCTTGCCCCGGCCGTCGAGGCCGACCATCCAAAGCTGGCGTTCGAGCGGTGATTCCTCGCTCGAGACGTAAAAAACGCGCCTGCCGGGTTCATCGACACAGGCGATGTTTGAGACCTCCCAGTCGCCCTTGGTCAGACGTGCAGTTTGCTTGCCGGCGGCGTCGTGCACGTAGATGTGGCGGAAGCCCTCGCCCTTTTCCGATGAGCGCAGGATGCGTCCGTCGGGGAGCAATTCGAAGTCGTTGTTGATGTTGATCCACTGTGGATCGGTCTCTTCGATCAACAGGCGCGACTTGCCGGTGGCGGCATCTGCGGCGAGGATCCAGAGATGGTTCTGGATGCGGTTCAGGCGGTGGGCGATGACGTGGGCGGAGTCGGGGGTCCAGTGGACGCGAGCGAGGATAAATTCTCGGGTTTCGCCGAGATCCATCCAGCGGGTGAGCCCGCCAGCGGCGGAGACGACGCCGAGGCGGACGTCGGCGTTGGGCGTGCCGGCCTTGGGGTAGCGCTGGGGTTCGGCAACGGCGGCCATTTGGAGGTGGTCGCTTTGCGGATACATGGGTTCGCGGGAGACGTCGAATTGGAGGTAGGCGATGGATTTCGAATCGGGCGACCACCACCAGGCGGTGCCGAGATCGAGTTCCTCGGGGTAGACCCAGTCGAGTTCGCCGTTCCAGAGCGTGGCCGAGGCGTCGTGGGTGAGGCGGGTTTCCTTCTTCGACTGGACGTCGATGACATAGAGTTCGTGGCCGCGACGGAAGCCGACCTTGGCGCCGTCGGGGGAGAGCTTGGGATCGCGTTCGACGGCGATGGTCTTCAGTATGGTGTCGAGTTTGCCGTTGGCTTCATCCCAGAGGAAGACGTCGCCCTTGGAGATGACGAGGATCTTCTTGCCGTCAGCCGACCATTGAATCGGCTGCTCACGGACGCGGCGGTTTTCCCAACCGAACTCGCGGGGGGCGGGCGCCTGGACCGAATCCTTGTCGGCGGAAGAGATGTCAAAAGCGTCGGTGCTCTGCTTGGTGGTGAGGTCGTAGAGTTTGACCTTGGAACCCTGGCGGTGGGCGAAGCGTCCGCCTTTGGGCGACCAGACGGGCTGTCCGGCCATGGCGGCCATCATGCGGCCCATGCCGGAGGAGAGCGATTCCAGGGTGACGGGTTTCTTCGATTTGGGCGGCTGTGCGAGAGCGAGCAAGGCTGTGATAAGGAGTGCGGCGAGAGTGCGCATATGGTTCAGCATGGCACAATCAGGATGTGGCAGAGAGCGAGAATCCGGCGGCGCGGGTGCTGTCAGTGGATCTGGGCAAGCGGCGGATCGGGCTGGCGATCAGCGACGCCGAGGGACTGGCGGCACAGCCTCTGGACGCGCTGCAACGGCGGACGCTGGCCGAGGATCTGAAACGGATCAGCGCGATCGCCAAGGACCGGAAGGCGAGGCGGATCCTGGTGGGATTGCCGCTGCATATGGACGGGCGCGAGAGTCCGATGTCGGAAGAGTGCAGGCGGTTTGCGGGCAGGCTGGGCGCGGCGAGCGGGCTGCCGGTGGAGATGCACGATGAACGGCTGACGTCGGTGGAGGCCGAGGAGATGCTGCGGGCTCGGGGCTGGCCACTGGAACGGCTGTTGAAGGAAAAGAAAAAGGGGACGGTGGACCGGTTGGCGGCGGCGGTGCTGCTTGAGGATTGGATGTCGGCGCGGGCAGGCGGAGAGAAGGGCTGATGAAACGGTTTCTGGCGGCAGCGGGACTGATTGGCGCGATGGTTGCTGGGATGGTCCACATGGACCGGTACAGGGGGTTCAGCAAGCCGGTGTTTATTGAGATCCCGAGGGGGACTTCGTCGCTCGAAATCGGCAAACGGCTGGCGCTTGCGGGGGTGATCCGGCATTGGAGCCTGTTTCCCCTGGCGCGGGTGCTGCGGCCGTCGGCAGGTCCACAGGCGGGCGAATACAGGTTTGCCGAAGCGGCGACGCCGGCTGATGTGTTGTCGCGGATGGCGCGCGGCGACGTTTATTATGTGGAGCTGGTTGTGCCGGAGGGTGCTGACGTTTTTGACATCGGCGAGGAAGTCGAGCGTCAGGGCCTGGCCAGCGCCGAGGCGTTCATCGAGGAAGCCCGAGAGGATGAGGGGTATCTGTTTCCCTCGAAGTATCAGTTCAAGCGGTCGGCGACTCCGGGCCAGATTCGGAGGGCGATGCGGGCGCAGTTTGACAAAGTGTGGCGGAAGATTGCCAAGGGCGCGCCGAGCCGGGAGACGGTGATCCTGGCGTCACTGGTTGAGAAAGAGGCGGTGCATGACAGCGAGCGGGCACGGATCGCGGGGGTATATGCGAACCGGCTGAAAATCGGCATGAAACTGGACGCCGACCCGACGGTGGCGTACGCGGCGCGGCTGGATGGGCGATGGAGGGGGACCATCTACAAGTCGGATCTGGAAAGCCGCAACCGCTATAACACCTATGTGCATACGGGACTGCCGCCTGGCCCGATTGCGAATCCGGGCGAGGCGTCGCTGCGGGCGGCGTTGAAGCCGGAACAGACCACCGCGATCTATTTCGTCGCCGCGCCAGACGGCAGCGGGACGCATGTGTTTTCCGAGACCTTCGCCGCCCACGAGCAGGCCGTGGCGGCATACCGCCGTGCGACGCGCTAGGCAAGCCATCCTCGACTGGCTGGAGGCGCACAAGCCGGCGCTGGTGGACCGCGCAACGGCCGAGGCGATACGGCGGGACGTGGGCGAGGTGAGCGGCCAGACGTTCAGGCACACGTTGATCGAAAGCGGATATGCGTTGGATCCGCTGGTGGAGGGCGTCAATCAAACGACGATCGGGGATCTTGCCCGGACGCTGCTGGCGTTAGAGGCCAGATACGAGGGCGCGGGGCCGAGCGAGCGGGCAGAGATGCGCGCCATGGTGATGGAATCGAAGCGCCATGCACGGTTTGCGGCGGCAAACCGAAAGCTGGACGAGGCGAGGCGTCAGGAGAAAGAGGAGATGCTGTTGTGGATCTCGACGTGGATCGAGAATCCGCCACTGTTCGCCGGGTGGCTGAATCTGCGGTTGGCGAAGCGGGCGGCAGGAAGCGGAGCCGATCAGGCAGAATAGTTCAAATGACAATCAGGCTGGCTTTGCTGTTGATCGCGGCGCAGTTGTGCGCCCAGGACCGGGGCGCGATCCTGATGGAATTTCAGGGGTTTCTGTCGATTCCTAACGTGGCATCGGACGGGCCGAACATCCGGCGCAATGCCGAGTGGCTGCGTCAGGCGATGGAGCGGCGGGGCATTAAGAGCCAGTTGCTGGAAGTGGCTGGGGCGCCGCCGGTGGTTTACGGCGAACTCACGGCGCCAGGCGCCAAACGGACTGTCGTGCTCTACGCCCATTACGACGGGCAGCCGGCGGACGCTAAGCAGTGGAAGGGGAGCCCGCCGTGGGAGCCGTCGATGCGGGGCGGCAGTCCGATGGATCCGGAGACGCGGCTGTATGCAAGATCATCCGCCGACGACAAGGCGCCGATCATGGCGATGCTGGCGGCGCTGGACGGGATGAAGCAGTTCAACCTGAAGCCGACGGTGAATCTGAAGTTCGTCTTCGAGGGCGAGGAGGAGGCCGGATCGGGTCACCTGGGGCGGATCCTGGCGGCGAACAAACGGCTGGTGAGCGGCGATTACTGGCTGATCTGCGACGGGCCGGTGCATCAGACCCGCCGGCAGCAACTGTATTTCGGCGCGCGCGGCGTGGTGGGGCTGAACCTGACGGTTTACGGCGCGGCGCGTGAGTTGCATTCGGGCCATTACGGCAACTGGTCGCCGAACCCGGCGGTGATGCTGGCGCACCTGATCGCGTCGATGCGGGATGAGAACGGGCAGGTGCTCATCCAGGGTTTCTATGAGGGGATCGAGCCGCTGTCGGAGACCGAGAAGCGGGCGCTGGCCGGGGCGCCGGATATCGACGCCATGCTGATGAAGGAACTCGGTCTGGCGCGGACCGAAGGCCGCGGGGTGCTGGATGTGATCAACCGGCCGTCGCTGAACATCCGGGGCGTGCGGTCGGCGGGCGTGGGGGAGGAGTCGAGGAATGTTGTGCCGTCTGAGGCGACGGTGTCTATCGACATCCGGCTGGTGAAGGGCAACGATCCGGCGCGCATGGTCGAGTTGCTGAGGAGGCATGTCGAGGGGCGCGGGTACGCGGTGCTGGACCGGGAGCCGACGCCGGAGGAGCGGTTGGGGCATCCGCGGATCGCGACGATGAAGGTGTCGGATGCGGGCTACCGGGCGGTAAGGACGTCGATGGACCTGGCGGAGGCGCGCGAGGTGATCGAGGCCGTGAAGCGGCTGCGGCCTGATGTTGTGCTGCTGCCGACGCTGGGCGGATCGGTGCCGCTGGCGATCATCGAGGACGTGGTGAAGGCGCCGATGATCGGTGTGCCGATTGTGAATCACGACAACAACCAGCACGCTGCGAATGAGAATCTGAGGCTTAAGGATTTCTGGAACGGCATCGAACTGTTCCGCGCGCTATTCATGATGGAGACGGCGAAGTAGCAGGCAGAGCGGTTCCGCGCCGCGGCCGAACGTGGTAGATTGGCGCGCATGAAACGCGCATGGTCTGTTTTGATCGGCATATATTTGGCTTGCGCCGCGCTGGACGCGCAAACGCTGGCGGTGAAAGGGATTCACTTGGCTGCGCCCAAGCCGGACGAGATCCCGCTGGCGCTGCGGTTCATCAATGAGGCGCTGCCGAAGGAAGGCGTGAATACGCTGATCCTGGAGATCAATTACCGCTACCAGTTCACGCGGCGTCCGGAACTGGTGGACGACGACGCGCTGAGCCGGGCGCAACTGGAGCAACTGGCCGCGGCGGCGAAGGCGAAGGGGATCAAGCTGGTCCCGATGATCAACATGCTGGGGCATCAGTCGTGGGCGAAGAAGACGTTCAAGCTGCTCACCGTGCACCCGGAGTTTGACGAGACGCCGGGCCTGTATCCGGAGAACAAGGCCATCTACTGCCGGAGCTATTGTCCGAGGCACCCGGGGGTCCATGCGGTGATGTTCGACCTGATCGACGAGGTGATGGACGTCACCGGCGCAACCGATTTCCATGCCGGCATGGACGAGGTGTTTCTGCTCGGCGAAGATGTTTGCCCGCGCTGCAAGGGCGCGAACAAAGCTAACCTGTTCGCCGGCGAGGTGAAGAAGATCCGCGACCACCTGGCGGAGAAGAGCCGGACGCTGTGGATCTGGGGCGACAGGATGATCGACGGCAACGTGACGGGCATCGGCAAGTGGGAGGCGAGCACGAACGGCACAGCGCCGGCGATCCACATGTTGCCCAAGGACGTGATTATTGCCGACTGGCACTACGATGCGGCGTATCCGACGGCGGCGTTGTTTGCGTTGAACGGGTATCGCGTGGTGTCGTCGCCATGGCGCAAGCCGGGCGTGGCGCTACGGCAACTCGACCAGATGCGGATGGCCAAGGCGGCGGCGGCGAAGGACACCGGCGAGCGGTATCTGGGCATGCTGCAGACGACGTGGACCGGGTTCGGGCCGTTCGCGCGGGCGTACTTCGGCGAAGGCGAGATCCTGACCCCGGCCGCTGAAGCGGTGCTGTGCTTCAAGGAGCTGTTCCGGGAGCTGAGGCGGACGCAGTAGGGCTGGCGCGGGACCCGCTCTCTTCGTTCGCGGTTCTCGGGATTGCGCGGATAGCCCGCTCCCTGCGGTCGCGGCCTCATAGCGGGCGCGGCTCGGCGAGTTGCCTGGACTACTGTTTCTGGTAGACGCGGACGTAATCGACTTCCATGCGCGAGGGGAAGGTAGTCCCCGAGGGGTCGCCGCCGGCTTGGCCGCCGATGGCGACGTTAAGGATGATGTAGTGGGCGTGGCGGTAAGGGTTGGTGCCGTCGGGGTTGAAGGTCTTGTTGAGGTCGGCGTCGTTGAGGACTTCGCCGTCGACCGAGATCACCAGGCGGTTCTCGTCCCAGTCCATGCGCCAGACGTGGAATTTGGAGGACCAGTCGGGGTCAGCGAAGCTCTTGATGGGCTTCTTCACTGTGAACGACGTGGTGCGCTTCTCGCCGGCCCAGATAAGGTTCGCCAGCAAGTCGCCCTTGTAGTACTCCATGATGTCGATCTCGCCGGCGAAGGGCCAGCGGCCTTTGGATCCGACGGTCCAGAAGGCGGGCCAGATGCCGGCGCGGGTATCGATGCGGCCGCGCATTTCGAAGCGGCCGTAGGTCCAGTCCTTGATGCCGCGGGTGGTCATCGAGGTGGAGGTGTATTCGGCGAACTCGCGGCTGGTCTTCCAATTGGTGCTGCCGGGGACGTAATCGGGATTCTTGACACGCTCGCGGCGGGCTTCGATGATGAGCATGCCGTTTTCGATCCGGGCATTGCCGGGCTGGTACCACTGGGCTTCCTGGTTGCGGACGAAGCCCTTTTCGTAGGTCCATTTGGCGGGGTCGGGCGCGCCGGGCGAATCGAATTCGTCGGCCCAGACGAGTTTCCAGCCACCGGCCTGGGCGAAGGCGGGCGCGGTGAGCAATAGTGCAGCGAGAAGAAAGAGGATGGGGCGTTTCATTGGGTTGGTAGCCTTGTCGAACAGAGTCTGTCGACTGGCAGTCTATCAGGACTGCGATCGAAAGCAAGGGCGGGGATGGTAGAGTAGTCGGTCATGAAGAGACGCGATTTGCTGATTGCGCCGATCGTTGTTCCGGCGGTGTTTGAGGGACTCAGCGGCCAGGATAAGCAAGGCCTGAGGGCGCCGGATGTGCGCTACGAGCCGTCGACCGAGATCATCACGCTGGCGATGTTGAAGCTGGCGAGGGTGACGTCAAAGGACGTGGTCTACGATTTGGGCTGCGGCGACGGGCGGATTGTCATCAGGGCCGTGAAGGAGTTTGGCGCGCGGGGCGTGGGGATCGATATCGACCCTGATCGGATCAGCGAGTCAAGGAAAAACGCGGCCAAAGCGGGCGTGAAGAGCCGGATCGAATTTCGCGCCGAGGATCTGTTCGAGGCCGATATCAGCAAGGCGACGGTGGTGATGCTGTACCTGTGGCCGTGGGTGAATCTGAAGCTGCGGCCGAAACTGCTGAAAGAGTTGAAGCCGGGCACGCGGGTGGTGTCGCACAGCCATGACATGGGCGACTGGGCGCCTGAAAAGACAATCGAGATCGAGGGCGACGAGATCCACTTGTGGACGATTCCGAAGCCGGAGAACCGGAAAGAATAGTCAGCGGCGGATGGCGGGTTCGCGCCAGGCACGGCCGGATTCATAGGTTGACAAGCGCTGGCGGATGGAGGCGGCCGCGGCGGCGGGGGCGATGTCCAGGGCCTTACGGGCCGTGGCTGCAGCATCGTTGAAACGGCCGGCGGCGGCATAGGCGGCGGCGAGGGCGTCGAGGGCCTGGGGATCGGCCGGGGCAAGTTGGGCGGCGCGCAAGGCGAGCGGCAGGGCGCGGTCGGGATCGCGGAGTGAATCGTCCGCAGCGGTGGCCAGGATCCAGGCGGACTGTTTGAGCGCCGGGAGGAAATCGGGCTGCGAGCGAAGGCCGTCGAGCCAGCGCCGGAGCGACTCGCCCCAGCGGCCGCGCTGGGCTTCGAGGCTGGCGAGGGAGAACAGGGCATCGGGATAATCGGCTTTCGAGTCGAGGGCGCGGAGCCAGTGATCGGCGGCGGCATCGAGTTTGCCGGCGGATGCAAGGACACGGCCGAGGTTGTAGTGGGACTCAGGGAAGACGGGGTCGAGTTCCAAGGCCTTGCGGAAGTTTGATTCGGCTTGGGCGGCGTTGCCCTGGCGGGCGGCGGCGACGCCGCGGTCGTTGTAGGCCGAGACCAGGGTTTTGCGCCATGCCTCGGCGCCCCGGTCGGAGGTGGCGGCCTGGGCGAGAGCGGAGGCCTGGCGGGCCGCGTCGCCCGCGAAATCGGGCATCAGGCGAAGAGCATGTTCCCAACTGGCAAGGGCCTCGGCGGTGCGGCCGGTTCGGTGGAGGACGCCGCCTAGATTGTAGTGGGCTTCGGCGTAGGCGGGTTTCAACTCGATCGCCCGGCGGAGACTGGCTTCGGCATCGGCGAGGCGATGGAGGCCGCCGAGGACGACGCCGAGGTTGTTGTGGGCGCGGGGGTCGTCAGGTTCAAGGGTGAGGGCGGATCGCCAGAGCGCGGCTGCGGAGGCGAATTCTCCGGCGCTGCTGGCCGCGGAGGCTTTGTCGTAGATGCGGTAGAACTCAGCCGCGGGGACATCGATATTCAGCAGGCCATCGGGCGGGATGTTGACGAACTCGGGGATGTTGACAGCGCGGTTGGCAGCGGTGGAGTTTTCGATGAGGATCGCCGGCGAATCGTTGCCGTTTTCGTCGATGTGGGTGAGGAACATCTGGGTGTAGGGCGAGAGGCTTTTCGAGCTGAACACCATCCATCGGCCGTTGGGCGAAAAGCTGTGCCAGGAGTTCATCAAAGGAGTGTTGCAGTTCATGCGGCGCGCCTTGCCGCCCGAGGCCGGGACGATGAACAGTTCGCTGTCGGGACGCATGAGCTGTCCGTTGCGGCTCTGGACGAAGACGATCCAGCGGCCGTCGGGCGAGATCTTAGGGAAGGAGTTGCTGCGGCCGTTGTTGGACGCGCCTAGGATGGGTTCGGCGCGTCCGCCGCGGCCGTTGTTGAACGGGATGCGGTAGAGGTCGTAGCGGACAGGCAGTTCGTTTGGATCGTTGGCCGATTCGGCCATGCGGCCGCCCAGCGGGTAAGGGTCGCGCGCCTGGGCGCGGGCGAAGAACAGATAGCTGCCGTCGGGGCTCCAGACGGCGTTGGTGTGGACGTAATGGGGATCATCGGCGCCGGGCAGGGGCTCGATTCGTTTGGTGTCGCGGTCGTAAAAGGCAAGGATGCCGCGGGTAGGGTAGAAGACCTGGAGGAAGCGGTAGTCGCGGAAGTTGGCGGTGTATATCTCTTCATTCAACGTGCTGACGGCAAACCGGCCATCAGGCGAGATCTGGGACATGAAGCCGATGGTGCGGGAACCGGGCGGACGTCCCTCGAATGAGTTCCACGTCATGACGTCTTCGCGCCGGATGGTGGTTTGCGGGGCGATTCCGGTGATGGCGTAGGTGCCTTTGTCGGAGTCGGGACCGTCGAGATCCATGGCGAGGGTCTTTCCGTCGGCGGAGAAGGAGTGGCAGTTGGCGCAGGTGGGCATCCCCTCCAGGACGACCCGGCTTTCCGGTTTCGAAATGTCGCGCAGCCGCCATTGGATCAGGCGGATGGCATCGGGTGCGAGAGGCTTGATCGTGCCCGGCTTTGTCTCAGACGGCATCAGGGGTACATCGCGATAGAAGATCGGTGCGCCGACTGGGTCGGGGGAGGTGGTGAAGCGGATGGATGCCCTAGCGGAGGAGTCATCGGCGGAGATGGTGAAGGTTGCCTGGCTGCGGGTGGAGCGGCGCTTGATCTCTTCCCATAGGGGAGCGGGCGGGCGCCAGGAATTGGCTCTTCGATAGAGATCAGGCAGGACGGGCGGGCTGTTTGTCGGGCCGACGGCCCGCGGGTCGATCTCTCCAACGGCGGGAGGCTCGCCGGAAGAAGTTGCCACCAGAGCCTGTCCACCGCTAGCGAAGCCGATGGTTACGGTCCATGAGGCGACGCCGGCCGGACCCTGCCAAACGAACAGGGGAGGGGTGATTTCAGGCGGGAAGACGGAGCGGTCCAAGGGATAGAGGATGGCGGCGGAGGCGGGCCGACCGGCGGACTGGGCGGAAGCAGGAGTAGCGGCCACGGCGAGCAGGACAAGATGGATGGCTTTCATGCGGATGGCCCCTGCCTCCCCCTGATTTTAAGCTCTGAGGGTCAGCCAAAGGAGAGGAATAGTTTTTCATACCGCTGTGTCCAGAATTCACTTGACCACAGCCTTACCCAGTGATAGCGTCTATCGATAGGATCGCTAGTAGTACCTACGCTTTGAGGTTAAACATGAAACGACTGAGATGGATTCTGCTCTTCACTCTGTTCACGGCCCCCTTGTTCGCCCAATTGAACCGGGGCACGATCACCGGCATCGTCACCGACTCCACGGGCGCCTCGGTTCCCGCGGCCCAGGTGACCGTCAAGCAGACGGCGACTAACATGACCACCCGGGTGGCCACCACGGATTCGGGACAATACAACGTTCCCAACCTGCCGCCTGGCTTGTACGAAATCGCGGTTGAAGCCAAGGGCTTCAAGAAATTCGTTCTCTCCAACGCCGAGTTGCGCGCCACTGACGTCATCCGCATCGACGCCACACTCGATGTCGGTTCGATGGTGGAGACCGTCGAAGTGGCGGCGACCGTGGAAAGGGTGCAGACCGATTCGCCGCAAGTCGGCACCTCGCTGACCAACTCCGGCCTGATCGACCTGCCGCTGAGCTTCGCCGGCGCCCGCAACATGGAAAACTTCGCCTATAAGCTGACGCCGGGCGTGGCCGGTTCTTCCTGGACATCGCACATCAACGGCTCCACCACGGCTTCGAAAGAAGTGCTGATCGACGGCGCCAGCACGACGACCAATCGCGGCGGACACAACGGCGAATCAACGGTTTCACTGGAAGCCGTCCAGGAGTTCAAGATCCAGACTTCGGGCATGTCGGCCGAGTTTGGCCGCTTCCAGGCCGGCGTGTTCAACTTCGTCATGAAGTCGGGCACCAACCAACTCCACGGCACGGCCTACGGCGCGCTGCGCAACGAGGCGCTGAACGCCAACACCTGGGTGAACAACTTCCGGGGCGTCAAACGGCCCCAGGACCGCAGGCAAAACATGGCGGGCAGCATCGGCGGCCCGGTCTACATTCCGAAGATTTATGACGGTAAGGATAAGACGTTCTTCTACACTTCGTTCGAGAAGTACAAGGACCGCACCGGCGGTTTCGGCGCGCCCAACCGGACGCTGCCTCTGGCCGAGTTCTATGAAGGCGACTTCTCGCGATTGCTCCAGACTGTCAACGCCGGGACCGATGCTTTGGGCCGGACGGTCAAACGCGGCGCAATTTTCGATCCCGCCACCTTCACCCAACTCGCCAGCGGCCGCTATATCGGCGAGATGTTCCCCGGCAACATCATCCCGAAGTCGCGGTTCAGCACGGTTTCACAGCAGCTGAACAGCATCGCCACCAAGCACTACCTACCGACGGTGAAGGACGCCGCGGGCGTCACCCCGCTGGTCAACAATGGCCTGTTCCCGGTGGCCACGACGCCGGAGTTCGACCAGTATCAGTTCTCGGTCAAAGCCGACCAGCAACTGAATTCGGTCAACCGCCTGTCGGGTTCCTACAGCTACACGGTGCGTCCGCGCTTGCTGCTCGACGCTGGCGGCATGTGGGACATCACCGACCCCAGGGGCGGCCCGCTGTCGAAGGCTCGCTTGCAGCGGACGCGCTCATCTCTGGTCCGTCTGGCCTGGGACTGGACGATATCGCCCACCACCCTACTGAACGTGAATACCAGCGTGAACAGGTTCGCCAACCCCAACAACAGCGTCCACAGGGATATCGATGGGGCGAAGGAACTGGGTATCAAGAACCTTTCCACCTTCGGTTACCCCACCGTCAACTGGAGCGGCGGTCCATACGTCTCGCCGGTCACGCCGGGCGATCCGCAGGCCAGCTTCGCGGCCTACAATTCCGGCGGCATCCTGGCGACGCTGACCATGACCAAGGGCAAGCACTTCCTGAAGATGGGCTTCGACCACCGGCGTTTCCAGTTCAACAACCGGCCCACGCCCGGCGGTTCGTTCAACTTCAACGCCCGAGCCACGGCGATCCCCAACGAGACGTTCTCAGGCAGCCAGACCGGCTACTCGTTTGCGAGCTACCTGCTCGGCATCGTCGACTCGGCGGGTCTCGGCGCGCCGGTGGGCCTCGGCGGACGCAGGATGTACCTGGCCGGCTTCTTCCAGGACGATTACAAAGTCACCCGCACACTGACGCTGAATCTCGGCGTCCGCTGGGACTTCCAGCCGCCCTACACAGAAGTGGCCGACCGCATGGCGAGTTGGAACATGACCAAGACCGACCCGCAGAGCGGCCTCTTCGGCGCATACGATTTCGCCGGCACATGCAACCTCTGCAACGGCAGCCGCTATTTCGGAACCCGCAGCTACAACGACTTCGGGCCGCGTTTCGGCCTCGCCTGGCAGGTCTCGGACAAGTGGGTGGTTCGAAGCGCGTACGGCCTGTTCTTCGAGGCCGACAACAACAACTCCTATAGCGCCATCAACGGCGCATCATCGTTCCCGTGGGCGGGCAGCTAC
>JACZJQ010000109.1 GCA_014860455.1 Bryobacteraceae bacterium | reverse complement strand
GAATTCCGCGGTCTTGGCGGCGAGTTCGGCGTCGGAGAGCTTTGCGACCTGCTCTTCGCGGCTGTTGATCTCGGCGACGAGCGGGAGGAGCTTTTTGACCTCGCGATCGTGCTTGGTGCCAAAGACCTTGGCTAGGAGGGTATCGAACATAAAAGTGGTAAATACCAGTTTAGCGCACGGGGGCTGGCAAGCCCGCGTAAACCGTTGGCGGGAAGGTTACTTGACGGCGAGCCAGGCGAGGTCAGAACAGACGGCCTTGGCCCTCGGCAGGGTCCTTTGTGGGATAGAAGAGCCCTATAATGATCCAACTGTGGGGGTGGCTGGCGACAGTGCCCACGAAGAAATGCGTATCGTTCTTGCGGATCATCTCTTCCTCGTAGCGCAGCCTGAACTTCTCCTGCCAACGGTCGCCGTACCGAACCGTCCATTCCCGGTAGGATTCGAGCATTTCCCAGTCGGTGCACATGAGGTTGTGCCCCCGGCAGTCATCGTCATCACATCGGAACTCGTACACGAACTTGTAGGGGATCTTCTGCAGTTCCTCACGCGGCGGTTCAACAAATAGGTGTGTCTGCCTGAGCATGAGGCGCTGGCTCTCCGACCAGTCGGGGTCGGCTTCGGGATAGAAGCGGAGCCTCCTTATCTCCGATGGACGGAAGAGACCCAGCGTTGGATGAAAGTTGGCATCCCGTTGCCTTGAGAGCCAGCAGAGGGAGGGCGAGCTCAATGGATAGACCACGTCCTTCTTTGCCTGCCAATGACGAGAATTCGGCAACGGGTTCGACAGGATTCTGATGCCATCACGAACGAGGTGGTGGCTTTCGGGCCGCGGGTCAGACGGTGCCTTTGTGACATCCACCTCGACCCACTGGTATTTACGGAAGCGTTGGTCGTTGGCGAGGAGGCGCCAGGGAACTGGGTACAGCCTCAACCATTCACCGGAGTCGGTGATCGCCGCGGTGCACGAGGATTCGATGCCGGACTCTGAAGGCACGGGATACGTCTTGACCACGATCAGAGCCCGCTTCGTGATGATTGGAGGCATTGGACTTCATAAATCGTAGCTCTTTAATCCCCTTCTTTCCAGGGCCAGGGAGATCCGGTGCCGGTGGCATTCGCCGGGGTCGATCTCGGTGCACATGAATGCCACCGGGTGTTCGAAGCCGTTGAGGAAGTAGTGCAGGTTGTGCAGCGAGGTGACGACATGCTCGTCGTACCAGGCCCAGATCACGTGCCGGTCACCCGCGCCGATGGCTTTTGCCCGAATGTCGCGGGGCACGCCGAATTCGGGGAGATGTGTGTAGATCATCCCGCTCGATTCGATAGCCCTGGCGAGGTTTTTCTTGCTCACTTCGGGCCGGAACATACTGACGGGATTCTGACGAACGTCGACGAGAGTTCGCACGCCGCGCTGCAGCAGCGCCGTGATGATATCGTCCAGGGATCTTCCGGCGTAGCCGATGGTGAAGAAATCGGCCTCGTCCGCCGATCTTGCGTCATTCCAGGAGCAGCGGTGTTCCAACTGCTGCTTCAGTGGCGCTGCGGGTAGGCTGAGGTGGCGAACCGAAGGCATGAGATCAGTCTAGCTCGTCTTGTCCAGGCTCCAGATGATGATCCCGTGGACATCCTTCTCACGTCGAAGGCTGATGTCCGCTTCGAGGCGGCGCACCCATTGGTTGTTGGGCAGGCGCTGCGGAAGTTTGGCGGCGGTCCTGATCTCGGTCCATGTGAGGCGGCCAGCGTCGGCCAGGATACCCCTGACCGCATCCCTGAAGACTTCGTAGGTGAGCATGGGGATCGGATTCTTCCTCGGCGTATCCCAGGAGGGACTTTCGCACATAGGACAGGCCGTAGGTTCCTGCTCTCGTGCGGGTTGAATCCACTCGTGACCGCACTGGTCGCAACGATAACCCATGACCGTAATTGGTACTCTTGCCACTTTCCTCCTTCAGTGCCGCGACAGGACCATACTCAGCAAGCGCCGCCCACTTGTATTCTCCCGCAGACAGGCGCGCATATGCCGCCGCCTCCGATCAGGTCCTGGGTTCACTATCACGTCAAACGCCGCGGTTACTTGACGGCGAGCCAGGCGAGGAAGAGGCCGTCGGGCGGGACGTCTTCCCAGTAGCTCACTGGGCGGGCTTCGGCGGATTGGCAGTGGCGGCGGAGGAGCGAGAGGAGTTCGTCGCGGTGGAACCACTTTTCCCAGGCGGGGGTTTCGAGGCGGCCCCAGTGTTCGGCGTTTTTGTCGATGATGGCGAGGCGGCCGCCGGGTTTGAGGACGCGGCAGAGTTCGGCGACGGCGCGCTCGATATCGACAGCGTGTTCGAGAGATTCGGTGGCGTAGAC
>JACZJQ010000108.1 GCA_014860455.1 Bryobacteraceae bacterium | reverse complement strand
GAATTCCGCGGTCTTGGCGGCGAGTTCGGCGTCGGAGAGCTTTGCGACCTGCTCTTCGCGGCTGTTGATCTCGGCGACGAGCGGGAGGAGCTTTTTGACCTCGCGATCGTGCTTGGTGCCAAAGACCTTGGCTAGGAGGGTGTCGAACATAAAAGTGGTAAATACCAGTTTAGCGCACGGGGGGTGGTGCGCCCTTGTAAACCGTTGGCGGGAAGGTTACTTGACGGCGAGCCAGGCGAGGAACAGACCGTCGGGTTCGACGTCTTCCCAGTAGCTCACTGGGCGGGCTTCGGCGGATTGGCAGTGGCGGCGGAGGAGCGAGAGGAGTTCGTCGCGGTGGAACCACTTTTCCCAGGCGGGGGTTTCAAGGCGGCCCCAGTGTTCGGCGTTTTTGTCGATGATGACGAGGCGGCCGCCGGGTTTGAGGACGCGGCAGAGTTCGGCGACGGCGCGCCCGATATCGACAGCGTGTTCGAGAGATTCGGTAGCGTAGACGGCGTCGAACGATGAATCGGCGTATGGCAGATCGAGCAGGGAGCCGGCGGTGCGGGCGAGGTCGCGATCGGCGTAGCCGAGCATGGAGACGGCGAGGTCCATGGCGGCGACGGTGGCAGAAGGGTTGTGCTGTTTGACGATGCGGGCGTAGCGGCCCTTGCCGCAGCCGGCGTCGAGGACGCGGCCGGAGCCCAACGGGCCGATGTGCGAGAGGACGAGTTTGACGTGGTAGATGCGGGGGTCGATGGTGGAAGGGAAGTGCTGTTCGTCGGCCGAGGCGGACTCAAACGAACGCCGGATCTCTGTGGCGAGATCCGGCGTAAGTTCGATGGCTTTCGGTTTGCGGGGCGCGAAGATGCGTTTGAGAAGGCGCATCAGGCGCGGGTGAGGAAGATGGGCAGGCCCTTCTTGCCGCCATAGTTGGGGCGGAAGCGCTGGGTGTTGTACATCGATTCCAGTTCCACTTTGCGGGGTCCGAGTTTGGGATCGGGGATCTCGACCATGTCGTAGCAGCCGTTGACGATGCCGGTCATGAGGCCGCTCTGGCCCTGGCTGATGGCGTCCATGGCCATGTTGCCAAAGGTGCAGGCGACGAGTTTGTCGGTGAAGTCGGGGTCCCCGGAGCGCAGGTCGTAGGTGAGATCGCTGACGATAGTCTCTTCCTTGGCGCGGGCTTTGATTTCGGCGGCGAGGTCGTCGCCGACGTTGGCCTTTTTCTGGTGGCCGTAGGCGTCGGCTTCGCCGTAGTGGCGGACCTGGTAGCCCAGCCATTCGGCCCCTTCGGAGAGGATCACGAGCGAGTAGTTCGACGGATTGGCCTTTTTGTCGTCGACCAGGACCTTAATGACCTGTTCGAGATCGGGCTTGTACTCGGGGATCAGGCAGCGGATATTGGTGACGTAGGCGGTGTAGAGCGCGGTGTAGCCGGCGTCGCGGCCGAAGATGCGGAAGATGCCGATGCGCTCGTGGGAGCCTACGGTGGTGCGCTGGCGTTGGATCGCGCTTTCGGCGCGGGTTATGGCAGTGGAGAAGCCGACGCAGTATTCGGTGTGCTGGACGTCGTTATCCATCGTCTTGGGGATGGCGATGACCTTGACGCCTTCGTCGTGCAGACGGCGGGCGTAGCTGAGGGTATCGTCACCGCCGATGGCGACGACGTAATCGGCTCCGAGACCTTCGAGGTTCTTAAGGACAGAAGTGGTGACGTCGAAGACGGTGGAGGTCTTACCGTCCTTGGTGAGTTCGCGGGTGGGGAAGGTCTGGCCCTCGAGGTGGGGCGGCAGTGACTTCATCTTGGCCGGGTTGGTGCGGCTGGAGTGGAGGAAAGTGCCGCCGGAACGATCGATGGTGCGGGTGTTGAGTTGGTTCAGAGGCAGGACATAGCGCGACTTGGAGTCGGGGTCGTCGAGGTTGAGGTGGGTAAGTCCTTCCCATCCGCGGCGGACGCCGAGGACTTCAAAGTCCATGCCGAGTCCGCGGTAGGTCACCTGTTTGATGACGGCGTTCAAACCGGGGACGTCGCCCCCGCCTGTCAGGATGACGATCTTCTTGGGCATTCTCTCTCCTGGGGTCTGGTGTAGAAACGATAAAGGGCCAAATTAAGTATATCCGGTCGGGTTTGCTAGCGCCGTGGCTGACGGGCGAGTGCGCCGACCGCCTGGATGATGACGGGCGCGGCCTCGGGACCGACTGAATTCACTTCACCATACCACTGTTTGGCGGCGCCGAAAGTATAGGGCGGCTGCTGGTCCCACTGTGCCCAGGGGATGATGTAGCCGATCTCGTCGTTGGCGAGCCCGACGACCATGCGGATGGGCGCGGTGAGGATGTCGCTCTTGATGCCGGGTTCGAGTGGGGCATCGGGGAAGTCGGCGTTGGGATCGCGCGAAATCCGGCCGAGGCTGAGTTCGGGATAAAGTTCGCCGGGGATCATGGCGGCCTGGATGGCGGGCTTGCCGCTGGCGGAGATTTCGAACAGGCCGACGGGGGTGCGGGTGACGGGCGGGTCGCCGCCCATGGGCTTGCGGCCCTTGAAGAGGCCGGCGGCGGAGGCCATGAGGTAGTTCTTGTTGGCTACGGGGATGGTGACTTCGGATTCGCGGTAGAAGACGTTGTCCGCTTTGATGGGCTTGGCGGACTTCAGCGTGGCGAGGGCGATGCGGGCGGCGGGGCGGCCGACTGATTCGGCGAAGCGGAAGGTGTTAACGGGGGCGAGTTGGCCGGTTTCGTAGTCCTTGATGGGTGCGTCGAGGGGGGACATCATGCCGCCGATGGCGCCGTTCAAAAAGACGCACGTCGCGCCGCCTGAGCGCTCGACTTCGTCGCGGAGGTAGTGGACGTAA
>JACZJQ010000107.1 GCA_014860455.1 Bryobacteraceae bacterium | reverse complement strand
ATGCCAAGCCGCTGCCGCGGAGGTTTTTCCTGATCGGGCAGGGGCGTGGGGGCGTGACGCAGGACGATGTCCACCTGTCGAACAGTTTCGAATTGGGGGGGCCGCTGCGGATGGGGTCGCTGGCGAGGAACCAGTTGCTGGGGACGCGGTATTACTACGCGGGGGGGTACCTAATGAGGGGGTTGTCGAACCCGTCGTTGTCGATATTCGGAAAGTTCTACGGACTGCTGGCCTACGAGGCGGGCAATGCGTGGGCGCGGGGGGCGACGGCGTTGCCGAGGCACAGCGCGACGGCGGGGTTGCTGGGCGAGACGCAGTTTGGGGTGGTGTTTTTTGGAGTGGCGTATGGGGACCGGGGAGAGGGGAAGGTGTTTTTCCGGTTGGGCAGGTTCTTTTGACGACAGGAGGGATCCGACGATGACCGAAATGAGCAACAGGCGACTGGAGTCCAGGACGGCGATGGACGTGGATGCGCTGAGGCAGTCCTTTCTGGAGAATCTGTTTTACGTGCAGGGGCGGTATCCGAGCGTGGCGGATCTGGACGACCTGTACCTGGCGGCGGCGTACACGGTGCGGGACCGGTTGCTGGACCGGTGGATCGAGACGGCGGAGAAGAGTTATTCGAGCGCGTCGACGAAGATGGTGTGTTACCTGTCGGCGGAGTTTCTGCTGGGGCCGCATCTGGAGAACAACCTGGTGAACCTGGGGATCCGGGAAGAGTTCCATCAGGCGATGCGGGAGTTGGGCTACGATCTGAACGCGCTGATCGAACGCGAAGAGGAGCCGGGGCTGGGAAACGGCGGATTGGGCCGGCTGGCGGCGTGTTACCTGGATTCGCTGGCGACGCTGGACGTGCCGGCGATCGGGTATGGGATCCGGTATGAGTTTGGGATCTTCGACCAAACGATCCGCGACGGGTGGCAGGTGGAGATCACCGACAAATGGTTGAGGTCGGGCAATCCGTGGGAGATCGCGCGGCCGGGCAGGGCGGTGGAGGTGAAGCTGGGGGGGCATACGGAGCACCGGCGATCGGTGGATGGCGGGTTGCGGGTGGTGTGGCATCCGGCGACGGTGATCATGGGCGTGCCGTACGACACGCCGATTCTGGGATACAAGACGCGGACGGCGAACCTGCTGAGGCTGTGGAAATCGGAGGCGGTGGAGAAACTGGATTTCGAGGCGTTCAACACGGGGGATTATCTGGGGGCGGTGGAAGAGAAGGTGAGGTCGGAGAACCTGTCGAAGATCCTGTATCCGAACGACGGGACGGCTTCGGGCCGGATCCTGCGGCTGGAGCAGCAGTATTTCTTCACGTCGTGTTCGTTGCAGGACGTGGTTCGGGCGGCGAGGCGGAAGGCGGCATCGCTCGAAAGGTTGAACGAGTCCTATGCGGTGCAGTTGAACGACACGCACCCGTCGATCGGGGTGGCGGAGCTGATGAGGCTGCTGGTTGACGAAGAGTGTATGGACTGGGACCGGGCATGGGAGGTGACGCGCAAAACGTTCGGCTATACCAACCACACGCTGCTGCCGGAGGCGCTCGAGCGGTGGCCGTTGCCGCTGTTTGAGAGCGTGCTGCCGAGGCATCTGGAGATCATCTACGAGATCAACAGGAGGTTCCTGGACGAAGTCCGCGTATGGGATTCGACGGATCACGGGCGGGCGGCGCGGATGTCGATCATCGAAGAGGGCCATCCGAAGCAGGTGAGGATGGCGCACCTGGCGACGGTGGGTTCGCACATGGTGAACGGGGTGGCGGAGCTGCACTCGGAGTTGCTGCGGACGACCGTGCTGCGGGATTTTGCCGAGATGTGGCCGGAGCGGTTCACGAACGTGACCAACGGGGTGACGCCGCGGCGGTGGCTGTTGCTGTCAAACCCGGCGCTGTCGGCGCTGATCAACAGCCGGATCGGGGATGAGTGGACGAAGGATCTGCGCCAGTTGAGGAGGCTGGAGCCGCTGGTGGAAGATGCGGACTTCAGGACGGCGTGGCGGCTGGTGCGGAGCGTGTCGAAGCAGGACCTGGCGTCGGTGATCGAGCGGCGGGTGGGCGAGTATGTCGAGACGACGCCGATGTACGACGTGCTGGTGAAGAGGATTCACGAATACAAGCGGCAGCATTTGAAGGTGCTGCATATCGTGGCGTCGTATCTGCGGCTGAAGGATGCGCCGGAGGCCGAGGTGACGCCGCGAGTATTCATATTCGGGGGCAAGGCGGCGCCGGGCTATTTCAAGGCGAAGCTGATCATCAAGTTGATCCACTCGGTGGCGGAGGTGGTGAACCGCGACGACGATGTGGCGGGCCGGTTGAAAGTGATCTTCCTGCCGGACTTCAACGTGACGCTGGCGCAGCACATCTACCCGGCGGCCGATCTGAGCGAGCAGATTTCGCTCGCCGGGCTGGAGGCGTCGGGGACGGGGAACATGAAGTTTGCGATGAACGGGGCGCTGACGGCAGGGACACTGGACGGGGCGAACGTGGAGATCCGGCAGGAAGTGGGGGAGGAGAACTTCTTCCTGTTCGGGCATACAGCGCCGGAGGTGCAGCAGATCAAGGCCGCGGGCTACGATCCGCGGGCCTGGATCGACAGCCACCCGCTGCTGCGGCGGAGTCTGGATGCCATTTCGATGGGGGGATTCTCGCGCGGCGACCGGGGGCTGTTCAAGCCGCTGGTGGATGACCTGGTGTGGGATGACCGCTACATGGCGCTGGCGGATTTTGCATGCTATATGGAGGTGCAGGACCGGATCGACAGGGAGTGGAGCGATGTCGAGGGCTGGACACGGAAATCGATCCTGAACGTGGCGCGGACAGGCAAGTTTTCGTCCGACCGTTCGATCCAGGACTACAGGGAGCGCGTATGGCGCGTTTAGCCAAAGCTACGATGGCCGTCCTGCTGCTGGCAATGCAGAGCAGCGCGACGGAGGCAATTCACATCTATACCGGCGACCTGGGGCCGACACACGTTTTGCTGGCATGGGGCACGGCGCGGGGCCGGGGCAACACGATCGGGCGGGATTCGATCTCGCATGGCAAGGCGCAGCTGCGGGTGGGCGACAAGGTTGTGGAGACGACGAAGGCGTGGGCGGTGGCAGACGGGCTTGAGCCGGACCGCAGCTACGACTACGAACTGACGATCGACGGCCGGACGGCAGGGAAAGGGCGGATCCGGACGTGGCCGGCAAAGGCGGCGAGCTGTTCATTCCTGGTGTTCGGCGATTTCGGCAACGGGAGCGGAGACCAGCGCAAGATCGCCGAGGCGATGGCGCGGGTGGTGAAAGAGCGCGCCGCGACGGAGCGACCGATCCGGTTCATTCTGTCTACAGGGGATAACATCTACTCGGTGATACCGGGCATCTGGCTGGCCGGCAGCGGGGACCGCGATGCGGACTGGGTTCCGCGGTTTTTCGCGCCATACAAGGAGATGCTGGGTTCGATCCCGATGTACCCGATCCTGGGCAACCACGACGGCAACGAGAGTGAGAAACGGGGGGATCTGGACGTTTACCTGGACAACTTCTTTTTCCCCGGCAACCGGCCGGCGCGGTGGTACACATTCAACTTCGGCGGGCTGATCGACTTTTTCGCGCTGGACACGACGCGGAACACGGAGCGCGGGCCGAAGGCGCCGGTGTGGCTGGCCGGGGGAGAGCAGCACAAGTGGGCCGAGCGGGCGCTGAGAGGATCGCGCGCGCCATGGAAGCTGGCCTACATGCACCATCCGATTTTCAACGCCGGGCCGGGCCACGACGAAGAAAAAAACTACGAGCGGATGAAGCACTTCCTGGATTTGTTTGGCGAGACGGGGGTGCAGGCGGTGTTCCAGGGCCACGAGCACAATTTGCAGATCAGCCGGAGCAATGAGCGCGGGCATGGGATCCGGTTCTTTGTGACAGGGGCGGGCGGGGAATTGCGCCGGGGCGACGTGCGGGCGAAGATGGAGAGCAACAATATCGAAGCCTGGGCAGCACAGAGACACTTCCTGATTGTCGATGCCGGGCCGGACCGACTGACGGTGACGGCGGCGGGCGATGAGGAGATCAGGCCGGTGAGGGCGGACGGCGCGGCGTACACGCTTCCGGTGACAGTGGAAAGAGTGAGAGACAATAAAAAGCCTGACACGCGGGGGAAATAGAAGCTTGAGAATGCGCCTCATCGCCATAGGGATCGCGGCCGTTGCGGCACACACCTGTGCGGCCCAGTCACAGCCATTGCCGGCCGGGCAGCCGTCGAGCCGGGCCGAGGCGATCGAACGGGAACGGTCAGCCAAGCAGGCGACGCTGACTCCCGAACAACTGCCACGGCCGGAGCACTTCGTCCGTCAGATTCAGGACCAGCGGCTGCTCGAGAAGTTCACCGAAGGTTACAAGGGATGGCGACCCATTGCGGGGGGGCTGGCCACCGGCAGCGGCTTCGCCGTGGGCACTGAGTATACAAACCACAACCTGGGCAACGGCTACATGGAGTTGCGGGCGACGGGCCAGGTGTCGACCAGGTTGTGGCAGAAGTATACGGGCACGCTGCTGTTCCCGCAGAGCTTCGGCAAGAGACTGATCTCGGCCGTCGACCTGACGCACCGCAACTACAACAGCCTGGATTATTACGGTCCGGGGAATTTCTCGACTCGCGGGGGACGCACCAACTACCGGCTCGAGGACACGACGATTCAGGGTATCGCAATCGCGCGCCCGGAGAAGCGGCTGCGCGCCGGGGCGATGATGGGGTACGTCTTGACGAACGTGGGGCCGGGCAAGCGGGCGGGGATCAGTTCGACCGAGCAGATCTATAGCGAAGCGCAGGCGCCGGGGCTGAACCTGCAATCGAACTTCCTCCGTTACGGGCTGCTGGCGCAGTATGACCGGCGGGACAATGCGCTGGGCCCGAAGACGGGCGGCAATTATGTGGTTCAGTGGTTGAGGTATCAGGATCAGACGCGATCGCTGTACAGCTTCAACCGCTACGATATCGACTTGCAGGAGTATGTCGGGTTCTTCAACAATGTCCGGCGTCTGGCATTCCGGGCGCGGGCGACGCTGACCGATCCGGTGGGGACGGACGCCGTGCCGTTCTACATGAGGCCGACGGTGGGCGGGTCGGACGACGTGCGGGGCTACCGGCAGTACCGGTTCAACGATTCGAATTCGCTGATCCTGAACGCGGAGTATAGGTGGGAGATTTTCTCAGGGATGGACGGGGCGCTTTTCTACGATGCGGGCAAGGTGATGAGGCGCGGCGGGCATCTGGCGCTGAGCCAGATGAAGGGATCGGCGGGCTTCGGGCTGCGGGCCAATATCCGGAACCAGACATTTTTGCGATTTGATGTTGGATTCAGCCGGGAAGGGTTTATGATCTGGTTCAAGTTCAACGATGTGTTCAATTCGCAGAGGTTTGGGACGGGGGCGTTCCAGCCCCTCTATTAAACCGATGAGGACTCTGATCGCGATGCTTGCGGCGGCACTCGCCGCCTTTCCGGCGGCGGGGCAAAAGTTCTACCCCGACGACCCGCTGCTGAAGGAACCGCCACCGCGGCGGGTGGGCGAGATGCCGGTGCGGGAACTGAGCGACGTGTATGATCTTTTCGTCCACTCGCTGGCCCCGCCGGGCGAGTTGCAGCCGCGCACGGGACCGGCGATCCGGGCACGAGGGATCAACACGCTGGGCGATCCGATGGACGGGCCGTGGTGGGAGCGCCGCCATTACTGGAAGCCGCTGACGGCGGAACAACTGAGGCGCGGGCCTGACGGCACCCATCCGCCTTCGATGACGGGGAAGTGGACGATCATCAGGCCGAAGAGCGGCGGGGTGACGCCTGGATTCTGGATTCAGGACCAAGCCGGCGGCACGTATCTGGTGAAGTTCGACCCTTCCGACTACCCGGAGCTTGCATCCGGCGCGGACCAGATCTCCGGCCGCATCTTCCACGCCCTCGGCTACCATGTGCCGGACAACTATATCGTCGAGTTTCCGGCGTCGATTCTTGAGCTCTCGCCCGAAGCCAGAATCAAGGAACCCAACGGGCAGCGACGCCGCATGACCCCAGATGATGTGAGCGCCATCCTGCGCCGCGGCGCCAGGAACCCGGAAGGCCTGTACCGGGGCATGGCGAGCCGGGCACTGTCCGGCTCGCTGATCGGCGAATACCGGTATCACGGTACGCGCACCGACGACGTGAACGACACGGTGCCGCACGAGCACCGCCGCGACCTGCGCGGGATGCGGCTGGCGGCGGCGTGGATCGACCACGACGATTCGCGGGCCATCAACACGATGGACGTGCTGGTGGAGGAGAACGGGCTGCGCTATGTCCGGCACTACCAGATGGACTTTGGTTCGACGCTGGGGTCGGCCAGTTACAGGCCGAACAGCCCGCGTTCGGGCGGAGAGTACCTGTTTGATTGGCGAAATTCGATCATGCAGTTCATCACGCTGGGGGCGCTGGTGCCGGATTGGGCGCGGGCGCGGTACCCGCAGATCCCGTCCATCGGGCGGTTTGAGAGCGAGCGATTCCGGCCGGACAGATGGGTGCCCGAGTACCCCAACCCGGCGTTCATGAACTCGTTGCCGGACGACGATTTCTGGATCGCCAAGCAGATCATGGCGTTGACGGACGACGACCTGCGGGTGATCGTGGATTCGGCGCGGTTCAGCGATCCGGGCGCGCCGGTGTACATGACGGAGTGCCTGATCCGGCGGCGCGACAAGATCGGGCGGTACGCGTTCGAGCGGGTGCTGCCGCTGGACCGGTTCCAGGTGAGCGGCGGAAAGCTCCAGTGGCAGGACCTCTCGGCGCAGTACGGCTTTGGCGGCGCGGGACCGGTAAGAGTGGAATGGTTCGATTTCAACAACGCCACAGGCGCCGCCGCGCCGCTGCAGGCGCCCGAAGGGGCATGGCTGCCCGAGGCAGGCGGTCCTTACCTGCTGGCCCAACTCACGCAGCGGAACACGCCCTCGCACACTATTTCGGTTTACCTGAGGCGAAACGAAACGTCGGCTGAAGTTGTTGGAGTCGAGCACCAATGGTAGACGAACCGAGATCGCTGCGAACCCATCCGGAGCTGTTTTCGCACGTCACGTTCCCGCTGTTCAAGACCGAAGGCGAGAAGCCGAAGAGCTGGATCGAGAAAGCGCTGTCGGTGTTTGCCGACGTCCGGGCCGGCGAGGGCGCCGGGGCGCTGCTGATGGCGGTGAACGCCTTCATCCTGCTGTCGTTGTACTACCTGCTGAAGCCGGCGCGGGAGACGCTGATCCTGACTCAGGGGGGCGCAGAGGTGAAAGCCTACTCGGCGGCCGGGCAGGCGTTGCTGCTGATTCTGGTGATCCCGTTTTATGGCTGGATCGGCACGAAGGTGGACAGGTTCAAGCTGGTCGCCGGGTCGCTGGTGTTCTTTGCGCTGAACTTGGCGGTGTTCTATCTGGCGGGACAGGCGGGGGCGCGCGAAGGGGTGGTGTTCTACATCTGGCTGGGGATCTTCAACGTCTTTGTGGTGTCGCAGTTCTGGGCGTTTGCGAACGACATCTACACGGAAGGGCAGGGGCGGCGGCTGTTCCCGTTCATCGGGATCGGGAGTTCGTTGGGCGGGGTGTGGGGCGCGCTGGCGGCATCGCAGATGATCAAGCGAATGGGGCTATCGCCTTACGATTTGATGGCGGTGGCGGGGGCGATGCTGATCCTGTCGCTGGTGATTGTCTGGGTGGTGAACAGGCGGGAGAAGCGGTCGGGGTCGCCGGAGGCGGCGATGCTGGCGGAGAAGAAACTGAACACGGAGGGCGGCTTCCAGTTGATCATGCGGGACCGCTACCTGATGCTGATCGCGGCGATGATCGTGCTGTTGAACTTCGTGAACACGAGCGGCGAGTACATATTGGGCAAGCTGATCGTGACCGAGTCGTTCGCGAGGTTCGGCGAGGGGGCGGCATCGGAGGCTGCGCGGGGGCAGTTTATCGGCGGCACGTGGGCGGATTTCTTCATGTGGGTGAATCTGCTGGGGCTGGTGTTGCAGGCGGGCTTTGTGAGCCGGCTGATCCGGCATATCGGCGTGCGCGGGTCGCTGTTCGTGATGCCGTGCATCTCGCTGGCGAGTTACGCGATGGTGTTCGGGGCGCCGATGCTGGCGATCGTGAAACTGGGCAAGACGCTGGAGAACAGCACGGATTACTCTTTGCAGAACACGCTGAAGCAGGCGCTGTGGCTGCCGACCTCGCGCGAGGCGAAATACAAGGCGAAGGCGGCGGTGGACACGTTCTTCATGAGGGCGGGCGACTTCGCCAGCGGAGGGGCGGTGGCTGTGGGCACCTCGATCGGGGCGAGCGTGAGAATGTTCGCGCTGTTCAATGTGGCGCTGGCGGCGGTATGGCTGTGGGTGGCGTGGCGGATCAAGGCGGAGCATCGCCGCCGGACTCTGTAGTCTTCAGCCTGTCGCTGGAGGCCATCAGGTCCTGCATGATCGACTGCGGCTCGCGGCGCGGGCGCGCGGAATCTTCGCGGACGTATTTGCGGAAGGCTTCGAGGGCCGGGCCGTCGAGGACGCTGTCGAAGTATTCGATGGCCAGCCCGCGCAGCAGGCGGTCGTCGGAGTGGAACGCCTGGAAGGCGACGCGCAGGGGTTCGCGGGGCAGGATGGTGGCCAGAAGGCTGACGATAAACTCGGCGTTTTTGTCGGCGGCGCCGCCGACGGTCTGGTCCATGTAAGCGAGGGCGGCTTCCTCGTCGGGTTGGTCGAGCAGTTGGCGGGACTCGAGGACGCCCTGGCCCTGGGCGAGTTCCTCGGCGACGATACTGAAGATGAGATCGCGGGGGGCCTGCAGTTCGGGGTTGCGCGTGCGCATGTAGTCGAGTGCGCGGGCGCACTGGTAGCGGACTTCGAAGCGGGCGTCAGAGAGTCCATCGAGCAGCGCGGCAAAGGCGCGCCGGGTGTTGTGGCGGGCGAGGATGCGAGGGATGCGGCGGCGGACGGAGAAGTCCTCGGCGGGGTCGAGCAGATGGTCGGCCAGCAGTCCGGTGACGCGCGTGCCGGCGCGGTCGAGCGCCTTGCGGGCCTCATCGGCCGCCGGATCCCACGCCAGCAGGCGGACCAGTTGTGGATACTCGACGTAGCCAAAGCGGCCTTCCCAGCGGAGAGTCGCAAGCACAGTCTCGACGTTGCCTGATCTCAAAGCCGCCAGCCGGCCGAAGGCGGGATCATGGGCCGGAGGCTGCGGTTTGGCCTGCGCCGGAGCGGGGGCGGGCGGACGGGTCCGTTTGACCAGGGTGCGGGTTCTGAGAACGGCCGACATGGTGGTGGAGTCGTGGATATCGTCGAGGTCGAGATCGACGGCATGATCGAGGAGGCGCTGTTCGAGCGCGCCGGCGTACTTGTTATCGAGACGGGCGGCGATCAACGAGGCGGCAAGAGAGGCAGCCATGGTGAGGGCGAGCAGTTCGGCGGTGAGGAAAGAAGAGGTGAGCAGGAGAAGAACCTGAATGATGCCGGCGCCGAGAGCATCGCCCGCCTTGTCGGCGGCGACGTCGATGAGGGTCTTGGCGGCGCGTTTTTCGGCCGGTGCGACGGGAGTATAGAGCAGTTCGTAGCCGGAGCGGAACAGCGACCCGCGGATGGTGTATTCGGCTGCGCGGGCGGTGGCGAAGACGGGGAAGACGGGGAACAGAAGACCGGCGCCGGCCATGATGGAGTTCATGAGGGGCAGTCCGCCGACGGTTTTGGATAGTCCGAGCTTTTCGAGAGAGAGCCTGGTCAACGCCGTCTGGACGATGAGGGTGATCACCTGGATCGAGGTGTAGAAGACGGCGAAGAAGCGGAGCAAGGAGGGGCCTCTGCCGAACTCGGCGGCGGCGCCGCCCTTGAACAGGAAATCGACAAAGGCGGCCGAGAGGGTACCGAGCAGGACGAGCAGGGCGAGGTCTCTGAGGAAGGGGGCGCGGCGCAGCACTTCGGCCGGGCTCAGGGACTCATCGAGCGAGCCGCCGCGTTTGACCGTGGAACGGGTGTGGGCCAAGAAACCGAGGCCGCAGAGGGCGGCGCCGGCGAGGAAGTGGAAGACAGCAAGGACGAGGAGGATGCCGGGACCGGGCATGAGGACGGCTGTGCGTTCGGCGATCAGGCCGCCGAGAATGCCGCCCGCGGTTCCACCGCCGGCGATGCGGCCGAAGAGTCTCTTTGCGCTTGCGGGGTCGAAGGTCTCATTAGCGATAGACCAGAAGCCGGAGAGGAGGACGGCGCCGAGGCCGACGATGTGGAGGTAGACGAGGACGGCGGTAATGCCGGGGGCGCGGCCGAGCAGCGCCCATTCGGCAGCGTGCATGAGCGCGCTGAGCAGGAAGCCGGCCGGCACGACCTTTCTCGGGCCATAAAGGGTCATGGCGCGGGCGGAGACGAAGGTGAGCAGCAGGGCGGCGGCGGCGGCGGCCATGACGACCTTGGGCAGGTCGGAGACCGGGAAGGTGCTGAGATAGATGGAATCGCGGGCGGCCTTGCCGGCGACCTGGTGGGCCATCATCAGGCCCGCGGCCAGCATCGAGATCACGGCCAGGCGATCAGGCTTCAAGTCCGGCGCCGCTCCTCAAACAGCATGGACTTATCCTACATCGACCGAAGTGCGCAAACCATCGGAAGGCAGCGTCGGAGCGCCGGCGAGGTTTTCGGGCAGGTGGGAAACCCACCACTGGTGGGCGCGGTCCTGGGTCCAGGGTTCGACTTCGATGCAGGCGTCCAGCATTCTGGCCACGGCGGAGGCCGAAACCGGCCTGTCCTCGGGCTTCTTGGCGAGGCACTGCATGATCACGTCTTCAAGGCAGGCGGGGACGGGCAGTTCGGTTTTTTCGCTGGGCCGGACGGGATCCTTCTGGACGTGAGCCAGGGCCATGGCGGTGGAGTTGGACTCCTCGAAGACGAGGCGGCCGGTGAGCATGAAGTAAGCGACGCAGCCGAGCGAGTAGATATCGAGGCGGCCGTCGACGCGGTCCTCTCCCATAGCGGCCTCGGGGGCCATGTAGGCGGGGGTTCCGGCGGAGGAGCCGTCCTGGGTGAGCAAGGTGGTGTCGCCGCCGTCGGTGTGCTTGACGAGGCCGAAATCGAGGACTTTGGCGAAGTCCGATTCCAGTCCGACGCGGCAACCGAAGATGTTGGTGGGTTTGATGTCGCGGTGGACGAGGCCTTTTCTGTGGGCTTCCTCGAGCGAGAGGCAGACCTGGCGCATGAAATGGATGACGCGTCCGGCGGGTTGGGGACCGAAGCGTTCGACCAGGGTTTGGAGGCTGAGGCCGTTGAGCAGTTCCATGACGTAATAGAACTCGCCGCGGCTGGTGACGCCGAAGTCGAAGATATAGACGGTGTGCGGGCACTCGAGGCGGGCGGTGGCCTTGGCCTCGCGGGCGAAGCGTTTCCGCATGATTTCGGCCTGTCTGGCCGAAGAGCGGCCGGAGCCGTTGGTGCGGATGATTTTGATGGCGGCGTCGCGGGCCAGTAGGCTGTGGCGGGCGCGCCAGACCTCGCCCATGCCGCCTTCGCCGATCATGTAGGCGAGTTTGTAGCTGCCGAGTTCCTCGGCCTTCTGGGCCTGCATCTCGATGCGGAAGATGCGCTTGGTGAGGAAGAACGCCCAGGCGGCGGTCATATAGGGGGTGAACATCCAAAGCGCCAGCCGGTTCCACGGGGCGATTTCGTAACCGTGGCTCCAGACGTTGAAGGCATAGGCGATGGGCCACATGCTGGCGGCGATGGTGGCGACGATGAGGGAGGCGGCTGGAGTGTGGCGGACGAGCATCATGACGAAGGCGATCCAGACGGCCACCATTGATCCGCCGCGGACGATTTCGTCGGCCCGGATGGGGATGAAGGTCTCGGCGTAGGAGATGCACCAGGCGACGAGGACCTCGAAGAACAGGCCGAGGTGGAGGACATGAACCGACGGCAGCAGTTTCAGCCGCTGGATGGCGACGATGGCGGCGGCGAACAGCAGGACGGCGACGAGGTTGAGAGCGAAGACGGGGTCGTCCTGGCGCGACCGGATCTCGGGTTGAAGGATGTGGTGGATGCTGAAGGTGACGCCGGCGGTCAACGCGCAGGCCATTGAAACCCAGCACAGGCGAGACGCGGCGCGTTCGGCCATGGCGGGGTTGAGGTGGAAGGGCGAACCCCCACCTTCGCCCGCCGAAGCGGGGGTGGAGGCGCGCACTAGCTCTTTATGATCCATTTCCCCGTACCTTAGAGTGTAATCGAAGGCCGGGTGTCACACAGCGCTCCGCTGCCCTCGACAAATGTAGACGTTGGAAACGGCGAAACTGTTCAGTGCGATTCGAGAACGAAAGAGGGGGCGAAGCCGGACATGGTGGAGAAGCCACCGGCGGCGGAGAGGCGGGTGGTGCAGCCGTGGGCCTTGCCCATGAAGGAATGCGCGGAGAGGCCGACGACGAAATCCCTATAGACAAGGTCGCCGTACTGGTCCATGGGGAACTGCGCGGATTCGCGCTCGCCGCGTTGCTGGACGACGTAGCCGTGTCCGAGAGCGGTTCTGAGGGCGCGGGCCCAGTCGCGCTCGCTGGTTGAAGCGCCGTCGTAGGCGGGCGCTTCGGCGTCGAGCGAACCATCGTTGGGCCGGAGAACGAGCTGTTCGCGGTTTTTCAGGATGAATTCGGGCAGGTCAACGAGGGTTCCGTTGTGATGGGTTTTCGATTGAGAGACCAGGCGCGTCCAGGGTATCGCGGACTTGATGGCATGGCGTTCGGCGGCCGGGAATTTGGCGGTCACCTGCTCGTCGGTGAGCAGGGCGAGCAGGGCGCGTTTTCTGGTCAACTCGGCGCGGAAACTGTTCACCACGCAGACGGCGCGGTCGCGGTAGGCGCGAACGAGGGCGTGGCGCAGATCGAAGTGCATCAGGAACTCATGGGCGCGGACGTTTCGCCAGAGCAGATCGATGGGTCCAGTGGGGGTGCTGAGGATGCCGTCGCGATATTCCAGATCCTCGGGATTGGCCACCTGAACGGGGTAGCCGGCCTGGCGCAGGACTTCGGCCAGCAGCAGGGCCTCGTTGCACTCGATGGTGTCGAAGGGCAGGCGCAGTTGGAGGATGGCGATGCGCGGCTGAGTCCTGCCGCCGAATTCTTTCCAGGCCTTCATGACGGCGCTGATGAGGGGCCTGGACCCGCCGGTGCGGGTGAGCTTGTATTTGTACTTCTTCTTAAGCGCTTTCAGCGGGCCGGAGTTGAGGAAGACGTCGGCCAAGGCCTCGCCGTAGAGCACGCCTGACGGCAGGTCGCCGACGCCGCCGAAGACGTGGACCTCGTTGTTGAGCAGGCCGGAGTCGAGCAGCGCCGCCACCGGGGGGGCGGAATAGCCGGGATCGACCGCAGAGAGCATTTTTTCCGCGGGCAGCAGATCCATTCTGGCCATTAGCGCGGGTTGAGAGATGACCAGGTCCCTCACTCGTCCGATGGCGGAGGTGAGCGTTTCTGTGGCCTTCAGCAAGTTGCTATACTGGCGGCGGCTGATGAAGTGAGGCCGGACGACGGGCGAGACCGGCCGGGAGTTGACGACCAGTCCGCGAGCCTGCATCTGCTCGCGCAACTGGGCCATCCACTCCGAGGTTTCGCTCGGGACAGCTTCCAGGATACGGTGGTAGCGGTGAACCGCTTCCCCTAACTGCGTCATAGGGTTAGCTTTGATACTGCCATTCCAGTATCGCACACACCCCCTGAAAGTGTGAACATGCAGGTCTTGAAGAATCAGCGTAACTTATTGTTTACAATCGACTTAAAAGGCAATTTAATCATGAGACACTTGGTTTGGTTCACGGCCGCCGCCGCACTTGCGGCACTGTTTTGCCCCGTTGCGCAGGCCGATGAGGGCATGTGGTTGTTCACCTCGTTTCCGAAGGCGGAAGTCCAGAAGCGCCACGGGGTGCAGGTGAGCGATGAGTTTCTACGACATATGCAGATGAGCGCGGTGCGGTTCAACAGCGGCGGGACGGGCTCGTTCGTTTCGCCCGAAGGGCTGCTGTTCACCAACCACCATGTTGGGGCCGACTGCATCCAGAAGCTGAGTACGGCGGGCAGCGACTTCATGAAGAACGGTTTTCTGGCCAAAGCGCAGGCCGAGGAGCGGGCGTGTCCGGATCTGGAGGTGAATGTACTGGCGTCGATCGAGGATGTTTCGGCGAAGGTGAAGGCGGCGGCGAGCGCCAGCCAGGCGCCGGCCGAGGCCAACCGGTTGCGCAAGGCGGCGATGTCGGAGATCGAGAAAGCGTGCAATGCGTCGACGGGGATGCGGTGCGACGTGGTGACGTTGTTCAGCGGCGCGCAGTACCACCTGTATAAGTACAAAAAATACACCGACATCCGGCTGGTGTTCGCGCCGGAGTTCGATATCGCCTTTTTTGGCGGCGATCCGGAGAACTTCACGTATCCGCGCTACGACCTGGACATCGCCTTCTTCCGCGCCTACGAAAACGGCAAGCCGGCCAAGGTGGAGAACTACTTCAAATGGTCGAAGACGGGCGCAAAGGACGGTGAACTGGTGTTTGTCCCCGGCAATCCGGGCTCGACGGGCCGGTTGCAGACGGTGACCGAGCTGGAATTTCAGCGCGACGTTGCCTTTCCGCTGACGCTGCGGCGGATCGAGTCGCTGATCAACACATTGCAGGCCTATATGAGCCAGGGCGAGGAGCAGCACCGGGTGGGCAACGACAATCTGTTCGGCCAGCAGAACTCGTTCAAGGCGATCAGCGGGTTTAACCGCGGTCTGAACGATCCGAAGCTGATGTCGAAGAAACGGGCCGACGAGCAGGATCTGCGCAAGCGCATCGCCTCAAATCCGGAGCAGCGCGAGAAGTTCGGCAAGCTGTGGGATGAACTTTCGACCGCCTATGGCAGCTATCGCGGCTATTACGCCCGATACACGCTGCTGGAGAGCGGCGCCACGCGCGGGTCGGCTCTGTTTGCGATGGCGCGGGGGATTGTGAGATACGCCACCCAGACGAAGAAGCCGAATGCCGAGCGGCTGCGCGAATACGCCGAAACCGCCCTGCCGGCGCGCGAACAGGCGATGTATTCGCCGGCGCCGATCACACCCCAGATGGAGACGGCCGTGCTGGCCGACTACTTCGCGTTCATCGCCAAGGAGTTGGGCGCGAACGATCCGCTGGTGGCGAAGATTCTCGACCGCAAGACGCCGCGCCAGGCGGCCGAGATGTATGTGAATTCGTCGAAGATCATCGACATCGCCGAGCGCAAGCGACTGGCGGCGGATCCGGCGGCGGTGGCGGCGTCCGAGGACGGCATGATCCGTCTGGCGCGGATGATCGACGGTCCGGCGCTTGAGTTGCGCAAGAAGGTGGAGGACGAAGTTGAGGGCGTTGTGACGCGGGCGGCCGCACAGATCGCGCAGGCGCGGTTCGATCTCTCCGGCGGAACCGAGTATCCCGACGCCACGTTCACGCTGCGGGTGGCATTCGGTCCGGCAAAGGGCTACAAGAACGACCAGGGCAAGAATGTGGCCTGGGCGACGACGTTCTCGGGCCTTTGGCCGAAGGGGACCGGCAAAGCGCCTTACGTGATTCCGCCCAGCTGGTTGAAAGCCAAGGCGAAGTTGAATCCGTCCACGGCGTTCAACTTCGTATCGACGGCGGATACGCACGGCGGCAACTCGGGCAGCGCGACGCTGAATCCGAAGGGCGAGGTGGTGGGCATCCTGTTCGACGGCAACATTGAAGGACTGCCGAACCGTTTTGTTTACACGGACGAGACGGCGCGGAGCGTGCATGTCGCGTCGCAAGGCATCGCGGAAGCGTTAAAGTTCGTATACCTGGCGGACAACCTGTTGAAAGAGTTGGGCTTGAACTAAAATCGGCCCCTGTAACCGATTCGTCAATTACTGTATCTAAGTAGGTAGATGGCGAGGGAGTACTCCTCCGATCCTTCGTCCTCTGGGTGCATGATGTGTCTTGTACCCACTCCCCTCCCAACTCCTCCGAGGGAGGGGAGGTACTCTTGCGGCGGGGGGCGGCTGGCAGTGGCCGCTCCCCGCCATTTTCGTTTCTCCACGTTGGCGCCCTTTCGCGTGCTTCTCCGCGCTGTGCCGGAGATGTCATAGGATAGTGGCCTGAGCGAGTGAGGTCCCAACCGATGACACACCGACTGATGCTGTTCGCAACCGCTGCGCTAAGCTGCGCGGCCGCTCTTAATGCCCAGGACGCGGCGCGCGAGTGGGTCGACGCGGACACCGGCCACCGGGTTGTGCGGCTCTCAGATGAAGCCGGCAGCGGGAGCCTGTATTTCAACCAGAACGGGTACACAGCGGACGGGCGGAAGTTGATCTATACGTCGCCGGCGGGCATCCATGCGCTTGAACTCGCTACGCGGCGGTCGAAGCTGGTGGTGGCGGGGCGGGTGCGCGTCATCGAGGCGGGGCGGAAGTCGATGAACGTGTACTACATCAAAGAAGGCGCGGTACACGCCACGAACGTCGATACGGGCGAGACGCGGCAGGTGGGCAAGTTGCCGCCGCGCGGGTCGGCGCCGACAGTGAATGCCGACGAGACGCTGCTTGCCGGGACCTACATCGAAGGCGAGGGCCAGGACTTCAACCAGCAGCGGCCGCAACAGACGCCGGGTGCCGAACGCCGGCCGCTGGAAGAGCCCGTGGGCAAGGGCGAAATGATGGAGCGCAGGCTGGCGGCGCGGCTGCCGATGGCGATGTTCACGATGAGCATCCAGACCGGCGAGGTGAAGGTGATCCACCGGGCGACGGACTGGCTGAACCACCTGCTGTTTTCACCCACCGATCCGAAGCTGCTGATGTTCTGCCATGAAGGTCCGTGGCACAAGGTGGACCGGATCTGGACCGTCAGGACCGATACGGGCAAGATCACGAAGATCCACACGCGGACGATGACGATGGAGATCTTCGGCCACGAGTTCTGGAGCGCGGATGGAAAGCTGATCTGGTACGACTTGCAGACGCCGCGGGGCGAAGTGTTCTGGCTGGCGTCGTACAACGTCGAGACGGGCGAGCGGCGGTGGTATTCGCTGCAACGCGACGAGTGGTCGATACACTTCAACGTGCCGCGAGACGGGTCAGTGATTGCGGGCGACGGCGGGGATCCGGGGCAGGTGGCCAAAGCGAAAGACGGGCGGTGGATATACCTGTTCAAGCCGGAACTGCTGCCGAACCGGGGCGCCGATGATCCGGCGTTGATCAAGCCGGGGGTGCTGCGGTCAGAGCGGCTGGTGAACATGTCGAAACACAACTACCGGCTGGAGCCGAACGTGAGTTTCACGCCGGACCAGAAGTGGATCGTGTTCCGGTCGAACATGCTGGGGCCGAGCTATGTGTTTGCGGTGGAAGTGACGAAGACCGCCGCAAAGTGAACAATCCTAAGCATTTTCAATGCTTTGCGTTGCGCTGTGGACGCGCCGAACGTATAATCGGCTTGAAGTGACTCCAGCCGAGCCAAACGAACCTCGACGCCCCGAAGAGGGCAAGCCCGCGGGCATGTCGAGCTATGCCAAGGCCGGCGCCTACATGGGGCTGGCGACGATCACGCCGATATCGGGCTACATCTGCTACCTGATCGGGAACTGGCTGGACGGCAAGATGGGCTGGGGTTGGGCGGCGACGACGGGGCTGCTGGTGGGTTGCGTCGCGGGCATGTACGAGACTTTCCGGCAGGCGGTTCGGATTGAAGGCCTCGATAAGCGCAAATGAAGGCGCGGGCGTGGTGCGCCGCGTTGTCATGATCATGATCGGGTTGACCGTGGCCGGAGCGCCGCTTTGCGGGCTGTGGACGGGGGGCAAGGGGGCGATCGGGTTTCTGGC
>JACZJQ010000106.1 GCA_014860455.1 Bryobacteraceae bacterium | reverse complement strand
CGGCGCGGCGGCGGGTTCGGAGGCTTTCACCTCGGGTGCGGCGGGGGCCGTTTCCGCGGTCACCTTGATATCGTTTTCGTGATCGTTTGCCAAAGTTCCTTCACTCCTTGGCCTGTGAGGCCTGAAAACCAGACGATGTCGCCGCCGTAGTGCGCTCGGATCGATTTCTGGCTTGCGGATTTCTCCTTCTGATTCAACTTGTCCACCTTGGTGGCGGCAACCGCATAAGTCCGCCCGTGGTGCTCCAGCCATTCGAGCAACTGGAGGTCAGATTCCATCCAACCGCGCCTGGCATCCAGCAACAGGATGCAAAGCGCGAGCGATTCACGCTGGCGCAGGTAGTCTTCAATCAACTGCGCCCAGCCCCCGGAAACGGATTTGGGGGCTCTTGAAAACCCATAACCAGGCAGATCGACGAACATATACCTGCCGTCGACCCGGAAAAAATTCACAGCCTGCGTACGGCCTGGCGTGGAAGACGCGAAGGCCAGCTTGGCTTGCCCGGTCAGCCGGTTGAGCAGTGTCGACTTGCCGACGTTAGACCTGCCGAGGAACGCGACCTCGGGCAGTCCCGGCGGGGGGAACTGCGCCGGCGAGGGCGCGCTCAAAACGAATTCGGCAGGTGTAACCACGGCGCCGTTACGGCCTCCACGGCAAAATTCAATCAGGCCCGGACCGTTAGTGGGTCCGGTTCTCTTCTATGGGCTGCGACGTGGCGAGCTCAACGCTCTGTCCCGCGGCCGCCCTGTCTCTGAGTGTTTGAAGATCCCCAACAAGGGCAATGTTCAGCACTTCGTCCATCGATTCGACAAAGTGCAGCTTCATGTCCTTGCGGATGTTCTCGGGAACATCCACGAGGTCCTTTTCATTATCCATCGGAAGCACGGCTTCGAAAATGCCATGCCGGTGCGCGGCCAGCAGTTTCTCCTTGATGCCGCCGATGGGCAGCACCTTGCCACGCAGGGTGATTTCGCCGGTCATGGCCAGATCGCCGCGGACGGGCAGTTTGGTTAGCGCCGACGAGATGGTGGTGGCAATGGTGATGCCGGCCGAGGGCCCGTCCTTCGGGATGGCGCCTTCGGGGACATGGATATGGATGTCCAGATGGCGATAAAAATCCTTCGGCAGGCCGAGCATGGCGGCTCGGGACCGCACGAAGCTCATGGCCGCCTGGGCTGACTCCTGCATGACGTCGCCGAGCTTGCCGGTGGTCATGAGACGGCCGCGGCCCTCCATGATCGTGACCTCGGTTGTAAGCAACTGGCCGCCGACCTCGGTCCAGGCCAGGCCGTTGGCGGTTCCCACCTCGGACTTGCGGCTGGCCGCCAGATCGCGGAATCGCGCCGGGCCCAGCAACTCCGAAACCCGCGTGTCGCTGACAACCACCTGCTGGAACTCAGCGGGTGCTGGTGCGACCTCGTGGGCCTCATCGGTCTCGACGACTTCAGGATCCGCGCTCAGCTTCCTCAACTTTTCGACATCCTGTTTCGCCCCGCTCGCGGCTTCCGCCTCGGACTGGGTGTTCACCAGCCGGCGGGCGACTTTGCGGCAGACGTTGCCGATCTCGCGTTCGAGGTTGCGGACGCCGGCTTCGCGTGTATAGCCCTGCACGAGCGACATCAGGCCGGCATCCTCAAACTTGACCTGGGCCTCGTCCAGGCCGGTCCCTTTCATCTGCTTGGGGACGAGGAAGCGCCGGGCGATCTCCATCTTCTCGATTTCGGTGTAACCGGAGAGGCGGATCACTTCCATGCGGTCCTGCAGCGCCGGCGGGATTGTGTGCATCACGTTGGCGGTGGCAATGAAGAACACTTCGCTCAGGTCGTACTCGACGTCCAGGTAGTGGTCCATGAACATGAAGTTCTGCTCTGGATCGAGGACTTCGAGCAGGGCGGCCGACGGGTCGCCTCGGAAGTCAGTCGACATCTTGTCGATCTCGTCGAGCATAAAGACGGGATTGCGAGTCCCGGCCTTCTTCATCATCTGGATGACCTGGCCGGGCAGGGCGCCGATGTAAGTCCGGCGGTGGCCGCGGACTTCGGCTTCGTCGCGCACGCCGCCCAGCGAGAGGCGGACGAATTTGCGTCCGGTGGCTTTGGCGATGGACATGCCGAGCGAGGTCTTGCCGACGCCGGGGGGGCCGACAAAGCACAGGATGGAGCCTTTGGGATTCTTGACCAGACGGCGGACGGCGAGGAATTCGAGGATGCGTTCCTTGATCTTCTCCAGGCCGTAATGGTCGGCGTTGAGGACCTCTTCGGCGAACCGCAGGTCGCGGATCTCCTTGGTCTTCTTCTTCCACGGCACGGCCAGCATCCAGTCCAGGTAGTTTCTGGAAACGGTGGACTCCGCCGACATGGGCGGCATCTGCTCGAGGCGCCGCAGTTCGGCGATGGCCTTATCGCGGGCGTCGCCGGACATGCCCGAGGAGTCGATCTTCTTGCGAAGCTCGTCGAACTCGGATTTTTCGCCGCGGCCCAGTTCCTTCTGAATGGCCTTGATCTTCTCGTTGAGGTAGTACTCTTTTTGGGCCCGCTCCATCTGGCGCTTGACGCGGCCCTGGATGGTGCGGTCGACGTTGAGCTTTTCGATTTCAATATCGAGCAGGTCGCCGATGCGGCCCAGTCGGCCGATAGGGTCGAAGATCTCGAGTAGTTCCTGCTTCTCCTCGATGGTCAACTGGAGGTTTGCGCCGATGGTATCGGCGAGTTTGCCGGGTTCGTCGACGCGGATGGCGGCGATCATCGTCTCGTAGTTGACGTTCTGGCTGAGCTTGACGTATTGCTCGAACAGCGAGGTGACGCGGGTGGTGAGCGGTTCCAGGCCGGATTCGTTCTGGGTCTTGGATGGCGCGGTACGCACCAGGACGCGGTAGAAGCCGTCCTCTTCCGAGACGCTGACGATTTTGGCGCGTTCGACGCCTTCGACCAGAACCTTAATGTTGCCGTCCGGCATGCGGACGCTCTGGACGACATTCGCGATGGTGCCGACCTGGTAAATATCTTCGGGGCGGGGTTCGTCGATAGAGGCGTCGTGCTGGGTGGCGAGGAAGATCTGCTTGCTGCCGGTCTGGGCGTCTTCAAGCGCTCGAACGCTCGATTCCCGTCCGACGACGAACGGCGTCATCATATGGGGGAAGATGACGACGTCCCGTATGGGCATCATCGGCAGGCGTCGGGTTTCCGGCTTTTCCTTGGGGTTGCTCATCCTGTTGTGTCTCTTTGATGACTCCCAGCGTCGATTGGGAGCTACACGGCGGCTTTTAACTAAAGCCTATAGCGATTTGAGCCGGAGCGGGAACTCGCCTCCAGCCGCGGGGTGGATCCCTTCGGGATTAACCCGCCTTTTCCAGTAGCGCCCAGTTGATCTTCTTGGACAATACCATTTCCTTGGTGACCACGAACTCCCTCACCTTTTTATAAGAGGGCATGTAGTACATCAGGTCGAGCATCAGTTCCTCGAGGATCATGCGCAGGCCCCTGGCCCCGACCTTCCTCTGAAGAGCCTGCTCCGCAATGGCGTCGAGAGCGTCTTCGCTAAACTTCAGTTTAACATTCTCGAACTCGAACAGCTTCTGATACTGGCGGACGACCGAATTCTTCGGCTTGGTCAGAATCTCCACCAGCGCCGGGCGGTCCAGATCCTCCAGCACTCCGCAGACCGGCAACCGCCCGATGAATTCAGGGATGAAGCCGAACCGGATGAGGTCTTCGGGCTGGATCTGGTCCAGAAGAGTGATGTCGCGGTGCTGCGGAGCCGCGCGCAGCACGGTCTCCTTGGACGGATCGCCACCCTTGAACCCGACGGTCTTCTTGCCCACGCGGCGGGCGATGATCTTCTCGAGACCGACAAACGCCCCGCCGCAAATGAACAGGATGTTTGTCGTGTCGATGGGGGTGAACTCCTGGTGGGGGTGCTTACGGCCGCCCTGCGGCGGCACATTGGCCACGGTGCCTTCCAGGATCTTCAGCAGCGCCTGCTGGACGCCTTCGCCGGAGACATCGCGCGTGATGGACGGGTTTTCGTCCTTGCGCGAAATCTTGTCGATCTCGTCGATGTAAATAATGCCCGATTGCGCCCGCTGGACGTCCCAATCAGCATTCTGGAGCAGCCGGAGGATAATGTTTTCGACATCCTCGCCGACATAGCCGGCTTCGGTGAGCGTGGTCGCGTCAACGATGGCGAACGGCACATCCAGGATGCGGGCCAGGGTCTGGGCGAGAAGGGTCTTGCCTGTGCCGGTGGGGCCGATGAGCAGGATGTTGGATTTCGACAGTTCGACGTCGCCGCTACGGGCGCGGTTCATCTGGACGCGCTTGTAATGGTTGTAGACCGCCACGGCGAGGCGCTTTTTGGTGGCGTCCTGGCCGATCACGTACTGATCGAGAAGTTCCTTTAGTTCGAGCGGCTTAGGAAGCTTGTTGGGGGATCCGTAGCTGCGTTTTGGGGCGTCGTCCTCGAGGATGGAATTGCAGACGGCGATGCACTCGTCGCAAATGTAGGCCCTCGGATAGTCGCTCGGGGAAGAGATGAGCTTCCCGACAACGTCTTGGGTTTTATGACAGAAAGAACAGCGTAGGGTTTCGTCGCTTCCAGAGCGCTTCACTTTACCATCCTCGCTCCCGGATTCTCAATAAACCTCAACCCCGGGCGCGGACCGGCCTCAACTGGCCTCATTATCCCTCGAAAGTGTAATCGGTAGCAATCGGCGAATTCTACAGTCTGGTTCCAGGACGCGACCGTCAGGGGCGTCACTGCTTGGCCGCCTCGGGCGACGGGGATTTGCGAACCTGCTTGTAGTAACGCTGGACGTAATCCTGAAGATGGAGCGGGACCTCATCGCGGCTCACCTCGCCGCCGGCCTCGCTGTGGGTGGCCGAGCGGTCTGCGAGCGGGGTGCGCAGGGCCTGATTGCGCGACTTGTTCACTTCCACCATCACCTCGCCCTTGACGTTCTGCGACCGGCGGCCGAACAGTTCGCTGAGTTTGCCCATGGCCTCGGTGTCCTCTGACATGGCCGTTTCCTTGCTGCCGTCCTGGGAACCCATGCCGCTCTTGGGCTGACCCGAGGGCGGCTCCGGCGGCTGGCTGGACTGGTTTTTGGTGATCTGGGTCTGCTCGCCTTCGCCCTCGGCGTCGCTCTTCTCGCCGTCGGGGTCGGCCTGGGCGTTCTGGGACTGGCCCTTCTGGCCCTTGCCGTCCTTTTTGCCCTGGCCGGGCTGCTGGGACTTATTGGCCGACTCCTTGCCCTCGCCGGGCGGCGGCTCGATCTTGAGCTTGTCCATGAGGCTGGCCAGGGCGTCGCGCATTTTGTCCATCAGGCTGTTGGGCTTGTCCTGCTGCGAGCCCTTGCCCTTGTTGCCGGGCTGGCGGCTGGGGTCCTGGGTGCCCGTGGGGACATCCTCGACGCCGGGCTGATCTCCGGGCTCGTCGCCGGGTTCTCCTTCGCCGCCCTCCTGGCCGCTCTCGGAGCGCTGACCCTTCTGGCCGCTGGCGCCGGCTTCGGTGGCCTCGACATCGAACTGTTCAAACTGCTCGTTCTTCTCGTCGCCGGTGAGGCTGGCGGCCTCGTAGCCGGGGATGTCGACGCCTACGCCCTCGAACGGGCGGGGCGCCTGCGCCTTGGCGAGTTTCTTGTTGGCATCGACGGGCGCGCCGGTGATGGTGTCGAAACGGACCTCGGCCAGGCCGGCATGGAGGTCCAGCGTCTTCAACACGCCCAGACGGACGCCCAGCAGGACGGCGCACACGGCCAGAAGCCCGGCGGCGACGTAACCTGAACGGGGCAACTTCCAGGGCAAGAGCGTGGCGGCGTCGGCGGTGGAGGCGGTGTCGCCCGCCTGTTTGAGGACGGTATCGACGAATTCGGATTTGCCGGCGGACGGCGAAAAGTGCCAGGCGGTGGACAGCAGGTCTTTCGCTTCCAGGGCGTGGTCGATGCGCTGGGCGGTTTTGTAGGAAGTCGGCAGGCGCTTGCGCCCGCGCCACGCGGCCCAGGCGGCGCCGATCAGGCCGGCGGCGGCCGACCAACCCCAGTGCAGGATGCCGGTGCCGGCGATCAGGACGAGAACGAAGATGGCGAGTGCGGCGGCGGCGCCGGTGAACACAATTCCGGCGGCGGCGTGGGACATCGTGCGCCGGCTGGCCTGTTGGACCAGGGCGTCGAGGGACGGCACGTTGCTGGCGGGGTTCATACTGCTCAAGGAGAGCCTACCCTTTCATCATATTCCGGCGCGGGGTGAAAAGCAGAACGCCCCGGACGCGCGGGGCATCCAGGGCGTTCTGAGTAGAGCGGGAAGAGGGGATTAGAGGCCCTTCTTCTCCATCAGGATACAGAGGTCGACGACGCGGCAGGAGTAGCCCCACTCGTTGTCGTACCAGGAAACCACCTTCGCCAGGTTGCCGCCGATGACCTTCGTGAGGCCGCCGTCGACGATGGACGAATTCGGGTTCTTCAGCATGTCGGTGGAGACCACGGGATCCTCGGTGTAAGCCAGGATACCCTTCAGGCGGCCCTCGGCGGCAGCTTTCAACTCAGCGTTGATCTCTTCGGCCGTGGCTGGCGTCTTCAACTCGCAAACCAGGTCGACCACCGAAACGTTCGGGGTCGGCACGCGCATGGCGTAGCCGTCGAGCTTGCCCTTCAACTCAGGCATCACCAGGCCGATGGCCTTGGCGGCGCCGGTCGAGGTGGGGATCATGTTGATGGCGGCGGCGCGGGCGCGGCGGAGGTCCTTGTGCGGGAAGTCGAGGACGTTCTGGTCGTTTGTGTAGGAGTGGATGGTGGTCATCGAGCCGCGCTCGACGCCCCACTTGTCGTGGATCACCTTCACAAACGGCGCCAGGCAATTGGTGGTGCAGGAGGCGTTGGAGACAACATTGTGGGTGGCGGCATCGTACTTGTCGGAGTTCACGCCGAGCACCAGGGTGATGTCTTCGTTCTTGGCCGGGGCCGAGATGATGACCTTCTTCACCGTGCCCTGCAGGTGGGCCTTGGCCTTTTCGGCGTCGGTGAAGTGTCCGGTGGATTCGATGACGATCTGCGCGCCGAGGCTCGACCAGTCGATGGCGGCCGGGTCCCTCTGGCAGAAAACCTTGAGGTCCTTGCCGTTGACGGTGATCACGCCTTCGCCGGCTTTCACGTCGGCATCGAGCGGGCCGAGGACGGAGTCGTACTTGAGCAAGTGCGCCAGCGTCTTGGTGTCGGTCAGGTCGTTCGTGGCGACGATTTCAACTGCGGGGTTGCTCAGCGCTGCACGGAAAACGTTGCGGCCGATGCGGCCGAAACCATTGATTGCTACTTTGATGGCCATTACAGAGTATCCTCTCTCAGATTGAACAAAGGGGTCCTTTGTCAGGATATCAGATCGGAGTGTGGACTCTGAATAGTCAGATTGAGCGATCAGCGGGCTGCGCGCTGCTTGAAGCGGCGGGCCATCTCTTCTTCAGTGACGTCCTCGACATGGGCGGCCAGCCACCAGGTGTTGCCGGTGGGGTCTTTCACGCCGCCCATGCGGTCACCGTGGATCTGGTCGGCGAGATCGAAGATCTTCTCGCCGCCGGCGTCGAGGGCCTGCTGAAAGACCTTGTCCACGTCGTTCAAATACAAGTAAAAGGACGACTTGTCGGCGGGATAGAGGGCGCTGGCGCCGCCGATCATAACGACCGAATCGAGGATGCGGACCTGGGCGTGGATGATCTTCCCGTCGCCCTGGCGCGAGACGTGAAACAGTTCGCCGGCGAAGGCGTCCTTGAGGAAGGTGATCAGCCGGTCGGGGTCGGCGGACACGATGTAGGGCGTGACGGTCGAGTAGCCGTCGGGTACGGGTTTCACCGGCATGGGCGTGGTTCCTCCTTGATCCACATTCGATGTACGCGGCCTGAGGCGGGATGCAGCGCATTGTGGGGAGCATCCGCCCAAACCGGGCCTATCATGGGGCTAGGCGGCGACAATGACGCTGGCTGAACAACTCGCAGCGCACGCGGTCGAAAGCGAACTGCTCGAAGCGCTGGATGGCGGACGCATCCGGTGCCTGGCTTGCGGGCACCGCTGCCCGATTGCGCCGGGATATGTGGGCGTGTGCAAGGTCCGTTTCAACCGCGACGGCAAGCTCTATGCCCCGCGGGGCTATGTGAACGGCATTCACTGCGACCCGATCGAGAAGAAGCCCTTCTACCATGCGCTGCCCGGATCGGGTGCGCTGAGCTTCGGGATGCTGGGCTGCGATCTGCATTGCGGGTACTGCCAAAACTGGGTGAGTTCGCAGGCGATCCGGGATCCGCGCGCGACGGGTGAGTTCAGGGAAATCAGCGCGGCTTCGATTGTCGAGATGGCGCGGCGGGCCGGGGCGTCGTCGGTGGTGAGCACCTACAACGAGCCGCTGATCACGGTCGAATGGGCGGTGGAGGTGTTCGGCGAGGCGCGCCAGGCGGGGCTGGTAACCGGGTTTGTGTCGAACGGCAACGCGACGCCGGAGGTGCTCGATTACCTAAGGCCTTGGCTGGACCTGTACAAGGTGGATTTGAAGAGCTTCAACGACCGGCGGTACAGGGATCTGGGAGGGCGGTTGCAGCCTGTGCTCGATTCCATCGCACGCATCCACAAGATGGGGTTCTGGTTGGAGGTGGTGACGCTGGTGGTGCCGGGGTTCAACGATTCGAAGGCCGAACTGGGCTCGATCGCGAGATTCCTGGCGGGGATTTCGCGCGATATCCCGTGGCATGTGACGGCGTTTCACCCCGACTACAAGATGAACGCGCCGCCGAGGACGCCGGCATCGACGCTGTTCGAGGCCGTGCGCATGGGGCGCGAGGCCGGGTTGCGGTATGTCTATGCGGGCAACCTGGCGGGGCAGGGGGGCGAGAATACGCACTGTCCGGAGTGCGGGCTGCTGTTGATTGAACGGTTTGGATTCCAGGTGATCCGGAACCGGATGGAAGGCGGCGCGTGCCCCCAGTGCCGGACGGTGATACCGGGGTTCTGGAGCGCCCATGCGCCGGTCGGGAGAGGAATTGAAGCATGATGGCCATACACGCCAGTCCGTATGCGGGGTCCTGGTATCCGGGCGACAGGGCAGAACTTGAGCCGATGCTTGAGCGCATCTTTGAGGCGTCGGCGAAGCGAACCGGGACGGAAATGTGGCCCGGCGCGATTGCTTTTGTTGTTCCACATGCCGGGCTGATGTATTCGGGCGGCGTGGCGGCGGCGGCGTACCGCCATATCCAGGCCGAACGGCCGAGCCGGGTGTTCATTCTGGGCTTCTGCCACCGGGGCGGGCGCGGGGCGGTGGAGTTGCCCGACATAGAGGCGTTTGAGACGCCGATGGGAGGGGTGAGGGTTGACGTTGATGCTGTACGGTCGCTTGCGGGGAAAGCGCCGTTCGCGATGGCTGAGGAGTGCGACGTCTGCGACCATTCTGTCGAGATCCAACTGCCGTTGCTGCAGTACGCCGCGCCTGATGCCGTTGTCGTTCCGCTGTATGTGGGGCACCTGGACGAAGTGAAGCGGCGGGCGGCCGCCGAGGTGCTGGCCAGCGAGTTCCTCCAGGGCGACGTGCTGCTGGCGAGCACCGATCTGACGCACTTCGGGCGGGATTTCGGGTATCTGCCGTTCCCGGCGGATGAGAACGCTCAGGATCGGATCTCGGATCTCGATCACGATGCCATCGAGGCCGCGGGCAGCCTGGAGGCCGGACTGTTTCTGGAAACGCTGCGCCAGAGCAAGGCGACGGTGTGCGGCTATGAGCCGGTGGCGCTGCTGCTGGAGACCCTCACGGCGCTGGGCGGCGGGAGCATCTTCCAGAAGGAGTTGGACTACCGGACATCGGCCGACATCAGCGGCGATACGCGGCACAGCGTCAGCTATGCTGCGCTGGCGTATTTCCGCGAGCAGTCGTTGCAAGCCGATGCGGAGACCCAGGCGGCGCTGCTGGAGAGCGTCCGCGAGACGCTGAGGAGGCTGCGCGGGGATGGGCCGGGCGGACCGGCGATGGCGGCGGGCGACAGTGCCGCGCTGAAGCGCAAACCTGCGGTGTTTGTCAGCTTGCATCATGGCAGAGAGTTATTTGGGTGTATCGGGACGCGGGCGAAGGAGTTGACGCTGGCCGAGGCGATTCCGTACCTGACCCACGCATCGGCCGACGATCCGAGATTTCCGCGCGGGCGGGGGATTCCGGAGGATCTGGATATCGAAGTGTCGATCCTGACGCCGATGAAACGGGTGCGGGACTGGACGAGTTTCCGTCTGGGCGTGGATGGCGCGTATCTGATTGTCGGCGGGCGGTGCGGGCTGCTGCTGCCGCAGGTGGCCGGGCATGGGATCGACACGCCGGAACGGTTTCTGGAGTGCCTATCGCGGAAGATTGGATTGCCGGCGAACGCTTATCGGGACCGGGAAGCGAAGCTGTTTGTGTTCCACGCGCAGGTGTTCGGCGGACGGGCTTGAACGGCGGCGTCAGAAGCTGTAGCGGAGTGTGAAGCGGAGGTTGGAGTTGCGGCGGTACTGGCCGAGGAAATCGTCTTCGCGGCCGCGGATGAGGGTGTAGGCGGCGGTGGCGCGCCAGTGCTGGCCGAGGGCCTGCGAGTATTCGAGCTTGCCATAGTAGCCCGCGCCATCCTGACGGATAGCTGATTCGAAGGCCACCGAACGATTCGCATCCAGGTTGTAGCTGGCGCGGCCCAGGAAGGTGCGGGTGAGTCCGCGGTCGGGGGCGAAGTCAAACGGGCTGCGCTTGCGGGTGACGTGTTCGCCGGCGTATCCACCGACAAAGACCCACTCGCCAGCCATGCGCTCGGCCTGGAGGACGTACTGGATGTACTCGTCGGCCTGCGGTGTGCGGGAGGTGAACCACGCGCCTTCGCCTTTGACGGTGAACCAGCGCAAAGGGACGGCGGCGTCGGCGCCGGTCATGCGCATGTGGGCGAACTGGCGGCTGAAGGCGATTGACGGTACTGGCACAGGATTGAGGGCGGCATCGATCAGTGGCAGGTGGTTGTAGCCGTCGTAGAAGCTGAGAGACATTTCATAGCCCGCGCCGAGATGGTTCCAGCGCAGGCCAGCCTGGCCGCGGCCTGGATAGCGGGCGCCGAGATCGACTACGGGCAGCCCCTGGGTTTCCACCGGCAGGATGACCCAGCGCTGGTTCAGCAGCGGCGAGCGGCTGGGCGTGAAGACAGGCGCGTAAACGGCATCGATGGTGTTAGATCCCTTTTCGTAGGTGACGCGGGCGGCGGTGACGCCAAGAAAGTCAGTGTTGAAGACGTTCAGGAAGTCACGCGGGGCGAAACGATCTGTCGGGTTGAGCAGGTCGGCCTTGCCCCAGCGGATCAACTGGCGGCCGGCTTCGAGGGTCCAATTGGATTTGGAATAAATGGCGCTGAGGCGGCGGATGGAGAGGGCGGGCCGCAGTGCACGGCGGTCGGCGAAGTCCAGGCGGAAGTCGCGCTCAAACTGGCGGTGCGAGTCGAAGCGGGCGTCGAAGGCGGCGTTGAAGCGCAGGCCGGCGAGCGGTTTCCAACCGGCTTCATACCGCAGGAATGATTCGCCGACGATATGCGCCGAATCGTTGCGGCCCTTCTGCGGGAACAGGAAGATGCCGGTTTCGATGAAGCCGCGCTGGGTGAACGTTTGGGCAGCCAGCGGCAGGCACGCCAGGATGATCGCGAGCAGGCGCATTCAGCCCTCGCGGCGGAGCGACTGCAACGTGAACTGCGACGGCTGCAGCGGCACGTTGTACTGGAGCTCTTCGAGCTTGAGGATGGTACGGCTGTTGCGGCCGAGGTCGTGCATCTCCAGCGTGCGTGCGGTCCATATGCCCTGGACACGTTCGATGTCCGAATACTTCAGGCGACGGACGAGTTTGTCCTTCGAGTAGCTTTCGGCCTGGATGAAAACATAGTTGTCCTTGCGGATCCAGAGCAGCACTTTGTCGTATTGCGAGCGAGCCTCGGGCTTAGGCTCCGATTCGATCTTCCAGGCGCCGTTTTCCTCGCCCAGCAGTTTATAGGAGGAGCGATCAACGTCGCGCTCTTCGAGGTCTTCGAAGGTGAAGTCGGTGCCGAAGAAACGCGTGCGGCGGTCCTGCAAGGCGATGCGGCGGTCGCGGGCGACGGCCGGGGTCCACATCCACTGGTCGGAGGCGCGGTCGGGATGGTTGTGGATCAGCAGCGCGACGCCCTTCACCTCGGCGGGTTCGGTGAACCGCAGCACGGCCTTCGATTCGCCGGCCGAGCCGAGGCGGATATACGTCCAGCGTTTGGTGGTGATCTTGCGCTTAGAGTCGATCACTTCGAGCGTGCCTTCGTAGCGCTGCGAATCGGCGCGTGCGCGCTTCTGTGCTTCGTTGACAATGTCGCGGGCGTTCTGCGCCATCAGCGGCGCGGCCAACAGGGCGAGTGCGATGAGTCTATTCATATTCAAGAGCCTCGACGAGGGAGCCGCGGACGGCGGATTCGGCGGGTCCGATGGCCGAGACCAGCGCAGCGCCGAGCATCACGGGCAACAGGGTGAAGGCGATGGAAAAGGGATAGGAATACGCCAGGCGCAGGCCGGCCAGGTCGCGGCGTGCGACTTCGAGGATGTGATAGAGGTTCACGGCTCCGAGGGCGAGTCCGATGGCGACGCCCAGGAGGCCGATGGCCAGGGCTTCCATCCAGATGGTGTGGCGGATCTGGTTGCGAAGACCGCCGACGGCCTGCAGGACGCCGAGTTCGCGCTTGCGGTCGGCGATGGAGACGGTGAGCGAGTTGACGATGCCGAGGATGGCCACCAGCACGGCGACGAAGATCTGGACATAGGTGATGGCGAACCACTGGTCAGTGATTTTCAGGATGTAGCTGCGCAGTTCGGCGTTGGTGAAGACGAACAGGCGGGTGCGGTTGCTGAAGCGGTCGAGGATGGTCTGGCGGACCGTGGCTTCGCTCAAGCCGGAGTTCTTGTCCAGGTACAGGCGGAAGACGTTCACCGTCGTGTCGTTCCAGTGGCGCAGGAAGAGCTTGCGGTCCATGATGATGGTGCCCTGCTGGTCGGAGAAGTCAGAGACGATGCCGAGCACGGGGACCTTGAAGATGCCTCCGGGCGCGGGGACTTCGAGGATGTCGCCACGGTTGACCTTGCGCAGCAGCGAAAAGTTGTCGCTGATGATGACGCCGCGGCCGGATTCCAGGCCTTCGAGCATTTCTCGGCGGTCGCCATCGACGACATCCACGCGGATGCGTTTCCAGATCTTGCGGACGTCGGTGGCCACCAGCATCACCGGCGTGCCCTGATAGAGGATGCGGCTGGAGCGGACGGCCTGCACCTCTTCCACGCCGGGGACCTTTTCGAGTTCAGCGCCAAGTTCGATGGGGAAGCGGAAGCTGCGCTGCGTGATGGACTCGGAGGCGGAGACGAAGAGGTCGGGGTTCAGCGTCGAGTCCATCCAGTTGTAGATGTGGGCGTAGCTGGACTTGGCGATGCCGGCCAGTCCAATCACCAGGGCTATGGACAGTGCCAATGCGGCCACGGTGCCGGAGGTGCGCTTGGGCGCCTGCAGGAGGCTGTCGGCGGCAAGAGCGCCTTCTACGGGGCGAAGCAGTTTCAGTGCGGGGCGCAGCAGGCGCGCCAGGAAGTGGCTGATGGCGGGCATCAGCAGCAGCGAGCCGACGATGCTCAGCATGTAGCCTGTGTAGAACGCCACAGGGTTGTGGCCGAAGAAGACGCAGGCCGTGGCGGCGGCCAGGCAGAGGATGGCGGCAATGCGGCGCAGACGGTTTTCACCCTGGCCCATCACCTGGATCTGGCCCTTCTGCAGGGCTTTCACCGGATCGACCGAGGCGGCCGCGCGGGCCGGAATCCAGCCGGCGATGAGGCTGGTCAACACGCCAAGGACAAGCGCTCCTCCCAGCAGGGCGGGCTGGGTGGCGACCTCTTCGGCGCGCTCGCTGACGCCATAGATTTCGGTGAACATGCCGCTCAGATAGTTCGCCAGGCCGCGGGCGATCAACATGCCGGCGCCGAGTCCGATCAAGGAACCAAACAGGCCGGCGATGCCGGATTCGAGGAGGAACAGATTGCGGATCTGGCCCGCGGAAGCGCCCAGCGCCCGCAGGATGCCGATTTCCGAGCGGCGCTGCGAGACGGCGATGGAAAACGTGTTGTATATGAGGAACAGCCCGATGAACAGCGCGAACAGGCTGGTGACGTTGGCGGTCATCGAATAGAGCTTGGCCATGGCCTCGAACTGCGCGCCGCGGGCGCTGGGCGGATCGACGCGGACGCCTTCACCGACTGCCGATTGCAGGCTCTTGGTTGCCGCGTCCAAATTCACACCCTCGCGAAGGCGGATGTCGACGCGGTCGAATGTCCGGCCGCGTCCGAAGACCAGTTGCGCGGCATAGATGTCCATCACGGCCAGGTTGCCGCCGAAGGCCGATGCCAACCCGGAGCCTTTCATCACGCCGCGCACGGTGAACTGTTTCGGCCCGGCCATGGTGTTCATCGTCAGCTTGTCGTTCAGTTTCAAGCCGGCGCGTTCGGCGAACTGGCGCGTCACCATGATCGAATCCGGCTGGGCGATGAAGACCAGCGGATCGTCGATGATGGCCTCTTCGGCGTCCTCGAAATCGTAATCGCGCAGGTTGCGGTCGCCGGTCATGTCAACGCCGAGGACGAGCAGGTTGCCCGTGCCGGCGATGCCCGCGTTCACCGGCGCTTCGATGACAGGCACGGCGACATCCACATCGGGATGATCCTGGACCCTCTGCAGCACCGATTCATCGAAACCCGTCTCGCCCGCCGAAACCTGCAATTGCGTCGTGCCGGCAATCTTGTCCACCGTCTTGTTGAAGGCGAAAACGACGCTTTGGTTGGCCGTGTGCATGCCGACGAAGACGGCCACGCCGAGCACGATGCCGGCGGTGGTGAGCAGGCTGCGGGCCATGTGCTTGCGGACGTAGGGCCAGGTGATGAGGCGCAGCAGCATCATGGCGGATTACACCGTCTGGCGGACCAGGTCGTCCACCACTTTGCCATCGCGCAAGGCAATGGTGCGCGGGCAGCTTTCGGCTACCGATTTGTCGTGCGTCACCATGAGGACCGTCGCGCCCAGGCGTTGGTGGAGGTCATGGATGAGGGCCAGGATGTCGGCGCCGGTATGAGAATCCAGGTTGCCGGTCGGCTCGTCGGCCAGAAGCACGGGCGGGTAGACCGACAATGCCCTGGCGATGGCCACGCGCTGTCGTTCGCCGCCGGAGAGTTCATCGGGCAGGTGGGCAGTCCGCTTCGTCAGACCCACCAAATCCAGCAATTCCGAGGCGCGGGAGCGCGCCTCGCTCCGTTTCCAGCCGCGCAGATGGAGCGGCAGGGCGACGTTTTCCAGGCACGTCAGCGACGGCAGCAGGTTGAAGAACTGGAAGATGAAACCGATCTTGTCGCGGCGGACAAGGGTGCGGCCGTCGTCGTCGAGTTTCGACAGGTCCGAGCCATCGACGATCAGGCTGCCCGACGTCGGCCTGTCGAGAGCGCCGATCAGGTTCAGCAGCGTCGATTTGCCCGAACCCGACGGACCAATGAGCGAAACCAGTTCGCCCTTGCGGATGTGCAGCGAAACTCCGGCCAAGGCCTGCACCTTCTGCTTGCCGTCGAACTCTTTGACGATGTCTTCGAGAATAATCACGCCGGTCTCACTACCTGAATGATGCCGCGTTCGGACGGGCGGACGGACAATTCAATTCTAGCTGCGCGAAAGCGAAAGGCCCAGGACGCAGCCGCCCTGGGCCTTGAAATGTCGAACTGTCGCTCAGACTTCTAGTGGCAGCCCTTGCAGGTGAAGTTCTTGCCGTGGCACGACGCGCAGCCCACCGTCGAGATCTTGCCCTTGACGGCATGGGCGTCGACAAACTCCGCCGTATGCGTTGCCGGGCGGAAGGTCATCGACGCCGAGTCGTGACATTGATTGCAGGATTCGGGCGGATTGATCTTGTTGTGGCAGGTGAGGCAGTCGGCCATGCGCGGGTAATGTTTATAGCCGTCGTCCTCCTTGATCGCTTCGGATTTCTCGATGTCGTGGTGGCAGGCCAGGCAGGCGTCCTTGGTGTTGACCTCGGCCGGCTTTTCCGTTTCCTTGCCCAGCCAGGTTCCACTGCGGATGGCGGCGGCGATGATGGGGCCGGGGTTCACTTTGACATGTTGCGCGTGCGAGAACTTCGTCACGTGCGTTTTGCGCGGATCCTTGATGTGGGTTTCGTCATGGCAGGTTGCGCAGGCCGTGACGTGGAAGGGCAGGACGTTGTCGCCTGCCTTCGCCGAGGTTTCAGCGTCGGTATGGCACCCCTGGCAGGAGGAGACCTGCGTGAGGTGGTACTTGTGCGAGAAGGGCCGTTGCTGTTGAGCGCCGGCCCCGGCAAGGAAAAGGATGGGAATCGCCGCGAAGGCTACTTTTTGTATGTAATGCGCCATATCTTGTTACCGCCGTCGTCCGAGACCAGGAGACTGCCGTCGGGCAACTCGAGCAACCCGACCGGCCGCCCCCATACTTCCTTTTTACTCGGATCGAGCATGAATCCGCTCAACAAATCCTCCGCCGGGCCGGAGGGCTTGCCGTCCTTGAACGGAATGAAGACCACCGAGTAACCGATGCGCTGTGCCCGGTTCCAGGACCCATGATATGCCAGCAGGGCGCCGTTCCTATACCGCGCCGGGAACATCGAACCGCGGTAGAAGCGCGAATCGAGCACTGCGACATGCGCCGGCAGCACGACGTCAGGCACGATGGTGGACTTCACCAGGTCAGTCCGCTGGCCCTTGTTGCGGGGATCTTCATTCGGGCCGATGTAGGCGTAGGGCCAGCCGTAGAAGCCGCCCTCTTTGATGGAGGTGAAGTAATCGGGGACGAGGTCGTCGCCGAGTCCGTCGCGTTCCTGGATGGCGGCCCAAAGCTTGCCGGTGGTAGGTTCGAAGTCCAACCCGATCGGATTGCGAGTGCCGCGGGCCACGAATTCCCGGCCTGTGCCGTCGGGGTTGAAGCGCAGGATCGCCGCCCGCATCTCGGGCTCGCCGGGGCTGACGTTGGACGCCGAGCCGACGGACAGGTAGAATTTCGTCCCGTCGGGCGAGAAGCGGATGGTGCGGGTCCAGTGGCCGGAGCCGAACTCTCTCATAGATACGACTTCCTCGCTGGGGCCGATCGCGAGCGTCGACGCGTTGAACTTATAGCGCTTCACCGCGGTGGTTTCGGCGACGTACAGATAGTCCTTCCAGAGGGCCAGGCCGAAGGGGCGGTCGAGGCCCTGCAAGATCGCCTTCCGGTCCTCCGAGACGCCGTCCTTGTTCTTGTCGAACAGGGCGTAGACGGTCCCCTTCCTGGTCGAATCGCTCAGCAGGACCACCCCCGTTGGTAGTTGGATCATGTAGCGCGGACGTTCGAACCCGGCGGAGTATTCCTTGATCGAGAATCCAGCCGGCAGGCGCAATTGCGCGTTTTCCGGGCGCGCGATCACGGCCGGTGCATTCGATGCCGACGGCGTGTGATACGGATCGGGAAGCGGAGGCGGAGCGGCGGCGGCGCAGCCCGCGAAGACAAATAGAACCAGCCCTCTGATTGACATATCAATCAGTTTATCGAATTCGTACAGTTTGCTGGCCCGCCTAGCCGATGTGGGTGTCGGTGCCCAGTTCGTCGGGTGAGATCTCCGCTGGAGAGACGGCTAAGTCCCTGTAAACGAATGAAAGCATCGGCGGCGCCACAATCGTTGTCATGACGGCCATAAAGACAGCCACGCCGTAGACCTCCTGGCTGATGGCGCCTTTGGTGAGGCCGATCTGCGCCACCACCATGCCGACCTCGCCGCGCGGAATCATGCCGATGCCCACTCTCGACGCGTCCTTCCAGCCCATCGAGTACGCGCCCAGGCCGCAGCCAACGCCCTTGCTGAGGATGGCTGCGATCAGGATGGCGATACCGAGGCCCAGCACTTCGGGCTTCCTGAATACGCTCAGGTCCATCTGCAGGCCGATCGAGGCCAGGAAGAATGGGACCATCAATTCGGCCGCTCCCGACGCCAATGTATGTGTCCGCTTGCCAATGGTCTCGCTGAGTGCGAGTCCGGCGAGAAACGCGCCGATGATGGCGGCAACGCCGGAGAAGTTAGCCAGCAGGGCCATCATGAAGAGGAAACTGAAGGCTACGGCGAATTCGGCTTCCTGCGACTTCAGCCGCGCCAGCAGTTTGGGCATGACGAAGTTCACTGTCGACGAACCGAACTTCACCATCGCCACGACAAAGGCGATTGAAACCGCCGCCGAAGTCGCCAAACCGAGGAAATCCACACCCCGGCCCTCGCCCATCGAACTCACCACGGCCAGCACCAGCAGGCCCAGCACGTCGTCGATCACCGCCGCCGCCAGGATCACCCGGCTGGTCTGATGCGAGAGCAGTCCCTTCGACGCCAGCACCTCGGCCGTGATGCCCACACTGGTGGCCACCATCGCCGCGCCCATGAAGATCGATTCGATCTGCGGGTGTTTCGCGCCCACCATGATCGCCCAGCCCAGGATGAACGGGACGATGACGCCCAGGATGGCCACCACCATCGCCGTCCGGCCCACTTTGAGCAGGTCGGACGTCTTGATGTGCAGGCCCACCTGGAAGAGCAGGAACATCACCCCGAGTTCGGCCAGCGCGTGCAGTAGATCGGTGTACTGGATCCAGCCGAACCCCGACGGCCCGATCAGGATGCCGGCGAGCAGGCCGCCGACGATTCCCGGCATATGCAGCCGCTCGGCCGCCTCGGCCAGGAGTTTAGCCGAGCCGAAAACGAGCAGCATTGCGAAGGCGAGGTCGAATTCTCCGCTCGGAGCAAGGAAGGCCAAAGGTAGGTTCATCGTCATGGGAGAGTGCTACGGCCGGCCGCGGCCGATCCGAGTCCCTTCTATCCTGCCCCATTCAGGCACAGCCAATCAAATGAGGCCGAGCTATCAAAAAAATCTCTGAACCCTACAAAAAATTCGTTGGGATGTCTTTGCCGGACCCCGTTGTAGGATGGGGTAGAGCTGCTCGCCTTGTCAACTCCCGGCAGCCAGCCGTGACGCTTCTGGGTTCCCTGTCGACCTCCTGTTGCATCTGAGTTTTATCTGTGTCTCTACCCACAAAGGAAACTTATATACAAACGATGGAGGAGGCGCGTGCGCGATTCCTCGCCTCCGGCTCGCCGTTGCCGGTCATGAAGGAACGCTCGCAACTGGTGGACGAAGCCGCCGCCGGGGCGTTCGCCACCACGATCGGATCCCAGCTTCAGGAGAAGGTCGCCTTGGTCGCTGTCGGCGGCTATGGCCGCCAGGAGTTGTTCCCGCATTCCGACATTGACCTGCTGCTGCTGGCTGCAAAGACGCCTGAGAGCGCCGAGGACAAGGCGGCCATCTCGGAGTTCTTGCGCGTGCTTTGGGACATGGGGCTGAGGGTCAGCCAGTCTGTGCGCACGGTCGAGGAATGTTGCAAGGTCCATGAAGGCAACTTCGAACTGACGGTCAGCCTGCTCGACCGGCGCTACCTTTGTGGCAACCTGTCGCTGTTTGCCTCGCTGAACGACCGGTTCGGCCGCTTCATCCAGTCCGAGCAGCGCGACCTGATGCGGAGGATGTGCAGAATGGCGCGCAGCCGCCATGCCCGTTACAACCACACCATTTACCGTCTCGAACCCGACCTGAAAGAGACCCCTGGCGGACTGCGTGACCTCCAGACCATGCACTGGATCGCTTTGCTGCGCGGCGCCGCCATAGAGTCCGATTCCGGGGATCCCCGCGCCCGGCACTTTCTCTATTCCGTCCGCAGCTATCTGCACTTTCTGGCCGGCCGGGACGCCAATCTGCTCGGCTTCGAGGCCCAGGACGAGATCTCCTCCGCACCGTTTTCGCCCTGGCAAGACCCCGCGGAGTGGATGCGCGCCTACTACCGGCACGCGTCGGCCATTTTCAAGAAGACCCTTTATGAACTGGAGGTGACCGAATCCAGCGACCGCAGCTTGGTGTCGAATTTCCGCGACTGGCGCTCGCGCCTGTCAAACTCCGAATTCACCGTCTCGCGTGACCTCGTCTTCCTGCGCAATCCGCAGGAACTCGCCACCGATGCTGAACTCCCGCTGCGCATGTTCCGTTTCGTCGCCAAACACGGCATCGCGCTGGCTCATGTCACTGAACGGCGGCTGGTGGACCATGTCTTCGATTGGTCCCGGCACTATGACTCATCGCCACCCAAGGCTGCCTTCTGGAAGGACTTTCTCGACCAGCCGTACGCCGTAAAAGCCATCCGCGCCATGGAGGCCACAGGCCTGCTTTCCATAATCATCCCGGAGTGGGAACGCATCCAGCACCTCGTCGTCCGCGATTTCTACCATCAATACACGGTGGACGAGCACACCCTGATGACGCTCGAATCGCTCTGGGAGCTTGCCGCCGGCGATTCGAAGCTGTCGGCTCTGGCCCAGGAATCCGACCACGATCTCTGGCTGCTTAAGCTCGCCCTGCTGTTGCACGATATCGGCAAGGGCAGCGGGCGCGACCACAGCGAAGAGGCCGTCCGCCTCGCCGCCGGATTCCTCGAACGCAGCGGCCTGGACGAGATGGACGCCGCCACGGTCCTCTTCCTGATCCAGAATCACCTGGTGTTGTCCTCCGTCATCCAGTCCCGCGACCTCGAAAGCCCGGAAACCGCCCGCTTCGTCGCTACACTCGCCAGGACCGACGAACGGCTGCGGCTTCTTACTCTGATGACCTACGCCGATATCGCCGGCGTCAACCCTAACGCCATGACGCCCTGGCGCGCTGAGCAACTCTGGCGGATCTACCGCATCGGCCACCGCCAGATCAACGGCGGATTGAGTGAACAACGCTTCGACACCGCATCGAGCGCCTACGGCGAACTGACTCCGGAGATGAAAGAATTCCTTGATGGCATTCCACTGCGCTACCTCTGGACCCATAGCCGGCAGCAGGCCGAACAGCACACCTCGCTGTTCCAGTCCGCCCGCCAGACCGGCGTCGCTGTCGATATCGCCCGTCGCGACGGCGCTTTCTCGCTGACGGTTATAGCCCAGGACCGCCCGTTCCTGTTTGCATCGCTGGCCGGCGCCATCGCCAGCTTCGGGCTGAATATCGTTCGCGCCGAGGCAGCTTCGAACTCCGCGGGCTTCGTCATCGACCACTTCGCCTCGCTCGATCCATCCAGAAACCTCGACTTGAACCCGCCCGAGATTGAACGGCTGAAACAGGTCATTAAGAAGGTCGCGCTTGGGCAAACCCGCGCCGAGGATCTGCTGAAGTCCCGACCGGTGCGCAAGACGCCGGGCGCGGGTGCGAGGCCCGATCCCTCGGTCACCATCGACTCGGAAAGCGCTCCGAATACAAGCGTCTTCGAGGTCGTCGCCCAGGACCGGCCAGGGCTGCTGCACGCATTGGCCTCGGCCATCTCCCGCCAGAACTGCAATATCGAGGTGGTGCTGGTGGACACAGAAGCCTACAAGGCCATCGATGTCTTTCATGTGACGCGCAACGGCGCCAAACTGAGCCGCGCTGAGGCCGAATCGGTCAAGACCGCACTGCTCGCCGCCTGCACCCCGGCTTGAAACTCAGGTGCCGGCGTCCGGCGCGGCGTCCACGCGCACGAATTCCAACTGGTCGCCGGCCTTGGTGCCGGTGGCCTCAATCGTCCCTTCGGGCAATTCCAGCGTCGAATGCGCTCGCAGACTGCCCGAAACGCGCCACGGCTTCAGGCGCGGCCGCGTCTTGACCACTCGCAGATCCTTCGACAGGAATAGCACGTCGATGGTGAACTTCATGAAAAAGCAGTGGACCGCCTCGCACGGTGCGATCCACAGCCCCTCGCCCGGATTGAGGCCCGTCCTTTTCAACAGCCCTTCGCGCCTCTTCTCGCTCGTGCCCGCGACATCGGCCGAGGTGGCCAGCACCGCATTCCGTGTCTGGTTCAGAACCCTGATTTTGTCGCCGTACTTGCCCAATCTTCGCTCCCGTTTCGCCCCGTGCGGAGCTTCAGCTACTCAGCCCGGATGTTGATCTGTCCGATGCCGCCCTTCACGTCCAGCCTCAGCGTGACAGGACTCTTGCCATAAGCATCGTTCGTCCACCTGTCGCCGTCGCGCGTCAGGCCGCGGACGCTGACCTCGCCGATGCCGCCCTTGGCCTCGGCCACCACGCCCACATCGTTCGGCACCCAGACCGTCGCCTCACCCACGCCGCCGCGGATCTCAACATCGCATGACGACTTCTTCGGCCCGCGAAGGTCCAGATCAACCTGCCCCGCGCCCAACTGAACCTTGGCGCTTCTCAGCGTGAGCGACCCCAGGTTCAACTTGCTCTCGCCGGCGCCGAGAGAGACGTTCAGATCCATCCGCACATCGTCGGCCAGCTTGATCTCCCAGCGGTTGACATGGTTGTTGCCAACCGTCGTCTTCGACTTGTTCCGCACGCTGAGACGCCCGCGGAAGCTCGAATCCTCATACTGCACGTCGGGCGCCATATTCCCGCTGGCGGTGTAGGTGAATTTCCCTTCCATCAGCTTGGCCGATCCTCCGGAAAGCACCATCTCGCCGGCCGCCATCGCCACTGTTACGTCCACCATCTCTGCGTTTGAGCGCTCAATCACAGCGGTTTCAGTCTTCTGCGAAAGGTCGCCATGCATGTTGACCGTGCAGCCCGCAATCGCCGCAAGCCCGACCACAGCCAGCGCACCCGCCATTCCCGTCTTCATGTCGATCCTCCTGTTCCTTTAGAGGAGACGGTACGCCGCTTCCGAGAGTTCGATAATCCAGCCGCCGAGCCAGCGAATCCTCCAAGGATCTCCGACAGGCTATTGTATCGCCGGCCGCGCGCCGCGTTTTCCGTGCTCTATCGCAGCACTTCCCGGCTCATCCGGACCAGCGACTCGCGCATCTTTCTGGCGTCCTCGTCCTCGGAGCGGGCGCCACCCCATGCCGCGACCGGCAGCAGGTCACTTTGCCTGCAATTGAAATCCGGCTGTTGCACCATGGCGCAGAATACGCTCACCAGTTCCCCGTCACGCCAGCCGTTGTCGGCCTCTTGCCGCAACAGGGCCACAGCCTCCTCCACCGTGTAGGGCTCCTTATAGGACCGCTTCGACGTCAGTGCGTCAAAGATGTCGGCGACCTGCAGGATCCGCGCCAGCAGCGGGATCTGCTCGCCGGCCAACCCGTCCGGATAGCCGCTGCCGTCCCATCGTTCATGATGGTTGCGGATCACCGGCAGCACCGGCGCCAGGCTCTTCATCGGCCGGCAGATGCCCTCGCCTACCCAGGTGTGCGACTTCATCACCGCCCACTCCTGCTCGGTCAGGTGGCCACCCTTGTTCAACACCGAGTCCGGAACCGCAACCTTGCCGATATCGTGCAGGAACCCGCCTCGATACAGCGCAATCAGGTCATCCTCGGGCAATCCAAGCGTCGTGCCGAGCGCTACGCTCAACGCGGCCAGCCGTTCGCAGTGGTTCCCGGTCTCCTCGTCGCGCGCTTCCACGGTCTGCGCCAATGAGAACAGGATCGTCTCTGCCTCTTCCAGCGAGTCGATCGCCTTCTTGTTCCGGAGCATCGCCCGCACCCGTGTGCGCACCGCCGTCGGGTGCAAGGGCCGCAGCAGGAACTCGTCCGCCCCCGATTCCAGCCCGGCCACCTCGTTCTCGATGCCTTGGACGTTGGTCATCATCAGCAGCGGGATCAGCCGCGTCTTCCGGTTGCCCTTGACGCAGCGGCAGAACTCCAGGCCCCCGATGCCCGGCAACACCAGGTCGGCGATGATCAGATCCACCACCTCCCGGCCCAGAATCTGAAGCCCCTCATCCGGGGACTTTGCCTCCAGGATCCTGTGCGGACCGGCTTTGAGCATTCCCTTGAGATACTGCCGGTTGTGGTCCACGCTGTCCACCAGCAGGATCGTCGACCGGCTGGTCGGCAGGACTGCGGCCGGTGGCGGCAGCAGGATCTTCGTTTCCTCGCCTTCCCGCGCCACTGTGACCCGGCCCGCTTCGTTGCTCATCAGTCGTCTATCGTCCTCTTGCCAGCCTGTCTTTAGGGCTCCGCGCCGCCGCAGGATCGCCACGGGTGGTATCTTGTCTGCATGTCCAGACTTCTCATCGCCGCGGCTTCCATTCTCTGCTTCGCCTCCACCAACCACGCCCAAACCCTCTCCCAGGGCGAACGCGACCGCGCCATGAGCGAACTCCATGCCACCCGCAAGGCGTTTCTTGATCTGGTCGGCGCCGCTTCGCCGTCGCAACTCAACTTCAAACCCGCGCCCGAAGTCTGGTCGGTCATGGAGATCGCCGAGCACGTCACAATGTCGGAACCCTTCCTCGCCAAACTCGCCTCCAGCGGCCTCGGCAAATCCGCAGATCCTGAAAAACTCGCCCAGACTAAGGGCAAAGACCAGTCCGTCCTCACCGGCCTCGCCGACCGCACCAAAAAGGCCCAGGCCCCCTCGTTGCTTCAGCCGAAGGCCGCCTTCAAGTCCCGCGACGCAGTCATCGCAGCCTTCAGAGCGTCCCGCGACGCCAACATCGCCTACCTCCGCGATACCAAAGATCCCCTGCGCGCCTGCGTCATTGATGCCGGCGGCTCTCCGATGGACTGCTATCAGGTCTACCTCATGATCGCCGCCCACACCCAGCGCCATGTCAGCCAGATGAAGGAAGTTATGGCCAACCCCGGCTTCCCGAAGAAGTAACCGCGCTTATCCTGTCGTCCCGCCGCTCACTCCAATAACGGATTTCGGTCGCCCACCTCCTTCAGAATCGTCCGTACGTAGTCCTGAGTCTCTTGAATCGCTGGGACGCGGCCTAACCGGTCCACCCGGCCCGGACCGGCGTTATACGCCCCCAGCGCCAGCGAGAGATTGCCACCGTAACGGTCCAGTAGCATTTTTAGAAACTTGCTGCCCGCGGCCAGATTCTGTTCAGGATCGAACGGGTCGCCCACCCCAAGGTGCTCGGCCGTCTCCGGCATCAACTGCATCAGCCCCTGCGCCCCGGCGCGGCTCACCGCACACGGGTTGAACCCCGATTCCTTCCTGACCACCGCCCGCACCAGCGCTTCGTTCAAGCCCTCCCGCATGGCATGCTTCCGGATCAGACCCTCGAAATCGGCAATCCCAGGCGGCGTACATCCGAGGGCGATGGGCGTGATCTCGAGCACCGCCTTCGCCGCCGGACTCCACTCCCAGCTCTCCACCGGCTTAGCCGAACTCTTTTGTTTTGAAGCAGATTCCATCTGCCGGGTGATCGAACTGGCATGCGCCTCCCCGGCCGCCAGGGCCTTCGCCACGCTCTCGCGCTGCCGTTCGTGCGCCGCCTTCTGGCGATCAAGCCAGTTCCCACCCGTCTGGCCAACACAAACTGGCAGCAGGATCAGCGGCAGGATGAACCTGCTCACAACGTTTCTATCGGCAGGACCGGGCAAACCGATAGATTTCCGCCATTGAAGCGCGCTGCAGAAAAACGCTACACTTCGGTATCTCTTCATTCCACGTCCGGGGGTGCCATGTTTATATCCGCTTGCCGTGTCTTCGCCATTGCTGTCCTTATCTCTTTCTGCCTCTCCGCCCAGACCGCCACATCTTCGCTCTCAGGAATCTTGACAGATCCATCCACCGCGCCTGTCCCCGCCGCCAGCATCACCCTCGAAAACCTCGCCACCGGCGCCATTCTCCGCCAGCAAACCACCTCGGCCGGCCTGTTCGCCTTCCCGGCCATCCCCGCCGGCGCGTACTCGCTCACCGCCGCGAAGCCGGGCTTCAAGACACTCAAGCGCTCGCCGGTCACCCTCCAGGTCAACACCCCCGTCCACCTCGATCTAGCCCTGGAGATCGGCGAATCCTCAGAAACCATCAGCGTCACCGCCTCGGCCGAAATCCTCCAGACCTCCAACGCCGCCCTCGGCAACGTCATCGAGCAGAAAGCCATCGCCGACCTCCCGCTCAACGGCCGTAACCCGCTGACTCTCTTGATCCTCGAACCCGGCGTCACCCAGCGTTCCGGCAACACCATCACCGTAAACGGCGCCCGCTCCGCCGCCAACAACGTCACCATCGACGGCATCGACGCCAACGAAAGCTCCAACCCCAGCGCCGTGAACAACGTCTTCCGCCTGTCGCCCGACGCTGTCCAGGAGTTCAAGGTCACCACCTCGAACGCCACCGCCGACGAGGGCCGCAATTCCGGCGCGTCCATCTCCATCGCCACCCGCTCGGGCACAAATACCCTTCACGGCCGCGCCTTCCACTTCTTCCGAAACACGGCGCTCAACGCCAACGAGTTCTTCGCCAAGGCCCAGGGCAACCAGAAGCCTGACATCAAGTTGAACCAGTACGGCTTCGAGCTCGGCGGACCCGTCCGCCGCAACCGCACCTTCTTTTTCGGCTCCTGGCAGGGCCAGCGCATCAACTACGCCCAGAGCGTCGACAGCGTCTTCGGCCAGACCGTCGATCTCTATACCGCCACCGCCCGATCCGGCATCTTCCGCTATTTTGTCGCCGACCCGTCGAACCCACTCGTCATCGACGGCCAGCGCATCACCCAGAACTCGCCCCTGCTGGTGGACGCCTCCACCGGCGCCCTTAAACCCGGTGTCGCCAATTGCTCGCTCGCTGGCCAGTCCAACTGCGTCGCCAGCTACAACATCCTCGCCGCCGATCCGCTCGTGCTCGGCGCCGACTCGGCCGCCATGGCCGTCCTGAATGCATATCCCCTGCCCAACTCCTACGCCGCCGGCGACGGCCTGAACACCGGCGCCTACGTCTGGAACCCGCCCATCCGCGTCCGAGGGCCCCAACTGATGGGCCGCATCGACCACATCCTAAACGAAAACAACACCGTGTTTGCCCGCTACCTCTACGGCGACAACCGCAGCCTCAACGGCGACCCGCTCAACGGCCGCCCTCAGGTGCTGCCCGGATTCCCGCCGCGCGGCGAAGTCTTCCGCCCGGCCCACAACGCTGCCGTCTCCTGGCGGCGGGTCATCAGCCCCCGAATCGTCAATGAGTTCACCGCCGGATTCGCCCGTTTCGAATTCCTGTTCACCCGCGGTGAAGCCAACCCGGCCTTCCCCGACATGCCGGCCTTCGCCTTCAACAACTCCGACGTCGACTACACCAACTTCCCCCGCACCTCCCGCGTCCTCAATACCCTTCAGTACATCGACAACCTCAGCATCGTCACCGGCTCCCACCAGTTCCGCACCGGCTTCAACATTCGGCTTTACCAGCACAACGATACCCGTGGCGACCTCGGCGGCGGCGGCACCACACCTTTCATCAGCCTTTCGCGGACCATCCGCCCGCCCGCCGGTTTCGTGACGCCGGTCCTGGCCACATCGTCGCGCGCCGGCATCGCCTCGGCCGACAACAACCGCCTGCTCAGCGCCATCAACGATCTGCTGGGCATCCCCGCCCGCATCCAGCAGGTCTTCCTCGGCGACCTTCAGAGCGACACCTTTCAGCCCTACCGCACCGGACCCAACTCGGTCTCGCTCTGGGTCCAGGGCCAGCGTCTGAAGCAGTACAACTTCTACGTCCAGGACGAATGGAAACTCGCCCGCAACTTCACACTCAATTACGGCCTGCGCTGGGAGATCAATCCAGCGCCCTCTGAAGCCGCCGGCCGCGTCTGGGTCCCAGACCGCATGATCGACGGCCGCGACGGACCCGTCACCTTCGTCAAACGCGACCGCTGGTTCCAGAACAACAACCTCGGCGCCATTGCCCCGCGCCTGGCCTTGGCCTGGTCGCCCGGCCGGTCGGGCCGCACCGTCCTGCGCGCCGGCTACGGCATGGCGTTCGACACGCTGTCGTCGTTCCAGGTCACCGCCACCGCCATCCGCGTTCCGGGCCAGCAATACACCTGCTCGTCCACCCTTGGCGGCTCGACCACGCCCGGCTGCACCCCCGCGCCGGATCTCCGCCTCGGCCAGGGCTTCCCGCAGGAGATGGCCCCGCCGACCTTGAAACCATCCAGTTTCCTTACCCCGCCCGCCCAGACGCTCAGCAACGCGCCAGCGGTGACTGTGTTTGACCAGGGACTCAAAGTCCCCACCGTCCATCAGTGGAACTTCACCCTGCAGCGCGACCTCTACCGCGGACTCGTCCTCCAGGCCGGCTATGTCGGCCGCCGTGGAACCCGTCTCTATCGCTCCTACAACATCAACCAGATCGACGCCGCGCCGTTACTGCCTTCGTTCCTGGCCATGCAGGCCAACGTCGCCAAGGGCTGCGCGCCGTCCGGCTCAGGTTGCCCGGCAGGCGTGGTCGCCAGCGTGGTCCCCATCGTGCGCGACGCCGTCGTCAGCGCCGCGTTCGCCAACTCGGCGACGACTCGTACCGAACTCTCGCAGAACGCCGCCGGCAGCCTTGTCACCCGCATCGAACAGACCACTCTCGCCGGCCGGTATCGCCCCAACCAACAGTTCGGCTCGATCGTCTACATCGACAATGGCGGCGACTCGAACTACCACTCGCTCCAGCTGTCGGCACGGAAACGCTTCGACGCCGGCCTGCTGCTGAACGCTGCCTACACCTTCGGCAAGTCCATCGACAACCAGTCGCTCGACCCGATTGGCTCGTCCACCACCGGCGCTCTCACGACAACCGGCGACCGCACTCCGGTCGATGCCCGCAACTATACCCTCGAACGCGGCCGCTCTGATTTCGACCGCCGCCATGTTCTCAATCTCACCGGCATTTACGAATTGCCATTCGGCCGCGGACGGCGTTTCGGTTCGTCGTGGGGCACGGCCTTGAACCTGCTCGCCGGCGGCTGGAGCCTGAACGGATTCGCCACCTACATGACCGGCGAACCCTTCAGCGTCCGGTCCGGTGTTCTGACGGCCAACTCGGCCTCCCAATCCCGCGCCGCCATTACTGGCGCGATGCCCGTCGCGAAGCTCCAGGACAAGGCCGGCGTCGTCGGTCCGGTGATGTTCGCCGATGCAACGGGCTTCGCCATCCCCGCGCCTGGGGCGCATGGCGCGGGCCGCAACATCTTCACCGGGCCCGCGTTCAAGACCATGGATCTCGGCATCGCCAAGGCCTTCCAGGTAAGCGACCGGACGCGCCTGATCTTCCGCACCGAGATGTTCAACGCCTTCAACCACCCCAACTTCGAAAACCCGCGCACGGCGTCGTCGGGCAATCCGAATATCCTGTCGCCGCTGTTTGGACAGACCTGTTGCGTGACCATGTCCACGGCATCGGCCGCCAACGTGCTGCCGCAGGGCGAAAGCTGGCGTGTCGTTCAACTGGCTCTCAAACTCGAATTCTGAGCCTGCGGCCGGCCGGCCGGGCCGCACGAACTGACATGATAGAATTCCGGTCAGGCGGGAGTTTTGGGGCCTGTCGGCGTGTATCAATCCATGCGGACTCCCGGCAGGACAGGAACCTGACTTGAAACGGATCTTTTTACTTTTACATTTAGCGGCACTCATTCTCGCGGTCATCTGCGCCACTGCGCAGGCCTGGGGCCAGTCGGCCACCACGGGCGCGCTGGAAGGAACGGTCCGCGATGCCGCCGGCGCGGCCGTGGCCGGGGCCGAGGTCACGGCCACCAATCCAGCCACCGATCAATCCCTCAAGACGCAGACCGACGAGTCGGGCAACTACCGCTTCTCCATGCTCACGCCGGCGCCCTACGTCGTCACCTTCGGCGCAGCCGGCTTCAAGACCGCCCGCTCGGAACCGGTCACTGTCAACGTCTCCGAAGCGCCCGTCCTCGAAGCCGTGATGGAACCAGGCGACGCCGCCGTGACGGCCGCCTGCCAGTGCCTGATCACCGCCTCGGCGCCGTCCACGGGCACGGTAGTCGACCAGAAGACCATCACCGCGGTTCCGCTGAATACGCGCAACTTCACCCAGGTGCTGTCGATGTCGTCGGGCTCGGCGGCCGACGTGAACAACGCCGGCACGCTGGGCCGGGGGACGTCGAGCGTGCATGTGAACGGCAACACGACCTCCGGGTCGTACACGATCGACGGAGCGTATTCGACATCCACGGTGCCGAACCCGGACACCATCAGCGAATTCAAGATCCAGACCTCGCAGTACGACGCCGGCTTCGGCGCCATGACGCCCGCTACAAACCTGATGCTGCGGTCGGGTCAGAACGACTACCACGGCAACCTGTGGGAGTTCTTGCGCAACGACATCTTCAACGCCAACGCCTTCTTCCGCAACGCCACCCGCCAGCCGAAGCCCAACCTGAAGCAGAACCAGTTCGGCGCCACGCTCGGCGGAGCCGTGAAGAAGAACAAGTGGTTCTTCTTCGGCTCCTATCAGGGCACCCGCCAGGTGAATGGACTCGATCCGACTTCGGTCGCCAACCCCATCCTGCCGCCGCTCACGGCGGACCGCTCGGCCGGTGCCATCGCCGCCCGATTCTGTCCCGGCAACAATTCGGGCGACGTATCGCGGTACCTGACATTCGCCGGCGGACGCCAGCTCGACTGCAACAACCAGAACACCGCCACGACGGCTGGGATCAGCCCGGTTGCCCTGAAACTGCTGCAGGCGCGCGGTCCGGATGGCAGTTTCCTGATTTCGCTCGCCCAGACCGCCATCACTTCGGGCGTGAACGCGGGCCTCGGTTTCTCGTCCTACAGCATGCCGTCCACCTACAAAGAAAACCACTGGATCGGCAACAGCGACTATGTCCTGAGCGAGCGCAACACGCTGTCGGCCCGCGTCTTCGCCTCCACTGTCGATCAGTTGCGCACCTTCGGGTCGCCCGGCGGCTATCCTGGCGCGCCTGTCGTTCCAGGCTGGGGTTCGCCTCAGGCGCTCGACGCCGCCGATATCGCCACCAGCGGGAAGATCACCACCGCATTCTCGCCCAACCTGGTGAACGAGGCCCGCGTGGCCTACACGAGGAGCAACACAGACGCTGTCGCAGTCGGCCTTCCTCAAGCTTCGGATTTCGGCATGACGGCCGTCGATCCGCTGTTTCCGCACCCGCCCGAGATCACGGTGCTTGGGCCGTTGGGCACGTTCCGGCTGTTTGGCACCAACCCGAACGACAACCACTTCAAGACCGTCACTTTCACCTTGGCGGACAACGTCTCCTGGACGCGCGGCAAACAGCGCATTCGCCTCGGCGGTTTCTTCCTGACCCAGCACAATTTCCGAGCCGATACGGGCGGCGCGCGCGGGCGCATCACGTTCCAGAACTTCTCCGATTTCCTGCTCGGCCTGGACGCCGCCAACCTTCAAAGCCCGTCCGGGCGTAGCAATATCCAGACGGTCCAGGCCAGCGAGGGCGTGGGCGAATTCGGCGAAGTCGTCTATCGCTTCCGGCGCCACTACGGCTCGGCTTACATCCAGGACGACATCAAGCTCAGCCAGCGGTTCACTCTCAATCTTGGCCTGCGCTGGGAGTACATCGGACCGTCGTATGACGAGGCTGGAACGATCGGGAACATGTCGATGGACCTGCTGCGTGAAGCCGCTGTCCCGCCCGTGGGCGGCACACTGGTTGGCAACACGCTGGCCGCGAACTATGACCCCAGCCTGCTGAACCCCTACACCGGCAAGGCGTTCGGGCCGCCGCCGGCGGGCGTGCTGGTGCGCAAGACAAAGAGCTTCTATGACAACGGCACGCCGCTGGACACGTTCGCGCCGCGCGCCGGATTCGCCTGGCAGCCGTTCGGCACGTCGGGCCGGCTTGTGTTCGGCGGCGGCTACGGCTGGTTCTATCAGGCGCCGCTGTTCAGCGGCAACGCCGGATCGGCACCGCTGTTCACCGCGCCGCCCTTTGCCCAGAGCTTCACCAACACCGATTCGAGCAACAATACATCCACCTTCGAGCGGCCCTTCCCTGCGACGACGCTGGGCTTTGTTCCACGGACGCTCACTTCGCAGCTCTCCGACCGCGTGGCCGGGCCGATCTTCCGCGTCCCTCGGCTCCAGCAGTGGAACTTCTCGGCGAAGTTGAAACTGACGCAGGCGGCGTCGCTCGACCTGGGCTACGTCGGTTCGACCGGCGACGGCCTGTTGATGGCCCACGGGTTGAATCAGCCGCTGCTGGCCAGCACGTCGAAGCCAGTGAACTGCGGCTACGACGGCGTGGCGGGCCACTGCATAACAGAGAACACGTCGAAGAACGCCAAGCAGAGGGTGCCGATTCTCGGGGAGACGCCGACGGCGCTGCTCAACAGCGATTTCACGGGCAAGAGCTGGTATCACAGCTTCCAGACAACGTTCCGGGGCCAGGTTTCCAAGTCGCTGATGTTCCAGGCCGCCTACACGTTGTCGAAGGCGTTGAACAACATGGTGGTGAACAACGATCAGACGCGGCCGGACCTGGCCAAGGCGCGGGCGTCGTTTGACCGCAACCACCGGCTGATCACCAACTTCAACTACATGCTGCCGATGCCGGCTCTGGAAGGCTGGCGTGGACGCCTGGCACAGGGCTGGACCATCGCCGGCATCGCCGTGCTGCAAAGCGGCCTGCCGATGACGTTGACCGATCCGATGGGCGGCGCGGTCTATGGGCGTGCAGGCGTTTCGACGGTCACGCTGTGTCCGGGGCAGAGCTATGGCGATCTGGTGACCTCAGGCAACGTGAGCGAGCGGCTGGGCCAGTGGATCAACACCAAGGCGATCTGCTCGGCGGCGGCGGTGGGCGCGGACGGGGCGACGGGTTACGGGACGTCGGGCCAGAGCATAATGAACGGGCCGGCGCAGGTGAACACGGACTTTTCGATCGGCAAGCTCACGCGCGTCGGCGGACTGAGGGAGGATGCCGAACTGGCGTTCCGGGTGGAGTTCTACAATGCGCTGAACAAGGCGCAGTTTTCGAACCCGGGGACGACGCTGCAGACGGCGAACTTTGGCGTGATCACGCAGACATCGATTGCGCCGCGGCTGATTCAGTTTGGGTTGAAGTACCTGTTCTGATCCGGAGCGAAGGTCATTGCCGGCCCGGCGGCGGGTACGGTCTAGTCGTCAATACTGAGATACCCTTTGCCGCTAGCGGCCCCGGCGCCGAATTTGCCGAATTCCCAGGCCTGCTTGCCTGGCGGAATGGGGAACTGGATCCAGGCATACTCATCGCTCGGATCGAGGGTTCGCTGCAGCGTGACTTTGCCAATGCCGGCCAGATTCGTGCCGAAATCGGCCGAGAGGAAGTCGACATTGACAAAACCAGCCAGATCCCAGATCCTCACCTCCTCGTTCACCGAGAAGTATCTTTCCGGCCCCGGTTCCAACGCCTCGAGGCTGCCCGGGGAACCCCAATCCACTTTGCCCGACGCAGCCCAGAGGATGAAGTCTCCGTAGACGCCACGGCCCAGGTCTCGAATCCTGAGCTTGAAGCGCGTCACCTGCCCGCCGACACCAAAGCCGAAGGGCAACGGAACGCCGGCGCTGCCTTCATGGCCGCCACGCAGTTGGACCGTGAACTGGCCGCGTTTGTTGACCTTGGGCAGGATGGACTTGGGGATCTTCTTGATTACCTCCGACTTCGGTGGCGGGGGCCCCTTCTTCTTGTAGTCGACCGCCATCATCAGCACGGAGCGGTGACGCTCCGACTCGAAGCCGTCCGGCAGCCCGTCAAGCGCGGCAGCCGCCTCGCCGAGTCCGAGAGGAATCACCGAGGCGATACCCGAAACCAGCGGGGAGAGGTAGTTGTAGACAGCCGTGGCGCGGCTCCACGACAGCGACAGGTTCACAGCGTCGCTACCGGTGCGGCTGCCATTGCCCTTGACGGCGACGACGAAGCCGCGTTTGGCGGATTCTGAGCGTAGCATCAGCGAGAACTGATCCAAAACGCCGAGATGTTCGTGTTTCAGCTTCGCGCTGCCGATGTCGAAGCCGTAGAGCAGGATCGCCCAGCGCCATCCATGCAGCGGTTCGGCGCCCCAGGCGGGATATTTGATTTTCATGCGGAGGGCCCTTTCCTACGCACAGCCTGTGAGAGCCAGTATATGTCGATACTATACGAAGTGGGTCAGATAAATCGGGATTTGTTCGCGGGTCACGGGAAACCGGGACGAAACCGGGGACGACGCTGGCCACGGCCAACTTCGGAGTGATCACGCAGACATCGATTGCGCCGCGGCTGATTCAGTTTGGGTTGAAGTACCTGTTCTGAGGCCGCGAAACGAAATCGGGCGGGCAGACGGGGGGTGAAGGCGGTGGGTTGAGAGTCGGGTTCGAAGGGCGTTTACGGGCGAATACTTGGCGAAGCTTGGTTGTCTTTCCGGTTCAGTTCGGCCCTTTTTTTGGCGACGTAGGTGCGATGAGCGCCTTCGGCCCAGGATTGGATCGTGTCCTTGCGATCGAACAGCGTCCTGACGAGGATTCCGGGCGGCAGGTGGTCGGGAACCGTGAGTGCATTTTCGGCCATGCAGAGCAGTCGTTGTAATTGTATCTCGTTGATTTGTATCAGGTTCGTGTGGAGCATGCGCTCGTAGGAGGCGCGGTAGCGGGCGAGGCGCTCGTGTTGACCAAACGAACTAGGGTCGCCGTCGAGGTCGAGGTTGAGGGGGGCGAAGATTTCGATTTCGTGGATGCGGCGGAGTTGCCAGGTGGCGAGGATGACGAGGTCGAGAATGGCCGATTCGGTGGGGCCTTCGGGCTGGTATTGGGCGAGGAATTCGGCGCGGAGTTTCTCATACGCCTGGCGCATTTCGACGGGAACGGCGTTTTCTGGATTGGCGGAGCGGAGTCCGTGTTTGAGGGCGTTGCGGGAGGAGATGGCCTTGCCGGCTTCGGTGCGGGGGCCGGTGGGTCCGGTGGGGGACGCCGGCTGGTTGGTAGAAGTGGTGTCTTGATTCATGGATGGGCGCTCCTGGTGGCCCAGTCGTAATGTAGCGGCAGGGATGGGCATTTCAGGGGGGATGGGGGGCTTGGCGACTCCTGGAAATCGTTGATAGGGAATGGTTTAGTATCTCAGTGCCGGGTCTAATCCCCCCGCCTTTCAGGCGGGCCGCTTTCAGCCACAGTGCTGCAGAATGGAGAGATGGCCGAGTATCGACGTAGCGCGCACGCGGTTTTCGACATCAAGTACCACGTGGTGTGGA
>JACZJQ010000105.1 GCA_014860455.1 Bryobacteraceae bacterium | reverse complement strand
ATCAAATACCCGGCCGACAGGATATGCAATTCCCCGTCGCCCATCCCCAGCCGTGCCCTCTCCGCCGCCCTGTCCCGCGGATGAAACACCTCGGCGTCGATCCCGTTCGGAATCACCACCGCCCTGTCCGGCCTCGCCCCCAACTCAATCGCGAAATCCCTCAACGGCCCCGACACCGCAATCACCCTTGCCGCCGCCCGCAGCGCCAAGGCCATCCTCTGTCGCTTCCTCGGATCCTTCCCGTGCGCCGTCTCATTGCCCCGCAGCGTCACCGTGAACGGCGCCCCAAACCGCCGCGCCAGTCCCCAAGCCGCGCTCGCCTCCGGATGCCCGAAATGCGCATCGATCACATCGAAAGGAAACTCCCGCCACACCCTCTCCACCGTCCCCTGCGCGAACCGCCTCAGCCACCACCCATGCGCCCACCCCATCCCCGGCGGATACACCCACCGCGGATACTCCACCATCACCTTCCCGTCCCTCACCGGACCCGCGATCCCCTTCAACCCCATCAGCCGCTTGCCCGCCATCCCGTAATACACCGCCGCCATCGGCGAAACCACCCTCACATCGGCCAGCTCAGCCAGATGCTGCAACCGCGCCCGCACAAAGATCCCAAACCTCGGATCCTCCGGCCGCGGATACACCGTAGTAAAGCTCAGTACTCTCAGCCGCTCTTCGCTCATCGCCCGGCCCCCCTCCCGCCGCCTCGGCGGCCCTAGGAAAACTGGCTGATCTCCCGGTTGCACAGCCCCGAGAAAATCCCGTCCTTGAAACGATATGTCCCGATGAAGTGAATCAGCGAACTCGGCTCCGGCAGCGGACCCCCCATGTACGTCGAATACTTCGGATTCGGCAGCGCCAGGCTGTCCGGCGAGTTCGCCGCTACATAGTTCGACGCGATCTGCTCGGTCCCCCACTCCTTCCACCGCTCGCCATGTATGCCCTGCATAATCTCGTGGAACTCTTCCAGCCGCGCCGTGTCGTAGCCGCCCTTCGCAAACCCTGCGAATCCCGACGACCCGCGGACATAAAGCAGCCTCTCCCTGTCCGGATACTCGCCCGCCCGCTCCTCGAACGTCTGCACGATGTGGTTGCCCGGCTTCTGCTTGTAGATCTCCGCCCATTCACCCAGCGGCCTGATCGGCAATCCTTCCGATAATGTGAACGCGCGGTTGGCCTCCACGCACTCCAGCACCTCGTCGATCCCCCCCGTACAGAACGTATCGGCGTCGATCTGAATCACATACTCTTTCGCCGACCGGTTCACGCAATACCACACCCGCTCCCACGTCCCGCCCCGCTGGCACTTGCCCGGATTGATGTCCTCCAGGTGGACGAATTCCACCTTCACCAGGTGCTTGCGGATCAACGCCCGCTTGCTCTCCGGCATATCGGCATCCACAATGGCGACAATCTTGCCCCGGCCCAGCCGCCTGTACAGCGCCTTCACCGCGATGATGTACATCTGCGGATCGAGGTTCGACACCATGCTGACGATGGCCAGCGGAGCATCCTGATAGGCGATCGGAGGGGTCTCTAACACGCCGCGCGTCTGGCTGTCGAACTTTGAGTAGTTGAGGCGGCGCCTCAGGCGGAAAAACACTTAAATCCCTCCTCTTTTTGCTCTCCCATCGTAACAGCACTCCGCTTGATCGGCGCGTCCGAATCCCCCCGCCAGGGCGGTCTGCGAGGCGGCGCGCGCCACTGTTTGCACGGCTTGCCGCCTCCGCCGCCCCACCGACGGACGCGGGCTCCGATCTCACCGCCGGCCAGCGGAAACGCCAATTATCAGCAAAACTTCATTCACGTCAGACGTCCGCCTTCCGAAGAGGCTCTCTAGAGGGGGAGTCGCACTCGGCGACGCCCGAAGTGGCATGAAGCTCAACCAAGCAGATTTGTTAGCGGATCACATTCCCAACGGAATGTACCTGGTAGCCAAAGATCGCCGCATCGTCGATTGGAACGCCGCCGCCGAGCGGCTCACCGGCTACAAAAAGGAGGAAGTCGTCGGCAAGCGCTGCGGCGATGCCATTCTCGAACACGTCGACGAATACGGCAACTCGCTCTGTGGAGACCGCTGCCCGCTTCTCATGGCCGCCCGCCTTGGCATGGACTGCCGCTCCGATGTCCTCATGCACCACAAGCAGGGCCACCGCGTCCCCGTCCATATCCTCGCCTCACCCATCAGGGCCGAGTCCGGCGAAATCACCGGCATGGTCGAAACCTTCACCGACAACACCGCAAAGCTCGAACTTCTCGAACGCGCCCGGGAACTCGAACGCGTCGCCCTTATCGACGCCCTCACCGGCATCGGCAACCGCCGCTACTGCGAACAGCAGATCCGCGGCAGCATCGAGGACCTCCACCGCAACGGTACCCCCTTTGGTATCGTGCTCTGGGACATCGATAACTTCAAGTCCATCAACGACCGCTACGGCCACGTCTGCGGCGACGCCGTCCTGCGCATGGTGGGCCAGTCGCTCGCCTCAAACCTTCGCAGCTTCGACTTCGCCGGCCGCTGGGGCGGGGAAGAGTTCATCGTCCTCTTCCACAATTCCACCGCCGCCGGTGGCGAACGCATCGCCCGCCGCCTCCGCGTCCTCGTGCAGCGATCTTTCGTCATGTGGGAAGGCGAACGCGTCGCCGTCACTGTCTCCGGCGGTGTCGCCCAGGCCCGCCCCAACGAAACCGTCGACAGCCTCTTCAACCGCGCTGACCGCCTGCTGTATCAGGCCAAGGCCGCCGGCAAGAACCGTTTCGCCTCGGATCGCGGCATGGAGGGCCCCGCCCTTGGCGGTTGCACTGCCGCGTAGCAGAGGGCGCCGGTTCCCATTCTTCCCCGGCGCCCGCTCTCCACTCTTCTCTTCAGATGTCAGCGCCGCAGCAGTCGCACCGTCCCGTTCGATGTCGACAGATCCAGCAGCGGTCCCCCATTACCCAGCCGCCCATCCAGCCGGTTCTTCGAACTCGTCCGCGTCACAACGTCGAAATCCGAACTGATTGACCCGCTCGACGTCGACGCCTTCACGTCTGCGTTCACCCCTTCCGGCAGCCTCACATTAATCGACGAGTTCGACGTGTGCACAGTAATCGGGTTGTTGTTGTACTTCCTGAGCGCCACTGTGATCGATCCGTTCGAACTGTCCAGGTTCAGCGGCCTGCCCGAGTCCAACTCCTCGATCGTCACATCGATCGATCCATTCGACGTATCCGCTGAAAAACTTCCCCTGATCCCGTCCGCCCTCACCCGCCCGTTCGACGTCTTCAACGTCGCCGCTCCGCTAAACTCCGACACTTCAATCGACCCGTTCGACGTCGTCGCTTCCACATCTCCATTCACCCTCCACAACTTCACCGATCCATTCGACGACTTCATCCGCGCCGGCCCGTCGAAGTTCTCCGCCCTCAACGACCCGTTCGACGTCTCCACCCGCTCAATCACAACCTTGCTCGGCACCCTCAGGATGAACTTCGCCCCGCAATTGCAGTTCCTCTCAATCGGCCTGATCGCCCTCACCCGCAAATACCCCGGCTCCGAGATCGCGTCGATCTTGATCTGCTCCATCACCTCCCGCCGCGACGCCGACTTCGTCCCCGTCACCTCCACCGTGTCCTTGTCCCAGCCGATAACCTCGACCGATCCATTAAAGCTCTCCACCGACACCCTCCCCCCAGGCGTCAGCTTGTAGCTATACGAGAAATCTTCCTTGTACCGTGTCGACTCGCCCCAATCCGACGGGTCAATCTCACATCCGGCCAGTGTCACCGCCGCTACCACGGCCAACCAGAGCGCAGGCTGCTTTCTCATCTCAGTGTCTCTCCCGTTCACGATTAGGGCCGCCATCGCCGCACCGCGCGGCAATTTCGCCCTCTGTTGTTCTTATGACGAATTCTCCCCGCCCATTGTTCACACTCATGTTGCCGCCAGGTTCACATAAGTCAACATGTTAAATTGGATCTACAATGCCGAAGAAGCTCCTGGCCCTCAACCGTGGCGAGATCGCCATCCGTATCTTCCGCGCTGCCAATGAGTTAGGCCTCCGCACCGTGGCCATCTTCTCGGCCGAAGATCGCCTCAGCCTCCACCGCTTCAAAGCCGACGAAGCCTACCTCATCGGCGAAGGCATGGGCCCCGTTCAGGCCTATCTTGACTTTGACGGAATCATTGGCCTCGCCCGCGAAAAACAGGTCGATCTCATCCACCCCGGCTACGGCTTCCTCTCCGAAAATCCCGCCCTTGCCCGCGCCTGCCAGTCCGCCGGCATCGCCTTCGTCGGGCCCTCCCCCGAAATCCTCGACTCCCTCGGCGACAAAACCTCCGCCCGCTCTCTCGCCGAAGCCGCCGGCGTCCCCGTCCTGCCCGGCACCAAAGACCCCGTCTCTTCCTTCGCCGAAGCCCGCCGTGCCGCCGAGCGCGTCGGCTACCCCCTCATCCTCAAAGCCGCCTTCGGTGGCGGCGGACGCGGCATGCGCGTCGTCCGCAAACCCGACGAACTCGAAGCCCGCTTCCAGGAAGCCACCGCCGAAGCCGCCGCCGCATTCGGCAACGGCGCCGTCTTCATCGAACGCTACATCCGCCGCGCCCGCCACATCGAGGTCCAGATCCTCGGCGACGCCCACGGCCAGCTCGTCCACCTCCACGAACGCGACTGCTCCGTCCAGCGCCGCCACCAGAAAGTCGTCGAAGTCGCCCCCGCCATCGGACTCGACCCCGCCATCCGCGCCGCTCTCTGCGATGCCGCCGTCCGCATCGGCCGCTACGCCGGCTACTCCAGCGCCGGCACCGTCGAATTCCTCTACGACACGGACTCCTCCGAGTGGTTCTTCATCGAAGTCAACCCCCGCATCCAGGTCGAACACACCGTCACCGAAGAAGTCACCGGCATCGACATCGTCCGCGCCCAGATCCAGGTCGCCCTCGGCGAACACCTCCACGGCCCCGTCATGGGCATCCCCCCTCAGGACCAGATCCGCGTCGAAGGCGCCGCCCTCCAGTGCCGCGTCACCACCGAAGACCCCGCCCATAACTTCCAACCCGACTACGGCCGCATTCAGACCTATCGCAGCCCCGCCGGCTTCGGCATCCGCCTCGACGGCGCATCCGCTTACGGCGGCGCCGTCATCACCCCCTATTACGATTCCCTCCTCGTCAAAGTCACCGCCCGCGGCCGCAACCTCACCGAAGCCTGCCAGCGCATGGACCGCTGCCTCCGCGAGTTCCGCATCCGCGGCGTCAAGACCAACATCCCCTTCCTCGAAAACGTCGTCGAACACCCCGACTTCCAGTCCGGCCGCGTCACCACCACCTTCATCGAACACACCCCCTCGCTCTTCCGTTTCAAAGCCCGCCAAAACCGCGCCACCCGTCTCCTGAACTACCTAGGCGAAATCCTCGTCAACGGCAACCCCGAAATGGCCGGCCGCGAAGCCCCTCGCACCCTCGTCCGCCCGCCAGTCCCCCTCCACGAAACCCAGTTTCCGCCCCGCGGCACCAAGCAACTCCTCGATGAAATGGGTGCCGAAGCCTTCGCAAAGTACACCCGCTCCACCAAGCGCCTCCTCCTCACCGACACCACCTTCCGCGACGCCCACCAGTCCCTCATGGCCACCCGCATGCGCACCCACGACATGCTGCGCATCGCCGACTACGTCGCCCACCACCTCTCCTCCCTCTACTCCCTCGAAATGTGGGGCGGCGCAACCTTCGACGTCTCCATGCGCTTCCTCCTCGAAGACCCGTGGGTCCGCCTCCAGAAACTCCGCACCGCCGTCCCCAACATCTGCTTCCAGATGCTCCTGCGCGCATCCAACGCCGTCGGCTACACCGCCTATCCCGACAACGTCGTCCGCCGCTTCGTCGAAGTCGCCGCCAAAGAGGGCATCGACATCTTCCGCATCTTCGACTCCCTCAACTGGCTCCCCAACATGAAGGTCGCCATGGACGCCGTCCGCCGCACCCACGGCGTCTGCGAAGCCGCCATCTGCTACACCGGCGACATCCTCGACCCCCGCCGCGACAAATACCCCCTCTCCTATTACGTCAACATGGCCAAGGAACTCGAGCGCATGGGCGCACACGTTCTCGCCATCAAGGACATGGCCGGTCTCTTGAAACCCTACGCCGCCCACAAACTCGTCAAGGCCCTCCGCGACGAAATTGACCTCCCCATCCACTTCCATACCCACGACACCAGCGGCATCGCCGCCTCGTCCATACTCAAAGCCTGCGACGCCGGCGTCGACGTCGTTGACGGCGCCATCTCCTCCATGTCCGGCTCAACCTCGCAGCCCAACCTCAACTCCATCGTCGCCGCCCTTGCCCACGATCCGAAGCGCGCCACCGGACTCGACTTCGAAGCCCTCAACCGCTGTTCCGACTATTGGGAAGGCGTCCGCCTCAACTACGCTCCTTTCGACACCGCCCCCCGCTCCGGCACCGCCGACGTCTACATCCACGAAATGCCCGGCGGCCAGTACACCAACCTCCGCGAGCAGGCCGAAAAGCTCGGCCTCGGACCCCGCTGGCCCGAAATCGCCCGCATGTACGCCGACGTCAACCACGCCTTCGGCGACATCGTCAAAGTCACGCCCTCATCCAAGGTCGTCGGCGACATGGCGCTCTTCCTCATCCAGCACGGCATGACGGTCCACGAGTTCGAAAACCTTCCCATCGACCACAGCCTCAACATCCCCAACTCCGTCGTCGAAATGTTCGAAGGCGACCTCGGCTCCCCCGTCGGCGGCTGGCCCCGCCGCATCGCCCGCGTCATCCTCAAAGGCGGCAAACCCCGCACCGGCCGCCCCGGCGCGCGCCTCAAACCCATCGACTTCGACGAAGCCCGCGCCGCCGCCGAGAAACGCACCGGCCACAAGCCCTCCGAGACCGACCTCATGAGTTACCTCATGTACCCCGAGGTCTACGTCAAATTCGACAAGGCCCGCGCCAACTACGGCGACCTCACCATCCTCCCCTCGCCGCCCTTCTTCTACGGCATGAAGGAAGGCGACGAGATCACCGTCGATCTCGAGCCCGGCAAGCGCATTGTCGTGAAATTCTTGGCCGTCAGCGAACCCCACCAGGACGGCACGCGCACGGTCTTCTTTGAGTTGAACGGCCAGCCCCGCGAAGTCACCATCCGCGATCGCAAACTCAAAGCCGAAGTGAAGGCCCACCCCAAAGCCGACCCCGACAAACCCGGCCACGTCGGCGCCCCCATCCCCGGCGCCATCACGAGC
>JACZJQ010000104.1 GCA_014860455.1 Bryobacteraceae bacterium | reverse complement strand
GTCGATGATGTGGTCCAGGTCTGCGACGGTTTCGAGGTGACACTTCGCGTCCTCGGCGGGACGGTCACACACTCCCTGCGGATGCCGTCGGCAATGGCCGTTTTCGAGTACCGGCGCGGCTTCGCTCGGGTGCTCGACCTGCCCTACAACCGGCAGGAACTGATCATCAACCTCGCGCCGGCGGGCGCACTATATAAAAGGTTGGCTCAGGCGGCCGACGGCTACGCCGGCCAAGTGCCCATCATCCACCAGGCCGTGGCGCTGAAGGCGGCCATCGACGCTCTGGACGCCTCCTTCCAGGAGAACGTGGACCCAAACTGACCAGCGGGGAGTGGCCCGATCAGCCCTCTCTGCGATTCCTGATTCACTGGTCGCTGCGCCGGGATGAGTTGTGCGATCCGGGGCTTTGCCATGATGCGCCGGACGACGGGGGGCGTTGTGATCGCTGTCCGCTGGACAAGTTGGATGCGGCGCAGTCATCCGAGGCTGGAATGCTCCTCCGGCGCGCGCTGGATCTCCGTACTGCGCTAAAGCTCGGCGTCCAGATGGTATTAAGCTCAATCCCGGCAGACGAGTTTCGTGCGATGCTGATACTTGTGGAAGAGGAGGGGCGGTTGGATCGTGAGCGCCCTACCCCACCACCGTAAATTCCAACCGAGCCACTTCTTCCATTCGCTTGTGTTGGCCAACGGCCAGCTTGCCGATAATCCAAGTGGTGATGGCAACCATAAGTGTTTACGGCCCTGATCGCCCAGAACCGGACTTGGCCTTGTCAACGATCTGCGTACCCTGTCAAAGGGCCGTCGTCGGTGCTGACCGATTCCACCCATCCAGCAGCGCGAGCACAGCGCTTGGCGCAAAGCCTGCACAGTGTGCAGGCTCTACCCCTGTTGTTTGGGCTTGGCAGCGAGAAATAATTCTGCGCCGAAATAGGTCCGCGCCAAATATGCCGTCCGCTCAAGAGGACCTTCATCGTACTGCTGTGACGCAGACCATTCAACGGCGTCCTGCCACTTTCGTCCGTGACGTTCTTGGATAATAGATTCCAGCTTTTCAGACACTCCTCGGAGCCACTCCCTGACATCGTTCCAAGCAGACACTGTGGGGTGATCCATCGCCTTCGAAACGACTTCGGGGCGACTCCGCGCTCTGAGCTTACGAGGCTCCGACATGAAGTATGCGGTCGAGTCACCACGTCGGAATGAGACTCGATGGCGTTTATTGTTTGGAAGGGGGCCGATATCAAGGGGAGAGAACAGCGCGGAATTCGCAAGCACCTGTTTCGTGACGTAATACCGGTTGAGTGCATCCACGTCTGCAAATGCAGGCGCGATGTAATATACCTGATTGCCCGCCTGTTCCAACTCCATCAGCATCTTGTGCTGGTCTGACTGGTCCTTTCGGTGAAGCCAGAAACGATAGAAGGTTGGTGGCAGAAGGCCCTTTTTGCACTCCAGTGCTGTTCCCCGCGTGAGTTCGTGACACAGCTTGAACTGAAGGAACAATGCACTACCGATTAGCACGTCAAAACCGCCACCTGCTTTGCCCTCGACGTACAGCGACGGGAAGTATGGAGCCGCCTTGAGGCCAGCGCCCATGCCGTTCGCGAACTCTTCGGTGACGCAATAGCCGTATGAGAACTCTGTGAGCCGGGTTTCCATGCCTATCCTGTCTCACCCCCCTCGATTCTACAACCACCTCCGCGAGCAAGGCGGATAGGGACTTTGTGGCTAAATGCGAATCACTCCGAGCTTGATGGTGTTGGGGAACAACGGGTCCTGAAAGCACATTGAGAAGGTGCCATTGGGCGGCTGGACATTCATCTCCCATCAAGTGAGCATTACCCAATACCTAGCTTCGGCGACAAGCACAATGCTGGTCTGCGGCGATCGAGGTGCTTTGCGGGGTTCCGGGAGTTGCAGCAGCCCGGTCGTTGTCGCGAACTGCGTTCTGTGCAGTAATTGCGATTCTTTCGGGCGAATCACGCGCAATCCGGAAGAAGCAGAGCACGGTATGTCCCTCGACTACGCTAGATGCTCCTCAGTCTATGATGTCGCCCCGGTGGCTGCTCGTTCAGGGCGATCACGAAACGGCGGCTGGGTGTCGTTAACCCTTCCAGATCTCAGGACATCTTACTTCTGAGTAAGTTCAACCGTAGTCGATTCCCCTCTAACTGGTCTGCCCTGGCCGAAAGGCACTACCCCCGGCCACTATGCCCGCTCATAACAGACTCGAACTCGTTGTTGAAGTCGACGTCAACCGCGCCAACGCCTCGATCAAGAGCGTCAACGCCGGTCTATCGTCGATGGAAGCGACGGCGGTGAAGGCCGCGCGCGGAGCCTCATCCGGCATCGACGGGCTGACCGTCTCTGTCGCCAAGGGCGCCGCGGCCGCCGGCGTCCTGGCGTCGGCGTTCGAACGAGTTGTCGGCTGGGTGAATGCCCAGATCGAGGAGACCAGCCGCCTGGCGGCGCGCAACGAGACCCTGGCGGTTGTCAACGCGCAACTCGCCCGTGCCAACGGCTACAACGAGGGCTCCATCGAGCGCCTGGTGTCCAGAATCAAAGATCTGGGTATCACGACGCAGGCTTCGCGCGACATCGTTAACAAGATGATCGCCGCGCAACTGGATCTGTCGAAGGCGACCGATCTCGCGCGGCTGGCCCAGGATGCAGCCGTCGTCGCCGGCCAGGATTCCTCCGCCGCCCTGCAGGGCATCATGAGCGGCATCACGACGCAGCAGATCGAAGTGCTGCGTACCTACGGCATCAATATTCAGTTCGAGCGGGCGTTCACCGAGGCTCGGCGGCGGCTGGGCCGGGACATGACCGAGATCGAGCGGCGCAATACCTCGCTCAACGTCGTGCTGGCCGAGGGCCCAAAGATCGCCGGCGCGTATGAGGCGTCGCTCGGCACTGTCGGCAAGCAGATGGGGTCGCTGAGCCGCTACATCGAAGAGGCAAAGGCAGCCATCGGCACGGAGTTCCTGCCCGAGATGCGGCGGATGATCGAAGTGCTCACGGATCTCGCCAAGTGGGTGGGCCGAAACTCCGACGCCCTCGGGCTATTCGCGAAGGCCATTGCGGCGGCGGCGATCGGGGCAGCTGTGGCGCAGTTTATCGGCTGGATCGCCGGGGCGAAACGGGCCGTGGATGCGCTCACCCTGGCGATGACGCGGAATCCGTTCACGGCGATCGCCGTGGGCGCTGCCGTGGCCGGCACGGCGATCTACGAGATGAACCAGCGCACCCTCGAGGCCAACGAGGAGTTTGTGGCCAAGCAGCGGGCCGCGGACGACCTGAAACGGATCAACGAAGCCATCAACGCCGGCAAATCCATCGAGGACCTCAAGAAGATGGGCTTCTCGCTCGAGCAGGTGCGCGCAGCGATGTTCGGCGGCAAGCAGGGGGCGAAGGAATTCTTCGACGCCTTCGACAATGATCAGTTCCGGCAGCGGATGAAGGATCTCAACCAAACCGGCGTCGACGCGGAGGAGGCCCGGAAACGCAAGGCAGAGACGGAAGCGCTCGCCAAGGACATCGCCAAACACCAGATACAGGCTGAGCGCGAATCCGCGCAAGCGGTCATCGATGCCCGGCGTGGGAACCTGACCGGCTTCGCGCGCGAGATGGCTCAGATGGGCGACCAGGCGAAGAAATGGGCCACGTTCGCCGACGACAAGGGCGTCGAGCACCAGGCGGGACTCACCAAGCGGGCCTGGCAGAACGTCATCGAAGAGCTCTCGCTGCGCTGGGCGGCGTTCCGGGAGAAGTTCCAACGCGACACCCGCGCGCAACTCGCAGAACACGTTCAAGTCGAGCAGGAGGCGGCCCAGCGGCGGCTGGCCATCGAGGCCTCCCTCCACCAGAAGCGGCTTGAATACAACGAAGAGATCGCGCGCCGGAACCTCGATCACCTGGATCGCACGATGGGGATTGAGGAGCAGCGCGCGATGCTTGCTCGCGACGCCCGCCTGCGTGCCCTTGAGGCCGTAGATGCCCAGACCCTCGAGCAGAAGGCGGCAGTTGAGGCCCAGCGGGCGCAAATCGAGATCGATCATATCGAGCGGGTCCACGGCATCCGGATGCGGATGTTCGAGCTTGAAACCTCGACCCTTCTCATCGAGGAGGAAGCGGCAATGGCGCGGCTCGGCTACCGCGCCGACGAGATCCGCGCACGGATCGCCGAGTTGACGGCCCAGCGGGACGAGATCAAGCGGGCCAACCAGGATGAGACCTCGGCCGCCATCGATGCCGCGCACCAGAATGCGGCCAACCGGACCGCCGAGATGATCCGGGATCACAACCGGGGCGTCTTCGATTCCTTCAAACGCCAGGCCGAGGGTGTCTTCGACGCCCTGCTGACGAAATCTCAATCGATCTGGTCAGCTATAGGGAATTCGCTCAAAACGGCGCTGCTCACAGCCATCAAGGATGTCGTCACCTCGCGCGTGGCGGCGATGCTGATGCAGATGTTTACCGGCACGTCGGTTTCGCTGCGTCCGGCCACCTCCGGCGGTGCCGGGATGCTCGGTGGCTTGGGCGGACTGCTCGGTATCGGTGCGGCTCCTGTCTTCGGAGGGGGCGCCGGTGTGACGGGGACTCCGCCGTTTCTGCCGGCGAGGTTGTCAGCGCTGAATCCGACGGTGCAGGCGTCTGCGGGGGCGATGGCCTCGCGAGGCGTGGGCAGCCTTGTCGGCCTCGCCGGGCTGAAGGAGTTCCTGGGATTCGGTGGTGGTGTTCAGTACGCACCCGGCGCCGCCACGACCTGGCAGGCGGCCAGCATGTCGCAGAAACTGTCGGCCCTGGGGCGTTCGAATGCCGCACTGCTCGGCGGCGGAATCCTCGCGATGGACGGCCTGCGGCGTGGCGGCTGGACGGGCCTCGCGGAAACCACCGCTGACGGCGCGCTGATCGGCTTCAAGTACGGTGGTCCGCTGGGCGCGGCGATCGGCGCTGCTGCGGGTGCGGCCGCCGGTCTCGTGCGGCTCTTCATGAAGGGGTCGGATCAGAAGGCGATCGACAAGATCCGCGACATCTATAAGGTGACCGTCGACAAAGGCTTCGCCCGGTCGGTGGTGGAGATGGCGAAGTCGAGCTTCGGTGGCAATCTCGAGGCAGCCATCCGGTCGGCGCAGGTGCGCGATATGGTGTTTGAATACGCCATGGCGACGGGCCAGAACGCCGGGCTTGCCGACAGCAAGCCGCGCGGCGTGTGGATGACGCAGCAGGGAGGGGTGCTGTCGCAATCGGGCTTCGCCATGAATGGTCAGCAGTACGGCTACGCGTCGAGCCTGCCGGGCCTGGGTAATCTTCGGACCCCACAGCAGCAGCCTCAGCAGCAGGTCGTCTACGTCACGATCCAAGCGGACGGGGAGTCGACCGAACGTTTTCTCGAAGGCAAGACCGTGAAGTTTGTCCGCAACAACGAGGGCGCGGTGACTTCGTCGTTCAACGCGGGGATCTCGAAGAGCCTGGGCCGGACGGCGGCGCTGACCGCATTGAGTGATCCGATGGCGGTGAAGATCTGATGCCCGGCAATGTGGCGGCAGCTGTCGCGTCGGCGGTGGTGCCGAGCAGCCTCTGCTCGGTGTTTCGCGAGACGCGGGCGTGGCAGGTGCGCGAGTCGGGCGGCTACGCCGATGGGCGTTACCAGGCCGAGGTCCAAGCCGAGTCGAGCCGGAAGTCATGGGAGATCGGCAAGCTGCTGACGTTTGCGCAGTGGCTGGCATTGAGTCAGTTTTTCGATACCCGCAACGGCGCTCAGAAGCCGTTCTATTGGTATCCGAACATCGCCGACTACGATCCGATCGGCTCCTACACGACGGGCCGGTACCTCGTCCGCTTTGACGGCGCGCTGAGCCGCACCTACCGTCTGGGACGCCAGGAGGCGAGTCTTCGTCTCATTGAAATCGAATAGCTG
>JACZJQ010000103.1 GCA_014860455.1 Bryobacteraceae bacterium | reverse complement strand
CCACCACCCCGGCCCCAACCAGCAACGGATACGTCCTCCCCAGCCAAACACCCATCCCCACCATCGCCGTGCATGCCACCCCCACGACCACGGCCGTCCGAATCCCATCCGCCTCCTTGGGCCTCCGCAGCTTCGTTTCAGTCATTGAACCGCCCCCATAATACACAAAATCGCTCGCGCATCCGCCGCGCTCTCAGTGAGCCAAACCTCCCGACTGGCTCGCGTCTTCCCGAGGCGCACGCCTTCACTCCACCTCCGAATTCCGGCATCTGCATTCTGCTTGCTCCGCGCGTGCCAGTGTCATGGCCAGATGCCCACGCGCGCGGATAAGATAAGAGGGCACCATGGCGGGAAAGACGGCAAAGAGACCATGCGAAGCGGACCTCGAAGCGCTGCGCCAGCGCATCCGCGAAGCATTTCCGCCCACTGCATACAAAGGAGAGGTCACCGCTTGCCGCTGCGCCGAATGCAACCAGATCAAGCGCGACTTCCGCCGCAAGTCCTGGGACCAGGTTTCAGCCGAGGCGATCGACCTCACCGAGAGCCCGGTCTTGTTTCACGAGGTCGAAGCTGTCCACGCCTTCCTGCCCGCCTTTCTCCTCCGTGCTCTGGACGACCTTGACGAGAAAACCACTGTTCTCGAAATGACCATCTACAGCATCAGCCCATGCACTGAGGATGTAGAACGGAGATCGGATTCGCCGGAGTTCGAACAGATGCGGGTCACGAGGCTCCGCCGACTCCATCAGATGCTCAGCCCTTCGCAGCTTCGTGTACTCCGGGATTTCTTGGTTTTCGCTGGTGACTACTCAGCGTCCGCGGACTGGTACCGGCCCTATATAAGCCGCGCACTGAACGAGATCTATCTGGAAGCGGAACCGGACGAGCCCTCTTGAACCGCCACAGCCCATGGTAGAGCGGAGCCTGCTCTGCGGCCGGCGCCCTCGCTGGCAGTGCGAGTCAGAAGCAAAAACGTATCACGCCTTCTTGGTCCTCCCCGCTCAATCAATCCGTATCTTATTGAACACAAACATCAATTTCAGGCATACAGCCCCGTCACACCACCCCTACGAATTCGTCTGGTTAATCCCTCTGGGCCTTCTCCAGCGCGTCGCCTGCCCTCGTGCGAGCCGCGTGCCAGGGTCCACGTCATCCGTCGGAACAGCCCTGCTATTCCGGATACCACCCTCCGCTGTAACCTGCCCCGGCCTACGCTCGCCTCCTATCTGCAACCCGGCGTGTGCGCACCCGTGCCACACGCGGCCCCGATTGGGCTTACGATGGTTGCGGGAGGTCTTCCATTGGCATTCGAATCCACTCGACGACACTTTTTCTACGGCTCGCTGCTGGCCGGCGCAGTCCCGGCCGCTGGCTTCGGCAGCGTGCCCTCTATGAAGGCATTGGGCTATAAGTCGCCCAATGAGAAACTGAACTTCGCCGCTATCGGCTCCGGCGGACAGGGCGCTGGCAACCTCGGCGCCGCCGCCCCCACTGAAAACGTCGTCGCCCTCTGTGACGTCGACGACCGCCGCGCGGCCCCCACCTACAAGCGCTTCCCCAACGCGCCCAAATACCGCGACTTCCGCAAGATGCTCGACAAGGAAGCCAACAACATCGACGCCGTCATCGTCGCCACCCCCGACCATATGCACGGCATGGCCGCCATGTGGTGCATGGAACGCAAAAAGCACGTCTACGTCCAGAAGCCGCTCGTCCGCACCGTCTGGGAAGCCCGCGAACTGATGGCCGCCGCCAACAAATACGGCGTCGCCACCCAGATGGGCAACCAGGGCTACTCGAACGAAGGCACCCGCCAGTGCGCCGAAATCATCTGGAGCGGCGAGATCGGCAACGTCACCGAAGTCCATGCCTGGAGCGACCGTCCTCTCTGGGCCCAGGGCCTCACCGAGATACCTCCGCCAGAGCCCGTCCCCGAGTACCTCGATTGGGACTGCTGGCTCGGCGTCGCCGAGAACCGCCCCTTCACTGCCGGCGGCAAGACCGAACCCGACCGCTGGGGCGGCTTCTTCTACCAGCCCTTCAACTGGCGCGGCTTCTATGACTTCGGCTGCGGCGCCCTCGGCGACATGGCCTGCCATATCCTCGGCGCACCCAACATGGCCCTGCACCTTTCGCAGCGTAAAGTCGTCGGCGTCGAGTGCATCAAGAAGGAAGGCACGAGCCCCTTCATGTTCCCCAAGGCCTCGGTCACCCGCTACGACTTCGCCGCCTACGGCAACATGCCCGCCCTCAAGGTCTTCTGGTACGACGGCCTCAAGGAAAATCCCAAGATCCAGGGCGTCCCTGAAGGCGAGTGGATCGGCGATCCCCCCTCCCTGATGAACCCCAACGCGCAGGCCGGACCCGGCGCCAGGCGCGGTCAAGGCCGCGGACCCGGCATGGGCGGCCCCTCCGGCCCGCCCAGCTATGATTTCCGCTCCCCCGGCCGCGTCTTCAACTGGGAACAGTTCGAAGCCATGAAGGCCGCGCCCAAGGAGCAACTCCGCTTCCCCACCCCCGACGGCAGCCTCTTCATCGGCGACAAAGGCATGCTGACCACCGGCACCTATGGCGATGTCACCCGTCTCATCCCCGTCGAAAAGATGAAAGACTACCGCCTTCCGCCGCCGACGCTCACCCGCTCGCCCGGCCACATGCTCGACTTCATCCGCGCCTGCAAAGGCGGCGACCCAGCCTGCTCGAACTTCAACGTCGCCTCGCCGTTCGTCGAATGGATGCTGCTCGGCGTAGCCGCCCTGCGCGTCGAAGGCAAGCTCGAATACGATCCCGTCAAGATGCGCTTTACAAACAACAACGCCGCTAACCAGTACCTCAAGCCCAACCTTCGCAAGGGCTGGTCCTGGACTTAAATCACGCCGTTTGTTCAACCTGGAGGCCCACCACCCGGCGGGCCTCTTCCTTTTGCTTCCATACCGGGAAAAGGCTGGGCTTCCTAACTTGTACACCCATTTGAGTGTAAACAGGTTTTGGTCTCGCTAAGTTATACTCTCAATTCGGGCGGTTCATGTTTTCGGAGACCGGACAGTCTCGCAAGGTCGTCTCCTCCTGGAAGGAGATCGCGGCGCATTTTGGCGTCACAGTCCGCACGGTTCAAATCTGGGAATCTGAGCGCGGACTGCCCGTCCACCGCATGCCCGGCGTCAAAGGACGGGTCTACGCCTACATCGATGAACTCGAGGGCTGGGCAAAGGGTGAGCTCTCCCACGCCGCCGAATCCCTGCCGGAGCCCAGCGCGGCCGCCCCCGCCCGATCGCCCCGGAAACCCACACTGACAATCTGTCTGGCCGCCTTCGGCGTTATTGCCGCCGCCGTCGTGGCTTTGTCTTCTATCAATCGCCCTCATCCCGTCCCCTCGGCATACGAAATCAGCGGCCGCACCCTCGTCGTAAAGAACCCGGCGGGGGAGGTCATCTGGCGTCATGAATTCCCCAAGCAGATCGCCCGGATGTGGGAGATCGGCGGCGTCTGGACCCCCTTCCTGGAAACCCGTCCCTGGATCGGGGACCTCGACGGCGATGGAGCTCGCGAAGTCCTGTTCACCTATTCAAGCGACCCACACAAACTGATGGACTCCGAGGTGTATTGCTTTGATTCCGGCGGCAAAGTCCGCTGGCGGTACCTGCCCGGCAGGCCCGTCAGAACCCGCAAAGAACAGTTCCCGATGCCGTTCTTCGTGCGCATGGTCATCGTCCTGGATCGAGTCGCCGGCAAGCCGCCTGTCCTGCTTGTCGTGGCATCGCACAGCATCTACTACCCAAGCCAGATCGCCGCCATCTCCCCCCAGGGCAAAGTCCTCCGGGAATACTGGCACAGCGGCCACATCGCCTTCGCAACGGCGGCCGACCTGGACCGGGATTCGAATCCCGAACTCTACCTGTTCGCCTGTCACAACGCCACCAAAACCGCCTCCCTCATCGCGCTCGATCCGGAGGACTTCGGCGGCGCCTCACAGGAGTCCGATCCCGAGTACCAGTTGCTCGACCTCGGCCCGCCCCGCGAACTCGGCCGCGTGATCCTCCCTGCATCGGAGCTAAACAGGCGACTCGGTGACCCCCTCCAGCCCGCTGGAATGACCCCGCAATCCGGTCGTATATTCATAGGCACCGAGCACACCCTGAACCGCCCTGATCTCGATTATAAGCCTGGCGTCTTCCACCAGTTCGGCCCGCGCCTGGAACTGTTCAGCATCGAATACGCCTGGAACTTCAAGGGCGTCTACGACCATCTGGTGCGGACCGGCAGGATCAAACCCTACGACCTCGACGCCGACCTCGAGAGGTTGAAGCAGGTCGTGGTCGTCACCCCCTGGCGCGGCGGAATCCCGGCCCAGTGAGAGATCCGGCCGCGTGCACACAGCCGCCAGTTTCCGCCGCTGCGCTTCATCTTCCCGGCGCCGCCCCGGTGCGGGTACAATCCGTCTAGGATCCGTCTAGGAATGGAGCACTCACCCTCAACCGAGGCGGGACTGCGCGAAGGCCGCCCGGTGTACAGGTCCTGGAAGGCGATTGCCGGCCATTTCGGCGTGTCGGTCCGCACGGTTCAGCATTGGGAACTGGACCGCGGCCTGCCCGTGCACCGCATGCCTGGGGAGCGCGGAAGAATTTACGCATTCATCGATGAACTCGACGCCTGGTCCAGAAACGATTCGCCTGAGCCCCAAGCGGCGGCCGAGCCCAGGGCAACCATGCGATTTCGCGCCTGGACGGCAGCCGCCGCAATCCTGATCACAGCCATCACGGCGGCGTTCTTCTGGGTTCAGTCTCGCCCCAGGCCGGAGTCCTGGGCTGTGGACGGGCGTGACCTGAGCGCGTTGGGGCACGATGGCGAGGTCCTTTGGAGTCACACCTTCCCGAAACCCCTTTGGCGGAGGTGGCTGGTTTATCCGGAGGGCAGTCTCGAATACAGGATGATGCCTGTGGTGGAGGACTTCGACGGTGATGGGGCGCGGGAGGTTGCCGCCGTCTACTGGCCGGCGGATGATCCTGCCGAAGCGCCAGAGGTTTACGCGTTCGACTCTGACGGCCGCCCGGAATGGCGGTTCAAGGCCCGGCCTGCCGCCACTGCGTCCGGTAAGCCGGTCGAGGGGCCTTACGATCTCCGAATGTTGTTCGCGGTTCCGATGCCCGATGGCAAACCGCCGGCGCTTGTCGCGGTAAGCAACCACCGCGGTTCGTTTCCCTCGCAGGTGGCCGTCCTCTCGCCGCGCGGCGAGGTCCTTAGAGAGTACTGGCACAGCGGCCACATCCTACATGCCGAATTCACCGGCACAGGCGACTGCGCCATGCTGCTCTATTTCGCTGCCCAGCACGCCCCGACTGGCGAGACTGAACTTCTGGTCCTGGATCCGCTCACTCTCGGTGGCTCATCACAGGAATCCGATCAGGACTACCAGATCGCCCCGAGATCCACTGGTTCCGAGCTCGCCCGAATCCGGCTGAACGCATCGGAACTGGCCAGGCAACTGGGCGCCCCGGCGATTCCCACCGACATTCGCCTTCGGGATGGCAGAATCCAGGTCAGCGTCTCACAGACCGGCGCCCCAACCGGCAACGAACGGCCAGCCACTATCATCCACAGCGCGGACCTGACACTACGGAACCTGCGGGTGGACTATCCACGGACCTTTTCGGCGTTGAAGGACAGGTTGGTGGCGCAGGGCCGGATCAGGCGTTACGACACCGAGGCCGACGCCAGGCGGGTGACCTCAGAACACACGATTGTGCCGTGGCGCGCCGGCGCCTGCGCTGGAACGGCCTCTGCCGTGAATCCGGAGTGAACGGCAAGCCTACGCTGCGCCGGCAGCGTCTAGATATAATCGTGCTGCGGTGCGATGTTGCCAGATTCGGAAGCAGCGCTGAACGGCGAGTCACGGGCCATGATCCGCGGATGGAAGGCCATCGCCGCGCGCTTCGAGGTGACGATCCGGACGGCTCAGCTTTGGGAATCCGAACGAGCGATGCCGGTCCATCGCCACACCGGCATGGCCACGCGGGTCTTCGCGTTTGTCGATGAACTCGATGCCTGGATGGCAGCGCAACGAGGCAATCCGGAGACTTCCCCGGCAACCGCTTCCCATAGTCGGCGGCGTGTCCAGGCCTGGATGGCCGGCACGGCGGCGCTGGTCTTGGCCGCGGCCGCGGTCATCTGGCTCTGGCCGGGGGGTGTGCGGCCGGCTTCAGCCGAACTCAGGGGCAGGAATCTCGTGGCTCAGGACGCCAGCGGACGTGTGGTTTGGAGACACCAGTTCGAACGGCTGCCCGACGACTATTGGTCGGGAACTGCGTGGCCCGAGCGGCGGGAGTTAACCCGGCCGCAGATCGGCGACTTCGATGGCGACGGCCGTCAGGAGGTGCTGTTCACCTATTTCCATGAGTACCGCGCCTTGCACACCTCCGAGTTCTACTGCTTCGAAAGCGACGGCGCCCTGCGCTGGCGGTTCCGCCCTGGCCGCACGGTTCGCGATGCGAATGGCGAGTACCCCCCGCCCTATACCATCCGGGCCGTCATTCCTATCCCCGCACGGGACCGGTTGCCCGGTTTGATCGCGGTGGTCAGCGTCCACTACCTGGAGCATCCGGCGCAGGTAGCTATCCTCTCGCTGCAGGGCAAAGTCCTGGGCGAATACTGGCACAGCGGGTATTTCTTCACCGGCGCCGTGGCGGACCTTGAAAACGATGGACGGGACGAGTTGTACCTTGCCGGCATCTCAAACGCAAACCGCGAAGCGACGGTGGTGGCGCTCGATCCGCATCGACTGCGGGGGGCGTCGAAGGATTCCGATCCGCGGTTCCAGTTAGACGGTTTCGGACCGGGGGAGGAGATCGCGCGCATCCTGCTGCCGGCCACTGAGTTCACGCGGCAGACGGCCGAGTTCCCGGTTCCCTCACGCGTTCAGGTCCGTGACGGCCGGCTGGTTGTCACCGTCCTGCAGAACTACTCGGCAAGGCCCGAAAAGGACACCCCGGAAGTTGAGTACCAGTTCGGGCCGCGGCTGGTTCCGCTGGCTTGGGGCTACACTACTCCTCTGGATCCCCTTGTCGAAAGGCTCGCCAGCGGCGGAGTCATGCAGAAGTTCGAAATCGGCGCCGAAATCGGGCGCATTGGCCGGGTCCGGGTCCTGATCCCGTGGCGTGAACCGGAAACCCAGCCCCCCAGCTAGCTTGCCTGCTGTTGGAGGCCGAATACGAGCCGGACTTCTTCCTCAAACAGACCCGCCAGCCGCCGGCCGGCGCCGGTCGCCATCTGGCGGGAAAACGCCTCGCTCAGCGCCCTGTAGTACCACGCCTGCTGGTCCCTGCCCCGGTTGAACCGCTCCCAGGTCAGTTCCCCGCGCAGGGCGAGGTCATCGCGGATGGAGCGGATGTTGTCGAGCTTGTCGGCGATGGCCACCATCAGGATCTCCTGATCTGTTGTGGCAGCCAGATCATCGACGGTGTGTTGCTTGCGTTGCTCCCAGGAGGCGTCGCGATGGTTCGGCTCCGAACAGGCTTCGACGAGTTCGGCCACCCGGTCGCCAAAGCGTACGCGGATCTCCTCCACCGTATGGTGGGTGTCCTCGACGATGTCGTGCAAAACGGCGGCGGCGACGACATGCTCCGGGCAGCCGGCATCGATCACCGTCCGCGCCGCCGAGAGCGGATGCATCAGGTAGGGGATCAGCGTGCCTTTGCGGTATTGCCCGCGATGGGCGGCTGCAGCGAACTCGATGGCGTCGAAAATCATCTAATGAACCACTGTTGCGAAAGCAGCCAATAGACCACGGGGACCGAGAACAACGAGGAATCCACGCGGTCGAGCCAGCCGCCATGGCCCGGCAACAGGTTGCCGCTGTCCTTCACGCCGGCGCCGCGCTTGAACGCCGATTCCGCCAGGTCGCCCATCTGCCCGGCGATGTTGGCCGCCGCGCACAGCACAATGGCGCGGCCCAAGCCGACGCTCGGGAACTTGTACAGGATGAATGCGGAACCGAAGACGATGCCCGCCGCCAGCGATGCCGCGGCGCCTTCCCAACTCTTCGCCGGGCTCACCCTTGGCGCCATCTTATGCTTACCGAACGCGCTGCCCGCGTAGAACGCAAACGTGTCGCCCAGCCAGTTGATGGCGAGGGCAAACAGCATCCACCACGGGTCCATCGCCCGCAGCAGCACGCCCGCCCGCCAGGCTCCAAAGACATAGACCACGCCCAGCAACGCCCCCGACGCCATCGGCAGCGCCCCGGCGAGGTCCTGCATGCGCAGCACCAGCACCATCAGCAACAGCGCCAGCAGCGTAAGGAAGATGCCTTCGCCCGAAGGCAAAATCAGCAGAAACAGTCCGGCGGCATACAGCGCCGGATTACGCTGCATGCTCTCGTATTCGGGGAATCGCGCCGCGAGGATGCCCAGGTATTCGTAGAGGCAGAACAATCCGACCGCAGCCAGCGAGATCAGAAACGCCCACGAGGGGCCGAGCGCTACGACGTAGAAGAAGAACGGGGTGAGGATCAGTCCGGTAATGAGCCGCTTCATGAGGTGGGGAGGCTGACGGCTTCGTCCACCCGGGCGGGTTTCGCGGAAGGCTCCGCTGCCGGCTGCAATCCGCCAAAACGGCGGTCGCGGCGCTGGTAGTCGGCCAACGCCTCAAGCAGATCCGTGCGGCTGAAGTCCGGCCAGCATGTATCGGTGATATAGAGTTCTGAGTATGCGCCCTGCCAGAGAAGGAAGTTCGAGATTCTCATCTCGCCGGAGGTGCGGATCAGCAGGTCGGGCTCCGGTTGGCCTGCGGTGTAAAGCCGGCCTTCGATTCCATCCTCCGTTACCCGCAGCGAGGCGAGCGACTCCGTTCGGCGGGCATCTTCGATCAGGGCATTGACGGCGTCCACAATCTCGGTGCGGCCGCCGTAGTTGATCGCCAGATTCAGTGTCAACCCGGTGTTTCCCGCCGTGGCGTCGATCGCCGCCTGAAGTTCCTGCTTCACCGCCGCCGGCAGCGCTTCCAAACGGCCGATGGCCTTTAAGCTGACATTGTTCTTACGGAGCCGGTCGAGTTCCTGGCCAAGGTAGAAGTGGAGGAGCCGCCAGAGGGTTTCAACTTCGGCGCGGGGGCGCTTCCAATTCTCAATTGAAAAAGCGTACAGCGTGAGGACCTGGATGCCCGCCATCGCGCAGGTTTCCACCGTCGTCCGCACCGAATCGACTCCCGCCCTGTGTCCGGCCACGCGCGGAAGAAAACGGCGGTTGGCCCAGCGCCCGTTGCCGTCCATGATGATGCCGATATGCGCAGGCAAACGCGTCCGATCCAGCGCCGACGCCAAGGCATGGTCGCGCGATCCCGGTTCCAGCGATTCGAGCAGAGCCTGCATTGAAGGGAATCCCTCTCATCTTAACCCAACAACGCGTTCACGGGACGCGTGAACCCTATCCGCTGATAGACTGGTGGCGATGAGCCTCTACTACGCCGCCGGGTCGGAAACCTCGGAATTTACGCCCGAACAATTGAAGCAGGCCGTGTTCAGCGCGCTTGACGCTCTCGGCCCGCGCAGCAAGGTGCTGGCGATCCCGCCCGACTACACCCGCTACCACTCGCGCGCCGGCGAAATCACCCGCTATGTCTACGACTATTACGGCGAGCGCCTCACCGACATTCTGCCCGCCCTCGGCACCCACTTCGCCATGTCGGCCCGTGAGATCGAGCACATGTTCCCCGGCGTGCCCGCATCGCTGTTCCGCGTCCACGACTGGCGCCAGGGACTGGTCACACTCGGCGAAGTACCCGGCCACTATGTCAAACAGGTCTCCGACGGGATGCTCGATTTCGACTGGCCCGCCCAGGTCGACCGCCTGCTGGTCGAGGGCGGCTTCGACCTCATCCTTTCCATCGGCCAGGTGGTGCCGCATGAAGTCATCGGCATGGCCAACTACAACAAGAACATCTTCGTCGGCACCGGCGGCGCCGAAGGCATCAACAAGAGCCACTTCCTTGGCGCGGTCTACGGCATGGAGCGCATCATGGGACGCGCCGACACCCCCGTCCGCCGCGTGCTCAACTACGCCTCCGACAACTTCGCCCGCCACCTGCCCATCGTCTACATCCAGACCGTGATCTCAAAGAACCAGGCCGGCCAGTTGGCCCTGCGCGGCCTCTATGCCGGTGATGGCATCGAGTGTTTCGAGCAGGCATCGGAATTGAGCCTCAAGGTCAACTTCCAGATGCTGGACACCGAGATCCGCAAGGCCGTCGTCTTCCTCGACCCCAGCGAATTCAAGAGCACCTGGCTCGGCAACAAGTCGGTCTACCGCACCCGCATGGCACTGGCCGATGGAGGCGAGTTGATTGTTCTCGCGCCCGGCGTCCGCGAATTTGGCGAAGACCCGGCCATCGACAAACTCATCCGCAAGTACGGCTACGTCGGCACGCCCAAAGTGCTTCAAGCCGTCAGGGAGAATGAGGATCTGGCCGGCAACCTCAGCGCCGCCGCTCACCTCATCCACGGCTCCTCGGAAGGCCGCTTCTCCATCACCTACTGCCCCGGCCATCTGACCCGCGAAGAGGTGGAGGGCGTCAACTTCCAATACGCCGCCCTGGACGAGATGACCCGCAAGTACGACCCCGCCAAGCTCAAGGACGGCGCCAACATCGTGGACGGCGAGGAGATTTTTTATATCTCGAATCCGGCGCTGGGGCTGTGGTCTTACCGCGACCGGTTCAGGGATTAGCAACTGCGGCCGTCGAGCCGGCGCTTGCATTTCCAGGCGCGGTCCTGATAGCTTGGAAAGTGGACGGCGCTATCGTCTAAGGGTTAGGACAAGGCCCTCTCAAGGCTTAAATAGGGGTTCGAATCCCCTTAGCGCTACCATCCCCACTTTTTCATTCCCAACAACTTGGCTCTACGCCAAAGACGGCCATTTCACCACCCCAGTGTTCTTTGCGGTTCCTGTCGATTGTAGCCCTGGCGGCCCACCGTATTGTTCGGCGATTGTAAACAAGCTGTGAAAACCCGCGGCAGATGGCGAAACCGGCCCCGGAGGGGTTAGTCGCGGGTTTACAATCAATCTAATTCTGGGCATGCATCACATCCTTGTTATCGATGACGACGAGAACCTCCTTGACACCATCGGGCTTCTGCTGGAGAACGAGGGCTTCCGTTCGACGTTGGCCCGCGACGGCAAGCAGGGATACGAAGAGGCCATCTGCTCGCGCCCCGATCTTGTCCTTGCTGATCTGAGAATGCCCGGCATGAGCGGGGTAGACGTGTGCAAGCGGCTCCGGGCAGCGGGAGTGAAGACCCCGATCATCGTTCTGAGCGCGGTCGGCGATGAGATCGACAAAGTGCTCCTGCTCGAGATGGGAGCCGACGACTACATCGTCAAGCCTTTCGGGACGAGGGAGTTACTGGCCCGCATCCGGGCCGTGCTCCGGCGCTGCGCGCCCGACGCCGCGCGCATTCTGACGTTCGCGGATGTTGAGGTGGATATCGAGAGAAGAACGGTTCAGCGGCAAGGTGCGGACGTCAAATTCACCCGGGCGGAATTCAATCTGCTGACGTTCTTCCTTCACAACCCGGATCGTGCCTTGACCCGGGATATGATCCTGAACTCGGTCTGGGGTTACGAGTCGTTTCCGAATACCCGCACTGTGGATGCGCACGTGGTCCGGCTGCGCCAGAAACTGGAGGCTGAGCCGAACGCGCCAGTCCACTTCGTCACAATTCATGGCGTGGGGTACCGGTTTCTACCGTGAACAGGACAAACGATCGAAGCCCCGTCCGGTCGATCCTGATCGTCGAGGATTCAGAGACATGTTCGTCGACCCTCGAGGTCGCGCTGTCTTCGATTGAAGGCCACGTTGTCCGGACGGCGGCGACCGGTGAACAGGCGCTGGCCATACTCAATGCTCACCATACGGCGATTGTCGTCACCGACCTTCATCTGCCGGGGCTCAGCGGATTCGATCTGATCAGGACCATCCGCTCGACCCCCCAGTACGGCCGGCCGGTGATCGTCGTAACCAGCGGAGATGCCGATCCGGATACGCCCGAATTCGTCAGGACGCTCGGCGCCGACGCGTTCTTCCCGAAGCCGTATTCACCCGTCGAACTTCGACTCACGTTGGAGAGGTTGATCCATGCCAAACAAGCCATTGCTGATTTGTGCATTCTGCCTGACGCCGATGCTGACGGCCCAGGACCAGTTGAAGCCGATTCTCGACCGTCTCGATAAGATCGAGCAGGAAAACCGGGCGCTTCGAAGCGAATTGCTGCAGCTAAGGATCGAGTTGGGCCGGGCCAAACCCGATTCGCCGCTGGAGGCGCCGGGAATCGGGGAGCGGATGGAGGTGCAGGAATCGAGGACCGCGGAGCTGGCCCAGACCAAAGTGGAGGCGTCATCGAGATTCCCCATATCGATCACGGGGATGGCGCTGTTCAACGCCTTTCACAATTCAGAGGGCGGCGGCGGATCCCAGTACCCGACTACCGCGTCCGAGGCGCCATCGGCGGCCAACGGCGGCGGATCATTCCGGCAGAGCATCCTGGGATTCCGCTTCCAGGGGCCCAGGGTGGCGGGCGGGGGCAGGGTGTCGGGCTCCTTGTACACGGATTTCTGGGCCGGTTCCGGTTCCTCTCTGAACCAGTTGCTGCGAATCAGGACAGCGACCATTGAGGTGGACTGGAAGAACACGACCCTCATCGCCGGCCAGGAGAAGCCGTTGATCTCGCCGCGCGAGCCGATGTCTATCGCGCAGGTCGGCGTGTCGCCGCTGACCGGCGCCGGCAACCCGTGGCTGTGGCAACCTCAGGTACGCATCGAGCAGCGCCTTGCGTTGGGCGAATCAGCCGGATTGAGAGCGCAGGGCGCCTTGTTCCAGACGAGCGAGTCACGAACTGAGGTTCCCGACGATTACACAAACCTGTTGGATCCGTCGAGACCGGGCTACCAGGGCCGGTTCGAGTTGTGGAAGAACATCGGCGGCGGCGGGCGGCTGGAGATCGCGTCCGGCTTCCACCTCAGCACCAGCCGGGCAGCCGGCTATTCCATACCGTCACGCATCTTCTCGCTCGACTGGATGTTCAAACCGGCCGAGAAAATCGACTTTTCAGGACTGTTCTTCAACGGGCGGAATATCGCTCCACTCGGCGCCCTGCGGCAGGGCTTCATCCTGACCTATGGAGATCCCAAGGCCGTGCGGACGCGCGGCGGATACGGGCAACTTGCCTACCGGCCGACTTCCCGCCTCTCGTTCCACGCGTTCACGGGCCAGCAGGACGACCGGAACGAAGACCTGCTGCCAGGCCGGATCGGCAAAAACCTGCTGTTCGGCGGGAACGTCATGTACAGGCTGGCGCCGAATGTGATCCTGTCGTTCGAGAGAGCCGGCATCCGGACGTCTTATATCGGCGCGGGTATCAGGAAAGTGGTTCATTATGACCTGGCGTTGGCTTATCAGTTTTAGCCTGCTCGCCGTCGCGGTACAGGCGGAAACGGTGAGGGGAGTTGTGCATCTGAGCGACTCACGTGAGTCGGATGTGACGCGCAAACGTGACTTTTCGGGCGTTGTCGTGTGGCTGGTCCCCTCGGAGCCGGGAGAAACTGGGGAGGCCCCTCGTTCAGCGTCGGCGACGATGATCCAGAAGGACAAGCGATTCACCCCGCACATCCTGGCTGTCGAGGTGGGCACGAGCGTCTCGTTCCCGAACTACGATCCGATCTTCCACAACGCGTTTTCAAACTACGACGGCCGCGTGTTCGATCTCGGGCTGTACGCCCCAGGAACGACGAGGAAAGTGGTGTTCGACCGGCCGGGTATCGTTCGCGTATTCTGCAATATCCACTCCACAATGTCTGCCGTGATCGTGGTTTCGCCTTCGCCCTGGTTCGCAACAACGGTCGAGACGGGAGTCTTCGAGATCAAGGATGTGCCGCCGGGCGATTACACCCTGAATGTCTTCCATGAGAGGGCGACGGCGGATGTCCTGGGCCGGCTGAAACGCAACGTGACCGTGGCCGGGTCCGCCGTCGATCTTGGCGTGCTGAAGGTTTCGGAATCGGGTTTTCTGCCCGTTCCCCACAAGAACAAATACGGGGCCGATTACATGCCGGAGAGTGAAGGCAACGCCCTCTATCCGGCGCCGAGGAAGCGACAGTGATGGAGATGCCGGCGACTGCGAAGATCAATGCCGATTCGCCTCGTCGGGGTTCCCTTCTGGGCAAGCTCCTCATTTCGACGTCGATCGGGATCACTGCGGTTTTCGCCGTGACCGGCTGGATCGTGCAAGACCGGGCCAGCCGCCTGACGGCGCTCAGCCTTGAAGAGGAAGTCCAGAGCGGGCTCCGCGCCTATGAAGCCTTATGGCGGGCGCGGTCGGAGATGCTCTCATCCATCAGTCTGATCCTGAGCCGGATGCCTGACGTCCGCGCGGCGTTCTCCACCGGCGACGAAGCCACCATCCGGGATTCGGCGCAGGAGATCTGGCAACCCCTTTCGCGCGAGGATGCAGTGTTCCTTGTCTGCGCGCCGGATGGCAAAGTGATCGCGTCGCTTGGGCGGGTCCCTCCGGATCTCGCCTCCAAGCTGCCGTTTGTCCAAAGCGCTTCAGCCGGCTTTCCTGGGCAGCGAATGGGCTTCGAGGTTCTCGGCGGAACCCTGTTTCAGACCGTCGTGACGCCTGTCTACGTCAGCACTTCGCGCGAGCCAGCGCTCATCAATGTCCTTGTGGCCGGCTACGCGCTCGATAACGGTGTCGCCAACCGCCTGCGTGCATCGGCAGGTGAGACCAATTTCACCTTCAGCGTCGGCGGCCGGCAAGTTGCGGCAAGCAACGGCGGAGACATAGATGTCCCGCCTGAATTCGTTCGTGAGTTGCGGCGTCCACTGCGTGGCCTCGACGAAGCCGCCATCGGAGAACTGCGCATCACGCGCTCATTCGAGGCGGCGCGCCAGCACGTGGAGCGGCTGCGCCGGGACATCTTCATGATCTGGGCCGTCGCGCTCTGCACGGGCTTGCTGCTCATCCACTTCCTGGCGCGGCGGTTCCTGCGTCCGCTGGCGGATCTGGACAGCGCCGCCAGGGAGATCGCCAGAGGAAACTTCGGCGTCACGCTTGCTCCCGGCGCACCCGACGAGATCGGCCGGCTTTCGGAATCGTTCAACTCGATGTCTGTGTCGCTGCGCGAGGCGCGGGCGGAGTTGATCCGCAATGAACGGATTGCAACGATTGGCCGGCTAAGCACATCGCTCGTCCATGACCTGCGCAATCCCCTGGCCGCGATCTACGGCGGCGCCGAACTGCTGGTTGATTCGAACCTGACCGGTGAGCAGGTGAAACGTCTGGCATCGAACATCTACAAATCGTCCAGGCGAATCCAGGAACTGCTGCAGGACCTCATTCAAGTGTCGCGGGGCAAGGCCGACCACCGCGAGCCCTGCCGCCTGACCGAAGTCGCCGCCGCCGCCGCCGAGCAGTGCCGGCCGGCCGCCGATGCCAGCGCCGTGCGGATTGCCGTCGACATCGATGGAGGGTTGGAGTTGACGCTTGCCAGATCGAGGGTCGAGCGGGTCTTTCAAAACCTCATCAGCAACGCCGTGGAGGCGATGCCTGGCGGGGGAACGGTGACAATTTCGGCCAGACGTGAAGGGGAATCAGTCGTTGTGGATGTGGAGGACTCCGGCCCCGGCGTCCCCACCGAAATCCATGACCGCCTGTTCCAGCCGTTCGTCACCTCCGGCAAGCGCAGCGGCCTGGGGCTGGGACTTGCGCTCTCGCGCCATACACTGCTTGACCACGGCGGCGATCTGTGGCTCGACCAGCGTCCAGGCGGCGCTCGATTCCGCCTGAGATTCCCTGCTGTTTGAGCATTTACCTTAATTTCACAAACCAATCACCACGTATATCCGGAGACCGGCAACTCTGTTTTCATGAGGTACATCCTGTGGACCGGCGCCGCCGTCTTCCTGCTTCTGCAGATCGTACCCGCACCTCACCGGATCACCCATCCGGAATCGGACCTTAGCCTGTCAATCGCCGCTGATCCCGATGTGCCCCCGGCGGTGTTGAAGGTCCTGAACCGGTCCTGTATGGACTGCCATTCCAACCAAACTCGAGTCCCGTGGTACGGCTATGTGGCGCCCGCCTCCTGGATGCTGGCCAAGGATGTTACCGAGGCAAGGCAGATGATGAACCTCTCGGCGTGGCGGGCCTCCACGCCCGCTGTCCACGTGGCCCTCGCCGCCGCTGCTTGCGCTGACGTCAAAAGTGGGCGAATGCCAAAGGCGCAGTACCTTCTGCTGCACCCGGAGGCACGCCTGTCCCAGGATGACGTGCAGGCCTTGTGCGAATGGCCGAAAGCAGCAGTGGCGGTGATGCTGCGCAAGAGACAGAAGACTCAGCAGGGAATCAGCGAGTGAGCCCCACATTGACGTTGTCCGGCCGCCCGGAGGCCGATCATCGACTGGCGCCCGAATCGCCTCCATTCGCATCCGGAACCAATGGCCGGGGAGCTTTCACATTCTTTTTACACTCCCTGGACGACTCAAAGACCCAAGCTCCCTTACCATCAACCCAGACCCCTGCCAGACCGGGAATGAAAGAGAGGGCTATGATCAACAAACTGTCATCATTTGGCCGAAGAGGACTCCCCTTGCTGGCGCTGGCTGCCATCTGCGCCGTCCCCGTGCTTGCCATCAGCTCCGGCGCCCCTCCAGGCCGCACAGGCGCTCCTCCAGGAGATAATTGCACGGCGTGCCATCTCGGGTCCGCCAATTCCGGTTCGGGCAGCCTAAGTATCGAATTCTCCAACGGCAGCACGTATACGCCCGGCCAGACTTACAAGATCAGGGTTATCCTTTCGGACGCGGCGGCTCAGATCTGGGGTTTCGAACTGACCGCCCGCCAAGGCGCGGAGAATCTTGACAAGTCCGGCAACCTGACTATCGACGACTCTGCACGTACGCATTTCTCGCCCGGTTCTGCGCCGGGCGAGTACGTTACACACACCTCCGCGGGCACCAGTTCCACCGGGTCGGGCACCAATTCCTGGGAGGTGAACTGGACGGCGCCGGCTGCCGGTGCCGGGCCCGTCACCTTCTTCGCCGCCGGCAATGCGGGCAACGGCAACGGCAATCCCACAGGCGACTCCATCTACACGACCTCGCTCACCATCGCCGAGGGCAGCGCTGGCGAAGTCACTGGAAAATCGTATGTTTTGCCACAACTCGCATACGGCGGGGGGTGGTACACGGCACTCTACTTCTCGAATACGACGGACGCCGAATTGCCCATCCGGGTGAAGTTCTATTCCAAGGAAGGAGCGAGTCTCAGCGTGCCAATTGTCGGCCTGGGCCCGGTCTCTGACCAGACCATCTCCATCCCTGGCAAGGGGACTGTGATCCTCGAAGCGCCGAACAGTGGAATCCTGCAGGAAGGATGGGCTGAAGCCACCCTGCCGGAGGGGGTGACCGGCTACGGCATCTTCCGCCAATCGATCCAGGGCCGCGCCGACCAGGAGGCTGTGGTTCCGCTAAGTGAGGACAGCCGCCAGTCGGCCAACATGGTCTGGGACGACACCGCGTTCACGACGGCGATCGCCGCGGTGAACCCAAAGGACCAGGCTGTCGTCGTGACTCTGACCGCCTATGCCGCCGACGGTACGCAACTGGGCACTTCCACGCTCAACCTCGGCGCCCGAGCCCGTGATGCATTCGTGCTGAGAAATCTGCCCGGCCTTGCGGGCGTCACCGCCAAGCGTGGTCTGGTACGGATCACCGTGCCCTCCGGAGCCGTGTCGGCGCTCGGCTTGCGCTTCGGCCAGGAGGCCTTCACGTCTATCCCCGTCGACTATCCATAGCCGGCTCCCGTCGGGCTGCTTGCAGCCCCGGCTCAGATGGATGGGGGCCATCACTCTGGTGGTGGCCCCTTCGCGCACTCCGCGCGGCGGCTCAGGATCACACGTTGCGGCCGGGAGGAACTTCATTGTTACGCCCGACAGTCTCCGCCCAGATGGCGGCAACAGTTCCGTCTGCGTTGGGTTTCGTCGTGCTGGCGATGATGGCCCCGGCTTGCGCGCAGGCCTGGGCAGCGCCTCAGTATTCCGGCAGCGCGGCCTGCCGCTCCTGCCATCCCAACGTCGTGATGGACTTCTACAAAAACCCACACGCCAAGCAGATGCAGACGGACGCGGCGCCCCCTGAAGCGGGCTGCGAGAGTTGCCACGGCCCCGCGAGCGAGCACATCGCCGCCAAGGGGGACAAGAGCAGGATCACTGCGTTCTCGCGGTTGAAGTCCGAGCAGGTGGTGGCAAACTGCCTGCGCTGCCATTCTGAAAGCCTGGGCCGGATGCAGGTGAGGAGGTCTTCCCATACGCTGGCGCAGGTGGCCTGCAACCAGTGCCATTCCATCCACAAACCAAAGACCCCGAAGTCGCTGCTCAACCGCGAACAGCGCGATCTCTGCTACGGCTGCCATTCGAATGTGCGGGCGCAGTTTGCACTGCCCGTGAGGCACCGCGTCAACGAAGGAGTGATTCAGTGCACCGACTGCCATAATCCACACGGTTCACCGGCCTCGGTGTGGACAACCGGACAGCGCCCTCGCATGGTCGAGCCGGCGCTGGGCAACGAGGCGCCGTGCCTGAAATGCCATGTCGACAAACGCGGCCCGTTCGCTTTCGAACACTCCGCCGTGCGCATCGACGGCTGTTCCTCCTGCCATGCGCCGCATGGCTCGGCCAATGCGAGGCTGCTGCGGCGGCCGGCCGTATTCACGCTCTGCCTTGAATGCCACACCGGCGCGGGCGGGTTCGGAAGGCAGGGCGACGGCATCCAGCGAACTCCGGCCTCCCACAACATGGCCTCTCCGCGATTCCGCAACTGCACCACATGCCATGTCCGGATTCATGGATCGAACGCAGACCAGAGGTTCCTGCGATGAAGCTCATCCTCGCCGCTATCGCATTCCTGCTCCCGATCGCCGCCCAGCAGCCCGTGGCGCCTTCCACCGAATTCGTGGGCCGCGCGCGCGGCGAAGACTTCGGCAACTACAACCTGGTCCAGAACTACGAGCTTGGCGTCCGCTTCCACGGAGTCGGCGGCAGTGAGAATAAGTACCGCAGCGATGTGAACTTCCGCAACGGCTTGCGGCTCCTCGCATCGCGGTTTTCGTTGAACTCGAAGGACGGGCGCGGGCGCTTGTTTGACGAACTGTCGGTCTGGACCCAGGGGCTGGGCAACGACCCGTATCAGTCCGCCGGCCTGCGCGCGCGGAAAAACCGTTGGTGGCACTACGACATGCTGTGGCGGTCAAACGCCTTCTTCAATCCCGGCCTGGCCATCGCCACGGGCCAGCACGCAATCGACACCGAACGCCGGCTCCAGGATCACGACCTCACGCTGCTGCCGCAGTCGCGCTTGAGGTTCTTCATCGGACTCAGCCAGGCCGCCCAGTCGGGTCCGGCGCTCTCGACAGCAAACGTGTTTGACGTCCGCGACGATGAGTACCTGCTGTTCACCGGCATCGACCGTAGGCAGCGGGAGTTCCGTTTCGGCAATGAACTTAAGGTGTTTGGCGTCAAGCTCCACTGGATGCGGACCTGGGAGCGGTACGAGGAGAGTTCGCCGTACCGCATAGATGGAGCTCAGCAGGGCAACAACACAGCCGACCGCTCCGCCCTCGCCAGATTCACGCGCACAGAGCCTTACACGGGCAGTACGCCCGGCTGGCGGGTCAACATCCTGAAGGAGGGGCGCTTGCTCTGGGGTGTCAACGCCCGGCTCACCCACACCACCGGCCGCCGCCAGTTCGCGCTTGACGAATCGGCCGGCGGCGTTGATCGCGGTGGCAGCGCCCGCGACCGTCAGATTCTAGTCGGCGGCGACGCCCTGCGGCCTGTGACCACCGGTCATCTCACCTTCAGCATCTTCCCTTCGGAGCGGCTCTCGATCACCAACCACTCAGGATTCCACAACACCCGAATGGAAGGGAACTCGTCCTATGTCGAACTCTCCAACGGCGCCTTCGCCTTTGACCGGCTTGACTTCCAGTTTCTCGGCATCCGCGGCTTCACCAACTCGACCGACGCCAGCTTCCAGGCCGCCCGCCGCCTACGGTTCCACGGCGGCCACCAGTATTCGACGCGCGTGATTCGCAGCGTCGAGCAGCAGGGCTTCACCGGCTTTACCAACAGATTTGAACGGCGTCAGGAGAATCACGTCCACGCCGGCATGTTCGGGCTCCGGCTGCAAACGCTCAGCGGCTTCACTCTGGCGCTCGATGGCGAACTTGGGCGTCAGGACAGGCCCTTCTTTCCCATTGCGGACAAGGACTATCACGGCCTGAACGCGCGGGCCGTCTATCGCAGAAAGAACCTCTGGATCTCGGCGGCCGCGCGGAGCGCCTATAAATTCAACGGCGCCGGACTGTCTGTACACAGCGCCCGCGCCCGCACCTATTCACTGGACGCCTCATGGCAGGCCTGGGGCTGGCTGGCAATCGAGACGGGCTATTCGAAGCTTCATTCAGATACCGCCTCCGGGCTCGCCTATTTCGATTCCGCCAACCTGGTCTCAGGCGCGCGAAGCCTTTGGGTCTCCAATATTCATGCGGTGAATCTGGCCGCGAACCTCTCGCTGCGAGACAGAGTAAACCTGAGCCTGGGCCTCAGCCGTACAGAAGACAGCGGCGGCAATTCCTCATCCGCCCCTGCCCCTGCCGCCGTCTTCGCTCCCGCACAGCAGTTCCCCATGCTGTTCCAATCGCCTTCGGCCAGGTTGTCGATCAAGCTGACCGGGAAGCTCCGTTGGAACGCTGGTTACCAGTACTACGGCTACCGCGAAATCACGCTACCTGCGCTAAATTACCGCGCACACACCGGGTTTACGAGCCTGCTGTGGACCTTCTGACACAGGGCTCTGACCGCATGCTGCGGTTCCTATGCAGAGAACCACACCCTCACGGTCGTGGCTCGAATGGGAGCCGCGCGCGTCCGAGGGCGACAACGGCGAACTGCCATCGAACGGCTCGGGGTGGCCCACTGCGCGTTGCGGGATTGGGCCGCCATCTGGTCAGCCCCGGAACGGGTTGACCAGACGAACTCCGCAGCCCTCAAAATCGCGAGTGTTGCGAGTTGCGAGAGCGCCGCGTCGCGAGAGGGTGATTGAGGCGATCATCGCGTCCATTGAACTCATGGGGCGGCCCTGGGCGCGGCTGCGGGCCATGATGCCGGCATAAGCGCGGGCGGCGTCTTCAGTAAAGTCGAGGATGCGGCCTGTCATCTCCACTTCGAAGATGTTCAGCGCCGCGGCGGCGAGCGCGCGCTTCCGGGCGCCGTTTGGCAACACCTCGACGCCGTAGAGAACCTCGGCCATCGTGATTGCCGTGGTGTAGATCGACGAGCGGCTGGTCGCCTGAAACCAGGCGGCAACGGAAGGCGAGGGAGCGGGCTTCAGGGTTTCCGATAGGACATTGGTGTCGAGGATGACCATCACTCGAAGTCCGGCAACGGACGTGGCATGTCACGCGGCGGGATTTCGAGATCGACTCCGCCGACGGCTTCGATGCGCCGCCGGATGGAGGTGAACAGATCCTCCTCCTGCGGTTCGGATTCGGTCAATGTGATGCGCAGAATCGCCCGCGCCTCTTCTTCCATCGAGCGGCCGTTTCCGGCGGCGCGGATGCGGAGCTTGGCCTTCAGCGATTCGTCAAGCTTGCGTATGGTTAGGACAGCCACAACTCAATGATAGCATTGCTGTCAGTGCTGTCAATGATAGCAATGCTAGCGCACCGTCTCGGCCATGACGACGGCCAGGTCGCGGCCGAATTGAAGCCGGTCTTCGGTGAGAGCGCGGCGCTTCAGTTTGGGGTGAAATGAAACCCTTTGTTCGGAGAGGAAGGCCGGGATTTTGAAGTCGCGGTAGAGGCCCTGATACACGGTCATGCGGCCCGGCTTGCCCTCGGTGGTGGTTGCCGGCGCCCAAGTCAGCGGGCGTGTCGGCGCAAATGTCGTCTTTTCGTTCAGTAGGCGGAAGAAACGCTCGCCGAGATCCTTGAAGCGGCCCTCGCCTGCGGTGGGGACGCCTTCGAGGTATTCGGCCGTCTCGGTGTTGTGCATGGAGAGGAAGAGATCGATGGGGTTGCCGGCCTTGATCCAGCGGGCGATGGCGGCGTGCTGGGCGGCGATCTCGGGCATCTTCTCCGCGTTGAAGAAGTCCCAGTTGCGGTTCAGGTCGTAGCCGTATTTGTTGAACCGGACGCCGCCTCGGGCCACGCCGTCAGGGTCGTTCATGGGCAGGATGTGGAAGGCGACCGAGCGGCGGATGCGCGTCGCCTCGGCGTCGTCAGACAGCAGGAACCTCACCAGCCCCTCGCACACCCAGGACGTCGGCGACTCCCAGCTATGCTGCCGCGCCATCAGCCAGACATGCTTCTGCGGCTTGCCTTCGGCGATGTGCCAGAGCAGCATCGGCCGGCCCTCGGGGGTCTTGCCGATGGTCTCCTCCTTGAACCACCTGCTGCCCGTGATCGATTTGCGCAGCGCCGCCAGGTGTTCGTTCGTATACGGCGGGACGTGGGCGACCCAGAGGGTGTCCGACGTCGGCGTGATGCGCAGCGTCAGTTTCGGCTCATTGGCGTCGTAGGTGAAGTCTTCCCACGGCAGCCAGGTCTTGTTGTCGTAGCTGTAATAGGGAGGCGTGTCGCCGGTGACTGCGCCTTTGTTGGGCTTGTAGTTGTACTCGCCGGGGATGCTGGCGATGTCGATGGTGAGCGCCTGACCCTTGGCTCCGTCGACGCGGAAGTAATACCAGTTGGCCTGGCGATTGCGGCCGTCCTGATCGACGTCGCCGGGCAGGTGGACGCGGAAGTGCGCCGGGCCGGGCTGTTCGATTTTGCGGATGTTGCCGGCTTCGAAGTTAGAGACGATGGCGATGGCGGCGGCTGCGAGTGCAGTGATCATCATGAATGTCCCAATACCGGATGCGGTTCGTATGGCGCTTCGAGCGCCGCGATCTCTTCTTCCGTCAGTCCCACGCCGAGCGCGGCGACGGCCTCTTCCAGGTGTTTCATTTTGCTCGCCCCGACAATCGGCGCGGTGACGCCGGGCTTCGACAGTATCCATGCCATCGCCACCTGCGCGTTCGACAGTCCGCGCCGCTGGGCGATTTCGGTCAGCCGTTCGACCACGGTGAAGTCCGACGGCTGATAGTACATCTGCTTGGCGTAGTCGTCGGTCTTGGCGCGAACGGTCTCGCCGAAGTCCGACGCCCGGCGGTTGCCGGCCAGGAATCCTCGCGCCAGCGGGCTCCAGGGAATCACGGCGATGCCCTCTTCGTCGCACAGCGGGAGCATTTCGCGCTCCTCTTCGCGATAGACGAGGTTGTAGTGGTTCTGCATGGAGACGAAGCGGGTCATGCCCATGGCGTCGGCCGTATAGAGCATTTTGGCGAACTGCCAGGCGTGCATCGACGATGCGCCGACGTAGAGCGCTTTGCCGGCCTTGACGACATCATGCAGCGCCTCGATGGTCTCTTCGATCGGCGTTTCGTAATCGAAGCGGTGGATCTGGTAGAGATCGACGTAATCGACGCCGAGCCGCCGCAGGCTGTTGTCGATGGAGTGCATGATGTGCTTGCGCGACAGTCCGCGTTCGTTCGGCCCGTCGCCCATGGCATTGAAAACCTTGGTGGCGATGACGGCGTTTTCGCGGCTCGGCGCAAAGTCCTTCAGAGCCCGGCCCAGGATCTCCTCGCTGACGCCGAGCGAATACATGTCGGCGGTGTCGAAGAAGTTGATGCCGAGTTCGAGGGCGCGCTGGATGAACGGCCGCCCTTCGGCCTCTTCGAGCACCCATTCGCGCCAGGCCTTCGACCCGTAGGTCATCACGCCCAGACAGAGCCTGGAGACTTTCAATCCGGTCGTGCCGAGGTTGATGTATTGCATGGTCGAATCAGTTCCCCTTCGATCATGCCACTGGGATCACATCCAGGGGAATTCAACTACGCCGCGCCACTTCGCTCCAGGCGCGATGGGCGCAAAGATGCGATAGACGAGCCAGGGCAAACCAACTGCGGCCATGGCGCAGAAGACATGCCGCCCCAAACGCCAGATCTCTCGCGGCACTGCGCCGCCCAGCGCGTTGAGGAACCGGTTCCGGTTGAGTGGCGGCAGGCTTTGTCCGGTGCGGTTCAGGAACCAGACGCCGCGCACGGCGTTGATGATGAGCAGGAGCGGCACCAACATGCCGAATAAGGATGGATTGTGGCGGATCATTGCGACGGTGAGCAGGGAAATTGCCGCAATCGTACCCGCCGCTGCGAACCGATTGGCACAGACGATGCCGGCCGCACCGAGAATCAGAAATGCGGCTTCGAGCGCTCCGCTGGCGGGGTTGTCCCTTTTCGTGCTGACGATGATGCAACACATCGCAGTGCTGAGCACCATCCACACGCCCGGATAGATCCAGTGCGCGGCATCCGCGGAATCGGCGATCCAGGGCCAGAGGCCTCGACGGTCAGGCTCGGCCAGATGCTGGGTCGATTTCGAAATTCCAAGAGTGTCCATAACCGCGACTCCTCCTGCACGGGACTGCGTGTGTGAATTATGTCAGGTTCGCCGAGATGTTCTCCAACGCCCCGCGGATGTATTCGGTGCCGGCGCTAAGCGGAGGGCATGAGCACAACGAACAGCAGAGGAAGAACTAACAGAACCGCCATGACGTAGAAGGCATAACGACCCTTGGGCCAGACCCACTTCGGGAATTGGTCTGACAGCTTGTCCCCGAGAGTCGTGGAGAGCCGAGGTATCTCTACCTGCAATCCGGACTTCGCCCACCGGGCCGAGAGAAAGACGCTTCGGACATTCGCCAGAAGCAGCGCAATGAGAATGACAGTCAGGGCATCGAACGCCATACCGGCATGGCGCGTCGCACCGATGCAGGAGAGAAGGTAGACGGCGAAAACGGAGACTGCGGCAAAGCGGCTTCCTTGTCGGACGCCCGCACCCCCGAGGAGATAGAAGACGCCTGCGAAAAGCGACCCGAAGTACTCACCACCTATCAGCCCGACGATTAGAGTGATAACGCACGTGACGAAGCAAACCCAGAAACCCTGGATCGTCAAGTAGTCCGCATCGCCCTGATCTTTGATTGACGGCCAGAAAAGGCTCTTCAGCCGGTTTTCAGTGCGAGGCGTGGAATCGGTGATGCCAAGGGTCTGCATATGATAATCCGCTCCCGCGGTGAATTCGGTTAGCCGTGTGCGAATTATGCTAGATTCTGCGAGATGTTTTCCAACGCCCGGCGGATGTATTCGGTCCCGGCGGCGCGGGCCGCATCGCCCTTCAGCATTTGGACGGTGGCCTTGAGTTTTTCGATTTCGGCGGCCAGCGGCGCGGCTTTTTTGCCGAGCGAGTCGATGGCGTTGAGCGCGCCGAGTTGAATGTACGGGTTCGCCTGGCCGTGACGGCCAACAGCGATCAGCGTGTCCAGGACCAGCTTCAGGTCGGCCGGTTCGCCCATCAATCCAAGCGTTTCGGCGGCGGCGATTCTCACCGCCGGCGCGGAATCAGCCATCGCTTTTCTCACCGCGGGCAGGTTCGCTTTGACGGACTTTTCGCCGCGCATGCGCAGGCCCAGGACGGCCCAGCGGCGGACGGCGCTGTCGGAGTCGGCAAGGGCTTTCACCAGCGCCGGCGTATCCGCGTCCCGCTTCATTGAAGCGATCGACGCCGTGGCCAGGACTTTCGGCAGATCGTATTTGCCCGGCTGCCGGGCCATGTCGTAAGGCGACGATCCGGCCGATCGCGTATGAATCTCGTCCTCGCTCAGGAATCCGACATCTTTCGTCCTGAGCACCCATTCGCGTTCGGCCTTGCGGAATCGTTCAAGCGTCGCCTTATGGGCGGGGTCATTGGCGAGGTTTTTCACCTCGTCCTTGTCGGCGGCGAGGTCGTACAACTCCTCGGGCGGCTTCTCCCTCCAGAATGCGCTTTGGACGTCGTTGAGTTTGCCTTCGTCGTACATCTTGCGCCAGGTGCTGGTGGTGGGCGTCTGGAACATGTAGGCGATGTGCTGGCCGTAGATCAAATGCGGCATGTACTGGCGGAGGTAGACATATCTGTCGTCGCGGACCGAACGGACCAGGTCGTAGCGCTCGTCCATGCGGCCCCTGAATCCGTAGAGATACGGCTGATGAGGCGCTTCGTGCTGGCCCATGAAGGCGTGGCCCTGCATGTGCGCGGGCGGCTGAAGCCCGGCCAGGCTGAGCACCGTGGGCGCCAGGTCGACGAAAGAGACCAACCGCCGCGTCGATCCGCCCGGCTTGTACTCCTTGGGCGCCAGGCTGCGCCATTTCTCCGGGAAATGGACGATCAGCGGCACGTGCAGCCCGGAGTTGTAGGGCCAGCGCTTCGAGCGCGGCATACCGGAGCCGTGGTCGCCATAGAAGAAAACGATTGTGTTATCGGCCAGCCCGTCGGCGGCAAGCTGCGACAGGACATCGGCCGACATCTTGTCCATCGTGGTGATGTTGTCGTAATACTGGGCCCAGTCCTGGCGCGCGTCCTGGACATCGGGGTGGTAGGCCGGGATTCGGGCTTTGGCGGGGTCGTGGATCCAGGTATGGGGGCGGGTGCGGATCTGGCTTTCGTGGGTGATGACGAAGTTGAAAATAGAAAAGAACGGCTGTGCGCCTTTGCGGTTGCGCCAGTGGGCTTTGGGGGATGAGTCGTGCCAGGCGCCGGGTGGCTTGACGAGGTTGTAGTCCTCCTTTGAGTTGTTGGTGACGTAGTAGCCGGCTTCGCGCAGGTATTGCGGGTACATCTTCATGCCGGCGGGCATGGGCAGCAGGCTGCGCATGTTTTCCGAGCCGGTGCATGTGGGATAGACGCCGCTGATGATGGTGGTGCGGGCCGGGGCGCAGACCGGCGCATTGGACCAGGCACAGTCGTAACGCAGCCCGCGCGAGGCGAGCCGGTCCAGTGCCGGCGTATTCGAATAGGCGTCCCCGTAGCAGCCCATCTGTGGGCCCATATCCTCGCAGGTGAGCCATAGGATGTTGGGACGCTCTGCCTCGGCGGCACGTGCGAGGCCGCCGGCGGCGGCAAGCGATGTGAATGCGCGCCGGGTGATCTCGTTGATTCCAGTGGCCATGATGGGTTTCTCCTGTCCGGACTGAATGGTCCTAATCTACTACCATCGCGGTAGGGGGTGGAAGGGTGGTACGCTTAGGTAGTCTTTGACCGCCTTCGTTACACATCGAGCGCCCGCAGCCCAACCGTGCTCTTCGCTGGTCGTGTGCAACTTTTGCCTGACAAAGACAACGTCAATATCAGCTAGAGAGCAAGGAGCACCACAACGATGAAGATCTTTGTCGGCAACCTCAGTTACCAGACCACGCAGGACGACCTGTACGCGGCTTTCGCAGCCTACGGCACGGTTGATCAGGCCAGCGTTGTTACCGATCGCGACACGGGCCAGCCCCGTGGCTTCGCCTTCGTCGAGATGCCCAACAAATCGGAAGCCGAGGCGGCGATCGCCAGCCTGAACGGCGCAGAACTCAATGGCCGGGCGCTGAATGTCAATGAAGCCCGTCCGAAGCCGGCCGGTGGCGGCGGGTTCGGACGGGCTTCATTGACATTCAGCGCCCGGCCATTG
>JACZJQ010000102.1 GCA_014860455.1 Bryobacteraceae bacterium | reverse complement strand
GAGGGGCGTGGCGGGTGGTTGGCGGCGGGGAGACGCTAGACTGGGAGGGAATGCAAAAGACTGGGACGGAACTGGTGCGCGAGATCAGGCAGACGGTGCTGGACAACGGCATCCGCGTGATCACGGAGCCTATGCCAAGCGTGCGGAGCGCGGCGGTGGGGGTGTGGATCAACACGGGTTCACGGATCGAGAAGCCTGGCGAGAGCGGGATCTCGCACTTTATCGAACACATGTTGTTCAAAGGCACGGCGCGGCGAAGCGCGGAGGATATCGCGCGCGAGGTGGATGCCATCGGCGGCCATCTGGACGCGTTCACGGGGCGCGAACTGGTGGGCTACACGACGAAGGTGCTGGACGAGCATATCCCGATCGCGTTTGACGTGCTGGCGGATATGCTGCAACATCCGCGGTTTGACGGCGAGGACCTGGAAAAAGAAAAGGGCGTCATTCTCGAAGAGTTGAAGATGGAGCACGACAGCCCGGAGTCGCTGCTGCATGACGTATTCATGTCGAAGTTCTGGAGCCGGCACCCGCTGGGGCGGCCGATTATCGGCAACCGGAAGACGATTCTGAGCTTCGAGCCGGATCAGTTGAGGGCGCACCACGAGAAGTATTATTCGCCGGCGAACATGGTGATCACGGCCGCCGGGAGTCTGCGGCATGACGAACTGGTGGATGTGGCGCGGAAGCATTTTGGCGGGTTGAAGGCTGGAGGGACGGTGGCGCGGACGACGTCGCCGACACCGGCGGCGCAGTTGACGTTCAAGAATAAACGGTCACTGCACCAGGTGCATTTCTGCGCGGGGGTGCCTGCGTATGCGTCGACGCACAGGCTGCGGTTTGCGAGCTACACGCTGAACCTGGTGCTGGGCGGGGGGATGAGTTCGCGGCTGTTCCAGAACATCAGGGAGCGGCAGGGGCTGGCGTATTCGATCTTCTCGGAACTGAACATGTTTCGCGACACGGGGATGATGGCGGTGTATGCGGGGACGTCGGCGAAGAGCGTGGAGGCGCTGGTGGACGGGGTGATTTCGGAGTTCCGGCGGGTGAAGAAAGAGAAGCTGACGGCGGAGGAGTTGAGGCACGCGAAGGATCACATCAAGGGGAGCCTGATGCTGAGCCTGGAGTCGACGGGCAGCCGGATGAGCAACCTGGCGAGGCAGTGGCTGACGTACGGGCGGTTTTACAACCTGGACGAGATTATCGCGCTGGTGGAGGCGGTGACGGCGGAGGAAGTAATGGAGGTGGCCGAGGATCTGTTGCGGGGCGAGCGGATCAGCGTGACGCTGCTGGGACGGCTGGACGGGATCTCGCTTGGCCGGGAGCGGCTGGAATGTTGATTGAGGGATGAGGACGCTTTGCACGATCGGGTTGGCGGCCGGATTGTTGGCCGCGCTGGCAGGGCCGGCGCTGGGGGCGGACTTCGCGGCGCTGCAGCCGGAAGGCTATGTCAGCGACTTTGCGCGGGTGATTCCGGCGGAGCGGAAGGCGGAGTTGGAGCGGTACTGCAAGGCGGTGGAGGCATCGACGGGGGCTGAGATCGCGCTGGTGACGATTGCGTCGCTCGACGGCGAGCCGATCGAGGATGTCGCCAACCTACTGCACCGGAGATGGGGCGTGGGCAAGAAAGGGACCAACGAGGGCGTTTTGCTGCTGCTTTCGATCCGGGACCGGCGGTCGCGGTTGGAGGTAGGCTACGGGCTGGAGCCGGTGATTCCGGACGGCTATGCGGGCAGCGTTCTGCGCGAGATGAGGCCGGCGCTGAGGACGGGCGATATTGGCGGGGCGATGGCGGCGGCGGCACAGGCGCTGGGCGACAAGATTGCGGCGTCGAAGGGGGTGAAGATCGAGGAGCGGGTGAGCAGGCGCGCACAGCCGCGTGAGGGCGGCTCGTGGGAAGGGCTGATTCCGCTGCTGATTTCGGGGGGCGTGCTGTTTGGCGTGCTGTTTCTGGCCAACAGAGGAAGGAGCGGGCGCGGACGGCGCGGCGGCGGAGGCGGCGCCGGAGACATCATGACGGGGTTGCTGCTGGGGATGTTGAGTTCCCGGTCGAGGACGTTTGGAG
>JACZJQ010000101.1 GCA_014860455.1 Bryobacteraceae bacterium | reverse complement strand
CCTGCACCCCACCCGCGTCACCCCGTTCAGCGCCTGTGACCATACCGGTCCATCGGCCGCCGCTTCAATCTCCGCGATCGCCTTCGCCCCGTGCGCCAGCTTCACCACCGCCAACCCGCCATCCTCTTTGATCCACCTCGGCGCCATCCTCCCGATCGCCTCCCACACGGCCGCCTCGCGCGTTCCTTCATACACCTCGGCCCCGGCGAGTTCTGCCGCATACCGCGCCAGCAACCTCTCGGTCCCTGCCGCCCGCACCAGAATTAAGTGCCCCTTCAGCCCCGCTCTGAACGCCGCCTCCGGATTCAGGTAATCCACCGCCGCCGGCTGCAACACGCTGCCCGCGATCCGCCCCCGCATCTCCATCGCCTGCTCGGCCGCGCCGTAGCTGAAGACGAACGTTCGCGTCACCTCCGGCGCCGGGGTCACTTTGAAATTCACGCTCGCAATCGCTGCCAGCGTCCCGAAGCTCCCGATCAGCAGCTTGTGTATGTCGTAGCCCGCCACGCTTTTCACCACCAGCGCGCCGGTCTCGGCGACATCGCCCTCCAGCGTGCAGTACGACATCCCGATCACCAGGTCCCGCGCCGTCCCATACAGCCTGCGCCTAGACCCGCTCACATTTGCCGCCACCACCCCGCCCACCGTCGACACCTCGCCCAACGGCGGATCCAGCGGAATCATCTGCTTCTCGCGCCCGAGCATCGCCGTCAGCTCCGCATACGGCAGCCCGGCCTCCACCGATACCGTCAGATCGTTTGGCTCATAGGCCAGCACGCGCTTCAACCCCGCTGTCGAAATCCGGGTCCCGGCATCGGCCACCGCCCCGCCCATCGCGTCTTTGGTGAAACCGCCACCCAGCAGGATACGGCTGCCCGCCGACGCAGCCTCTCTGAGGGCCTCACGCAGTTCGTCCGGCGTCGTTGGTTGAGTTACTTTCACCATCAGGAACCGAATCTCAATATTGTGTCAGATTCAGCCCCCGGCCGATGCCACTCACACCCTGAGTGGCGCGCTGCCCCGCCCATCGACGATCATGTGAGAGTGGCGCCGATCACTGCGCCCCAACCCGGCAAAGGAGTGCATCTCTTGGAAGCGAAAATCGGTATCGTTGGCGGCAGCGGGCTCTATTCCATGCCCGGATTCACAGGGCAGCGCGAGGTGCGTCTGGAAACCCCTTTCGGCGACCCCTCTGACGCCTACATCGTCGGCGACCTGGAAGACAAACCCGTCGCATTCCTCGCCCGCCACGGCCGTGGCCACCGCATCAGCCCCTCTGATCTGAACTTCCGCGCAAACATCCACGGGTTCAAGCAGCTTGGCGTCGAATGGATCATCTCGCTCAGCGCCGTCGGCTCGCTCAAGGAAGAGCACAAGCCGCTCGACTTCGTCATCCCGGACCAGTTCGTTGACCGCACCATGGGCCGTAAATCCACCTTCTTCGGCGAAGGCCTCGTCGCTCACGTCAGCTTCGGCGACCCCATTTGCGGCAAGCTCGCCAACCTGCTCAAGGAGGCATGCACCGAAGCCGGAGTCCCCGCCAAGCTCGGCGGTACTTATATCTGCATGGAGGGTCCGGCGTTTTCCACCAAGGCCGAGTCCAACCTCTACCGCAGTTGGGGCATGGACGTCATTGGCATGACCAACCTCCAGGAAGCCAAATTAGCCCGCGAAGCCGAAATCTGCTACTCGACCATCGCCATGGTTACCGACTACGACTGCTGGCACCCTGACCACGACGCCGTCACAGTCGCCGACATTATCCGCAACCTCACACATAACGCCGAAAACGCGCAAAAGGTCGTGCGCGCCGCCGTCCGCCTGCTCGGCATGGGCGAACGCTCATGCCCATGCTCTCGGGCGCTCGAATACGCCCTGATCACCGACCGGTCCACCATCCCGGACGTCACACGCAAAAAACTGGAGCTCATCGTTGGCAAATACCTCGGCTAGTGAACTGGCCGCCAAACTTCTCGACGACTGCCTGAACGCCCGGCCCTGGAGCCCGGCCGACGCCGATTCGCTCGCCTCGGCCGCACTCTCCGACGACCCGCGCCAGGCCCGCTCAGCGGCACGCGCGCTATTCGCCGGCTTGATCGAGCCCCTCGCCGACCTCTTTGAACCCCAGCTTGCCGCCGACTACGCCGCCATCTTCAGCGTCGTGATCGCCCGCGCCTTGCCTGCCTTGCGCGCCGGAGATCTGCTGTCCCGCTACGGCGAAGTCTCCACTGTCCGAGCAGTCCAGGGCGAACCGAAGCGGGTGGTCGTCCTGTCCAGGGTCACCCTCGGCGCCGACGTCTCCATTACCAGCCTCTTCCTCGACGCCGCCAAACGCCGCTTCCCCGGCGCCGAGATCATTCTTGCCGGAACCAGCAAGGCCTGGGAACTCTTCGAACGCGACCCCCGCCTGACGATGTTCGCCGTCGAATACGGCCGCTCCGCAACCCTAGCCGAACGCCTGTCGACCTACGCGCCGCTGCGGCGTCTCTGCGATCAGCCCGGCACGATCCTGCTCGACCCCGACTCCCGCCTCTCCCAACTCGGCCTTCTCCCCCTCTGCCCCGCCGAAAACCACTTCCTCTTCCAAAGCCGGGCCTTCGGCGGCGACTCGATTGACCCCCTCCCCGTCCTCGCCTGCCGCTGGATCGAACAAACCCTCGGCATCAACGACGCCGAGCCGTACCTCCACCCGCGTTTTAACTACGAATTCGGCGCCTCCCCGGTCGTCACCGCCAGTTTCGGCGTCGGCGACAACCATTCCAAACGCATCGACGATCTCTTCGAACACGAAATCGCCGCCCACCTCGCTTCCTTGCCCGCCCAGGTGTTCATCGACGCCGGCATCCCTGGCAGCGAGGAGGAAGCGCGGGTCCGAGCCGCCGTCGAAGCCGCCGGCGAACAGGGCAAGCGCATCGGTATCCATACCGGCTCGTTCGCCAGCTTCGCCGCCATGATCGCCGTCTCCAACCTCTATTTCGGCTACGACTCGGCCGGCCAGCACGTCGCCGCCGCCATGGGCGTACCCGTCGTTTCCGTCTTCAAAGGCTTTGCCAACGAGCGCATGCTTGCCCGCTGGACCCCGCACGGCCCCGGCCCGGTCACGGTATTGCGCGCCGACCGGTATCAAGACCACGCCCGCCTCCTCGACGCCGCCGTCCAGGCCCTTTCGCTGTAGATTCAGCGCCTTCCCCGGTTGGTCCGCCCCGTGCCGGACCCGTCTCGTTCGCGATGCGCTCAGCCGCGTTTGATGTGCTTCACCATCCGCAGTTCGTTCTTCTCGCCCGGCGTGATCTGGTATTTCACGTCGTCCATCACCGCCCGGATCAGCCGCATCCCCAGCCCCCCTGACTTGCGCTGGCGGATCAGTTCGGCGACATCGTCTTCTGACACCTGCGACGGCTCGAAACCCCGCCCGTTGTCGACGATCTCAAACGAAAGATCCTGGCTGTCCAACGTCGCCCGGATCGTCACCTGCCGCGTCTCGTCCAGCGAATATGCGTGTTCGATCACGTTCGCGCACGCTTCGTCCACCGCCAGCGTAATCCTCGCCACTTCGTTGTCGTCGAAGCCCGCCTTCGCTCCAATCGAGGCCACAAAATCGCGGATCATCGCCAGATTACCTGTCGATGAAGGAACGTGCAGCGCGAAAGTGCGTTCAAAGGCGTCCATCTCGCGCTCCCCCCTGCAGGCCGAACCGTCCTTCAGCGTCCTCTACCGTGTCCACAATGTCGAACAGTTGCGGGAAGCCCAGCACGTCGAAGATCTGGTAGACCTTCGGCTTCACCGCCGCCAGCTTAATGTCGCCGCCCTTCTCACGGATCTCCTCCAGATAACTCATGAAGACGCCCAGGCCAGCCGACGAAATGTAGGTCAGCCCAGTGCAGTCCACCACAAGGCGCACGTTGCCTGATCGCAGTTCGTTCTCGATCGCCCGTTCAAACGCCGGCGCCGTATGCGCATCAAGGTAGCCGGATATCGACAGAAGCCTGATCCCATCCCGGTCGCTGCACTCAATTTGAAATGACTGGCTCACTCTGGATGCCTCTGCTTACTTTCTGCCCTTCATCTTACGCCACCCGCCGCGTCCCGCCGCAGCGCCAACATTGTGATGTCATCATGTTGCGGCTGGCCTGAGGCGAACGCATCAAGGGAATGGAAGATCGCGTCGATCAGCGAATCCATGCCCGCATCGCCGTGCCGGGCGAGCATCCCGATCAGCCGCTCGGTGCCGTACTCTTCGCCGTCCGGATCGACCGCGTCGGTCACCCCGTCCGAGTACAGCAGCAGGATATCGCCCTCGGCCAGTTCAAACGTCTTTTCGGGGAAGCAGGTGCCCGGCAGCAGCGCCATCGGTATGCTGGTCGCTCCCAGCCGCTCGATTTCGCCGGTCCGCCGCAGGATCAACCCCTCGTTATGTCCGGCATTGATGTAGGCGCACAGCCCGCTCGACGGGTCGTATTTCACCAGGATCGCCGTCGCGTACTTGCTAGGCGGCGTCGAAGCGTAGAGCAGTTCGGAAGTCCGCCGGGCAACCTCATCCAGCGACTGTTCCACAGACAGTAACGCCCTCAGCGTCGCCTGGATAATCGCCATCAGCAGCGACGCCCCCACGCCCTTGCCCGAAATGTCAGCCACAGCCAGCAGGTGGGGCCCGCCGCCCTCCGCGCCGCCCATGCTCAACACATCGTAGTAGTCGCCGCCCACCTCGCGCGCCGGCCGGTTGCGAGCCGAAATCTCAGTCGCCCGCAGCTCTGGCAGACGCTTCGGAAACAGGTCGAGTTGAATGCTCGCCGCCAGGCTCAATTCCCGCTCCACCCGATGTCGGAAAAGACTGTCCTGCACCCGCCACGCCTTATCCAGCGCCACCGCAGCCAGCGCCACCAGACCGCAGCCAAACCCCAGGTCGTCATCGCTCAGCCCGCCAGCCACCGCCGCCGGTCCAAGCAACGCCGCCCCCACCGCCGCCTCGCCCACCCTCAGCGGAAACACGATGATCTCGCCCATCCTCACGGCCGATTCCGCCCCCTCGATCGCCGCCCGGATCTCCTCATCCGTGGGCGGGGTCAATCCCTTCAGCCTCCTCACCGCCGCCACGCCATCCTTCCACGTCACGAAGCCATGCTTCAGCACCGCCCACCTGCCCGCAAGCGTCAGCATCAGCAGCCGCGCCACTTCCTCGGGTTCAATCGCCGCAGCCAGGCTCGTGCTCAACTCGAGCATCGCCCGCAATTCCTGGTTGCTCCTCAGAGCCTCCTGGTGCGCGCGGGCATTGGAAATCGATGCCGCCGAGAGTACCGCCAGCGCCCGCACAAACTCGCCCTCGGCCTCATCGCTCACCCGGCCCGCCGGATCGCTCACCGCCAGATAGCCCCAGGGCGCGTCCCCCTCCCCGATGGCGAACGAACAGTTCAGCCCCAATTTCTTCGCCTGGTCCGGATTCAACTCGTCGCCCCGGCGCAGACCTGGGACTCCGCGCACCGCTGCAACGCGATAGCTTCCCTCATCGCCCAGCGAGATGACGGCGCGCGTGGACAAAAGCCTCCCCATCACAGTCCTTAGAAGATGGTTGAGCTGCTGCTCGAGTTCAAGCGACGAACCCAGCACCTTAGCCGATTCGAGGAGGCTTGCCAATCGTGAGGCGTCGAGGCGCTGATCCATCACTCAAAGCTTAGCGTCGGGCGGACCCTATTTGGCGGAACCTTCGTTGCTGCCGAGTTCAAGGCTCTTCCTGAATCGCCCAAGCCGCTCGACCTCTGAGATGAGCAGCTTGGGCTCGACGGGTTTGTTTACCATCCCGTCCATACCAGCCGCCATACAGGCCTCCCGGTCCTCGGGCAGAGCGCTCGCCGTGAATCCCAGTATTGGAATCGCGCTCTTCGCCCCTCCGTCCCGCCTCAGCCGCCGTGTCGCCTCGATGCCATCCATCTCAGGCATCTGAAGGTCCATCACCACAACGTCGAAATCCTGCCGCGCCATCGCGTCCAGAGCCAGAAGCCCGGTCGAGGCCAGCACCACTTCGTGGCCTCTCCTCTCCAGCACACGCTGCGCCACCTTCTGGTTGAGGAGATTGTCTTCCGCCACCAGAACCCGTAGCCTGCCGGGCTCGGGCTCCTGTGCGGGCACGTGCACCGCCGCGCGCACCGGTTCCCTCACCGCCGGCATCGCCACCACCACCGTGAACTTCGTGCCGCGTCCCAACTGGCTGCGCATCTCAATCCTTCCGCCCATCCCCTCGACGATCTTCTTCGAGATGGCCAGACCAAGGCCCGTACCGCCAAACCTCCGGGTAATCGACCCATCAGCCTGCCGGAACCCCTCGAAGATCAGTTCCCGGTGTTGATCCGCGATGCCGATCCCCGTATCCTCTACCGCAATCGAGATCTCTCGCCTGCCTCCGCGCTCCGGTCCAGCGTGTGCGGAGATCGACACCCTGCCCTGCTCGGTGAACTTCAACGCATTGCTCATCAGGTTCACTAGCACCTGTCGTAGCCGGTCCTTGTCGCCCTCCACCCACACCGGAACGTCCAGGCCGAGATGCATTTCCAGCTCCAGCCCCTTGGCTTCCGCCTCATGGGTGAACAGCGAATGCACTGAAGACACCAGCCGGTGCAGATCGAACGGCGCCGTGTAAAGCTCAAACCTGCCCGCCTCGATCTTCGACAGATCCAGGATGTCGGTCAGCACACCCAACAGAGACACCGCCGCCGACCTCGCCCCCTCAAGCTGTTCGCGCTGTTTATCGTCCAGGCTCGATTCCAGCGTAAGGCTCATCAGCCCAAGAACCGCATTCATCGGCGTCCGGATCTCGTGGCTCATGTTGGCCAGGAACTCGCTTTTCAGCCGGCTCGCCTCCAAAGCCTGTTCCAGCAGGTGCCCGATCTGCTCGTGCTGGTTCTCCACCTTCTGCTTTTCGCGCCTCAACTGCTCGGTCCTCACCTCAACGGCCCGCTCCAGCGCCCGCCGGGCCGATTCCAGACGCCGGTTTCGCAGCCTCCAGATCACGATCACCATGGCCAGCGAAGCGAGCGAAATCAGCAGCCGGATCCACCACAACTCATACCATCTCGGAGCAACCTCGAATTCCAGAGACTCGGCCCCGTCGCTCCAGCCCGCTTCGGCGCTGCCCGCCTTCACCTCCACCCGGTGCCGGCCTGCCGCTAACTGTTCCAGATTTAGGCTGCGGTCCGAGGTCTCCACCCAATCGCGGCCGTCCACCCGGTAGCGGAACCGGTTCCGCGCAGCGTGGCGGAACTCCAGAACGCTGAAGCGAACCTGTACCGTTCGCCCATCGACATCAAACCGAACTCCGCCCTCCGGCTCGATCGACGACTGCCCCCACCGCACCTCCGCAATGGTCGCGGCCGGCGGATCCGATGGCTCAGGCTCAATGCGTGGCGCATACCTTGACACGCCTCGCGAGGTGCCGATCCAGTAGCTGCCATCGCTCGCCCTCAGAAACGCTCCCTGGCTGCATTCGTCCCACAGCAGCCCGTCTGACCGGTCCAGCCGCACCCACCGCCCCGCCTTCAGGATCTGAACCCCGCTCGATGTCAGCGACCACACTCCGCCCGTCGGCGGAAAATGGAAGCTGTACATGAAATCGCTGAGAGAGCCCTTGGCGCCCTCGATGTTGACAACCTGGTACGATCCCCCGCGGTACTCGACCCGGCTCGCGCCGCCAACGTCACGATGCCCTACCCACAGCCTCCCCGCAGGATCCAATGACGGCATCCCCAACACTCTGGTTCGCAGCCCGTCGGCCTCCTTCAGCCACCGCCAGCGCCCGTTGTGGTGGTGCAACAGTCCGCCATAGGTGGTTACCCACACCTCGTCCTCGCTCGCTCCAGCCGCCACCCCAGTGAATACTGGCGTCTTCGGCTTTTCGTGCCCGTCCCGGGGAATCGCCTCGTCCACGCGCTCCATGCGAGTGCTTTGCCCCACTGACCGGAACAGCCCCCGGTCGGTGAACACCCACAATCTGCCAGCTTTGTCCAGCGTCGCCCCGTTCACGCTTCCCGTAACCCGCGAGTATGCCGTCCACTGGCCGGTCTCCGGCCTGAGACGCAGCACGTGCTGGCTGCTGCCGGTCAGCAGCAGACTGCCGTCCCTGGCTTGGACCATCGAACTGATCATCTCCATCCCCGGCACTTCAACCTGCGACCATTTCGTCATCCCGCCCTGCCCGGCCGCCGTCCGAAGTCCCGTTGATGTCGCCACCCAGATCCGCCCGTCACCAGACTGCCCCAGCCCCGTGACGATGTCTCCGTCCAGGCCGTCCTGCTGCGCAAACGATGTCCACTCCCCATAGCCGGGCAACCTCGCCAAACCCGCCCCGCTCAATCCGATCCACAGCGCCCCTTCCCGGTCACTCCACGCGCCGCTTACCCCGCTCACCGGCAGTCCGTTGTTCGCGTTCAGCAGCCTCCATTGCCCCCGCTCCCTGATCGCCAGACCCTTCACGCTACCCACCAGCAGCCGGCCATCCGGGTCCAGCGAGATCTGCGCATACCCCACCGACGTCTTCCCAACCGTCCCATTGCCGTCTAATGCGAAATGCTCGCGTCCCGGCTCCATGCCCAGCAGATTGCCCCGCGACCGCGCCCATACCTTGCCCTGCCGGTCAACCACCAGCGAATAGTAATCGTCCGGCGGCACGCCCTGCGCCGGGCCAAACTGCTCAAGGTGCTTGCCCGCAAACCGGCACAGCCCGCGTCCGCAACTCCACCACACCTCCCCGTCGGGTCCCAGCGTGATCGCCTTCGACAGCCGGTCTCTCCGCTCCACCGGCGCCGGCAGCATCGTCAGCTTAAGACCGTCCTTGCCCGGCGGCCAGGCTCCATAGGCCACGCCCACATGCGTGGCAAAATACACTTTACCCTCCCTGAACGCAACCGCCTGCGCCGTCAGCGGCCCGTTCAGCAAGGCCGATTCCGGCCGCTCGAACTTCGCCGACTTCTTCCAAACCAACCCGCCATAGGTCGACACCCAGATGTTGCCCTCCGGCGTCACCCCCAGGCCCATCACCAGTTCATGCGGCAGCCCGTCTTCTTCCCCATACCTCCTGAATTGCGATCCGTCAAACCGGAACAAGCCCTGCTCGGTCCCCACCCAGACGAATCCCCGCCTGTCCTGCGCCCAGGCCGTGATCGACAGGTTCGTCAGCCCCCGGTCCACGCCATACAGGTCGTGCACTGCCCGCTGCCCCTGCACCAACCCTGCCGCGGCCAGCAGCATCATGGCCAGCCTGCCTGGCAGACCTGGGCTCCGCGGGCTTCCGCGGCCTGGACGGCGGACGTGCGACCTCATGAGGCTCACATCGAATCCATCGGCCTCCATGGACTAATTGTTTAGCCCGATTCAGCGCTTTCTTTTATATGGGTTCGAAGGTATACTTCCGCCCAGAGGCAGCCCCGTGCACGCCCTCCGGTTCTCCCGGCTCTATTCGTCCGGCAACTGGTCCACGATCGCACCCTCCGCGGCCAGGATGGTGCTGTTCAGTTGGGCCTGTTTCTGGCTCTGGTTTGGACTCTCCTCCGGCCTCTCTGCTCACCTGCACCCCTTGGCCATCACGCTCCACATCGCCGCTCCCGCCGCCGTCTGTGCGTTCATCGCCCTGCTCTCGCTTCGCCACCGCAGGGCCGCCGCCTGGATCCTGCTCGCCTTAGCGGCCGCCATCCTGCTCGAATACAACCACCTCATGGGCCACCGCGGCGCCCTCTACGTCCTCCAGGCCGGCTCCATCATCAGCGGCCCCCCACTGCTGTCTGCTCTCTTGTTTTTCCTTCCCGACCACTTCTGAACAGCTCCCCGCACCCTCCTTCCTGTTTGACGCGGCGTATTTGACCGTGTAATTATACATTAGACTGCATAAGTATTCAACCGAAACGACCATGTCCACCCACCCCCCGTCGCCTGTCCCTATCGCTCCGAGCCCGGTTCTCTCCGGCGATGCACGGTCCGACTTCGACCTCACCGAATCCGAACTCCACGCCTGCCTCGACCTCGCCGCCGGCATCAAATCAAGCCCGAAGAGCTACAGCCGCGCTCTGGACGGCATGGTGGTCAGCCTGCTCTTCGAGAAGCCTTCGCTACGCACCCGCATCACCTTTGAAGTCGCCGCCAAGCAGCTCGGCGGCGATTCCATCCTCTACACCGGGCCCATTGGCGGCCGCGAACCGGTCAAGGACGTCGCCCGCAACCTCGAACGCTGGACCTCCATGATCGTCGCCCGCACCTTCTCTCAAACCACCGTGGACGAACTCGCGGCCTGGTCCTCCTCCCCCGTCATCAATGCCCTCAGCGACTTGTACCACCCCTGTCAGGCGCTGGCCGACATGCTCACCCTCCGCGAGCACTGGGGCGGCTTCGACGGCCGCACCTTGGCCTTTGTCGGCGACGGCAACAACGTCGCCCACTCGCTTATGCTCGACTGTGCCCGCCTTGGCGTCAACTTTACCTGCATCACGCCGCCCGGCTACGAACCGTCGATGGAAATCCTCGCCGCTGCCCGACGCTTCGCCGCCGCCACCGGGGCCGCCATCCGCTCAACCGATTCGCTCGAAGTCGGCCTGGCCGGCGCCAATGCCGTTTACACTGACGTTTGGGCATCCATGGGCCAGGAACATGAAGCCGCCGAACGCGCCCGGCTGTTCGCCTCTTATCAGGTGAACGCCGCTCTCATGAGCATGGCCGCTCCCGGCGCCCTCTTCATGCACTGCCTGCCCGCCCACCGCGAGGAGGAAACCACGGACGAGGTGATGGAATCGCCCGTTTCCGTCATCTTCGACCAGGCCGAAAACCGCCTCCACGCCCAGAAGTCGCTCATGCTCATGCTTGCCTGCGGCGACAAGAAGGACTAGCCCACACGATGGCCGATCAACCCACCAACGAATCCAAACCCGGCATGAAGCTTTGGGGCGGACGCTTCAAGTCCGGCCCCTCGCCCGTCTTCGAACGCTTCTCCGGATCGCTCCATTTCGACCGCCGCCTCATCGATGCCGACATTCTCGGCTCGAAGGCCTATGCCCGGGCGCTAGCCGGCGCCGGCATCCTTGCCCCTGCCGAGGCGGACCAGATCTGCGCCGCCCTGGATTCAATCGACCGTGAAGCCGCCGCAGCGGCCTCCGATGAGGATGTCCACACCTACGTCATCCGCTGCCTTAAGGACAAGGCCGGGGCGCTGGCCGACAAGATCCACACCGGCCGCAGCCGCAACGAACAGGTGTCTCTCGACACCCGGCTATGGCTGCGCTCGGAGATCGACGAGACGCTCGCGCTGCTGCGCGGCGTGCTGGCCGCGCTGCTCGGCCTCGCCGCCCGCTACCCCGACGCCATCATCCCCGGCTATACCCATGTCCGCCGTGCCCAGGCCGTGCTGTGGCCGCACTACCTGCTGGCCTATTTCGAGATGTTTATGCGGGACCATGAGCGGTTGACCCAGACCCGCGCGCGGGTCAACGTGATGCCGCTCGGCTCTGGCGCGCTGGCCGGCTCCGGCTTCCCTGTGGACCGCGACGCCCTGGCGGCCGAACTCGGATTCGAATCCATCACCCGCAACTCGATGGATGTCTCCGCCGATCGCGACTTCGTGCTCGACTTCCTCTCGGCCGCCTCCATCGCCATGATCCATCTCTCCCGGCTGGCCGAGGACTGGATCCTTTACAGCTCGGAAGAGTACGACTGGCTCGAACTCGGCGACGGCGTCACCAGCGGCAGTTCGCTGATGCCGCAAAAGAAGAACCCGGACTCGATGGAACTGGTCCGCGGCAAATCCGGCCGCGTCGTCGGCGCACTCACCTCGCTGCTGGTCCTCATGAAGGGCCTGCCGATGACCTACAATCGCGACATGCAGGAGGACAAGGAGCCGCTTTTCGACGCCGCCTCCACGCTCGCCCAGTCCCTTGAAATGGTCCGCGAAGTCCTCGAAACCACTTCGCTCAAGCCGGACCGCCCGCGCCGTGCCGCCGCCGAATCCTGGGTGGTGGCCACCGACCTCGCCGAAGCCCTCGCCCGCTCCGGCGTGCCGTTCCATCAGGCCCACCAACTCGCCGGAAAGCTCGTCCTCGAATCCGTGCAAAACGAAATCCCGCCTTCCGGCTGGACCCCCGAAGCGCTGGTCGCCTTCGACCCGCGCTTCAATCCCGAAATGGCCGCCCTCATGGACCCCGCCGAAGGCATGAAGACCCGCCGCGCCCCCGGCGGTACCGCCCCGGATACCGTCGCTGCGGCGCTCACCGAAGCCCGCACCCGTTTGGAGAAACTCTCATGACAAAGAACTACCGCCAAGGACAGATCCTCAAGCTCATCCGCTCCAAGCGCATCCAGACGCAGGATGAACTCGCCCGGGAACTCCGCGCCCAGGGCATTGAAGCCACGCAAGTGACGCTCTCGCGCGACCTGCGCGAAATGGGCCTGGCAAAAACCAGCGAAGGCTATGTCGAGATCCTGCCCGATCCCACCGGGCCCGACCTGGCCACGGTGATGGGTGAATACCTGCTCGACGTCCGGCTCGCCCAGAATCTCGTCATCCTGAAAACCTCGATCGGCAGCGCGAGTTCACTCGCCGTCGCGCTGGATCAGGAGGATTGGGCCGAGATCGCCGGTACCATTGCCGGTGACGATACCGTCCTGATCGCCTGCTGGGACGACCAGCGCGCCAAGACGGTCCACGAGCGCCTGCTCACGTTTGTGCAAAACTAACGTCATGCTTGGCGCACCCATCCGGGTTGGCGAGCCTGCCCCGGCCTTCCACGGCAAGGACCAGCACGGCGCCACCGTCTCGCTGGAGTCCATCGCCGGCCGCTTCGCCGTCCTGGTCTTCTACCCCGCCGACGACACGCCTGGTTGAACTGCCCAACTCGGCGGATTGAATGCCGCATACGGGCGGCTTCAGGAAGCCGGCGCCATCGTGTATGGCGTCAACCCGGCAAGCGATGCGAGCCATAAGCGCTATGCGGAGAAGCTGAAACTCAGCTTTCCGCTCATTGTCGATGCCGGAAGCCGCATCGCCCGCGCCTACCAGTCCGGCTGGGCCGCAGTTGTCAGACGAACCGTCTATGTTGTGTCACCCGATGGCCGGATCGCTTTCTCCAAACGCGGCAGCCCGCCAGTGGAGGAGATCCTGGACGCAATCACCCAATGGCCCGGCCGTGTCTGACCGCCCTGCCCTCGAATGGAACGGAAACGGCCGGCTCCGCGTCGCCTATAATGGAAGTGTTGAAAGGAGGGGGCGTAACGGCTTCGACGGGATGGAGCCGAAGTGATGAGGCGTGCCGGGTTCCGAGCTCCCGTTAAACGATCGGAAAAACACAACTGCCAATCAGCAGTTTGCATACGCTGCCTAATTAAATAGGTAGCCGCTCGCCGGTGACGAGCCTGCGCGTCATCGATCGAGCGTCATTTTTGCAGGATAGGGTCCAAGCCTCCGTCTGGGGCGAAAGGCCCGAGATCAATCAGGCTGGGTTGCGTGACCGTTTGCCGGTTCGAGGTCCGCAGCCGAAATTCCGGACCGGATACGCACGTAGTCTTGTCACGGCGGGCCATTTCGGACGCGGGTTCAACTCCCGCCGCCTCCACCATCCATCAACCAACCTCCCATCACATTTAGGGCGGCATCACTGGCAAGCATGCGCTGCACGATTGCGCTGTGGGCGGCCCTTGGCACGGCGTCCAGCATCTCCGCATTGCCAGAGTTCTGAGAATGAACCGGGCGCACCACTCCTGACGACAGAGCGGCACGCCCATTATCAGACCGCTCCAACTGAGGTCGACTAGTCTGGTATCGCTATGTCTGCGCAGATGGCGTGGGCCTCCAGCGTGGCGCCGCCAGTCCAATTCACAAAGACACAGTCCCAAGTGTTGTCAGACCCAGGGTAACTGCCGACGATGATGCCGCCCTCCAAATCGACGGTGATCCGGCAGCCGCCGCCAACCACCTTCTTCGCCCCGCAACTCACCGAGTGGTTCGTTACAGCACTCGCTCCAGGGTCGGTCGCGGTCGAACTCGATGTGCGAGTCCACCCGCTCACGCCGTTGGCGCCGGCCGCACCCGTGGCTCCCGCCGCTCCCTGCGGACCCGCCGGTCCCTGCGCTCCAGCCGGACCAACTTCGCCCTGCGCACCCTGTGCGCCGGCAGGGCCGGCCGGACCAACTTCGCCCTGCGCGCCCTGTGCGCCGGCAGCGCCAGCCGGACCAACGTCGCCTTGCGGACCCGCTGCGCCGGTAGCGCCTGTGGCACCCGCGGCTCCTGTCTCACCTTGCGGACCTGCCGGCCCCGTCGCGCCAGTCTCGCCAGCCGGTCCAGCCGGACCCTGTGCGCCCGTCGCGCCATTGGCGCCAGTCGCGCCCGCCGAACCTGGTTCGCCCTGCGGACCGCGAGGCCCGCTGTCGCCCATCGGTCCACGCCCGCCAACAGGACCCAGCGGTCCAACTTCGCCTTGCGGACCCGCCGGCCCCTGCGGACCCTCAGGCCCCTGCGGCCCGGCCGCCGGCGTCTGATCGGCCGTCAACACGTTGATCGGGAAGACGTTCCATTCCGCCGCCCCGAACCGTCCGTCCAGGGTCGGCAGCTTCATCACAACCAAAGCTACCCCCGGCGTGCTCGGCGTGGTTATTTTCAAACTCAGCTGAATGCTCTCGGCCGAACTCCACTGTGTCCCGGCTCCAGCGTAAGTGATCCGGATCCGGTTCTCGCCCGAAACCGGCTCGACCGTAAAGTTCTGCCCCTCGAATCGCTCTCCCTGCAGCAATGTCGCAACCGGAGCCTCGGCGAGGCTGCCTCCGCGCAGATCGAGATACAACTCGATCGTGTCGCCGTTCATCAATGCGACGCCCCCGCCAGATCCGGGCGTGGTGTTGGCGATGCTCAGTACGATGTCCTGCGTCCTGCTCACCTGGAAGGTGTGCGGCGACGCTACTACTTTCAAGTCGGCCGCCCCAGCCGCGCCAGACCCCAAGGTCAGCGCAATCATGGGGAGCCAATGGAGAAGTTTCATTTCCTGCTTTTCCTTTGCCGATACTCGCGGCCCGCCTGTGCGGGTAGGCCCGGAATAATCCGCCCGGCCGAGCGGCCATCGCGCGTCCTGCGGAGCTTTCCGGCCCTCGCATCTAATCAGTGCTGGTGAGATCGGCAACTTCTCAGGGAACTTGAAAGTAAATTCGGAAAACGCAAATCAACATTATCAATCCGCACACTCCGTCCCTGCGCCCGGCTTCATCCCCATCGCTTCGCCGCTACTGCTTCTTCGGCGCCGGCTTGGTCTCGTCCACCTCGTCGCCATAGGTTATGACGACATCGCTTTTAAACTGCTTGTAGTCGCGGTAGGTGACCAGCATTTTGATCGGCAGAGGACCGCTCTCAAACGGCAGCGTATCGTTGGCCGCAGTGTAAGTCGGGAACCAGTACTTGCCGTCGATCTGCTCCCGCCAGGTTTCGAACTTCGGAAACCGCTGCTTCTCCACCCTCTTGCCGATGCCGATCGCCCGCCCATACGTCTTGACAATCTGCAGGTCGCGGTCGTCCACCCAGATCATGCCGCCGAAATACCGCCGCCCTTCCACCATCTGCTTCGGCTTCACCGCAAACACATACGTCCCGATCTCATCGATCTTCTCTTTGCCGACATAGCGCACCTTATAGTCGTTCACTTCCTTGGTCGTCAGCACGAACGGCTGCACATTGCGCAGATCCTGCTCGTCTTCCGGCGTCAGTTGCAGCCCTTGCAGCGTGTTCATGGGCGCGAACACGACGCGCTCGGTCCGTTTGCCATCGGAGGTGAAGACGATGTCGGCCACGGTCTCCATCTTGCCGATCACCTTCCCGCTCATGTCGAGTTCCTCGATGCGGTAACGCTGGCGGTATGTATAGTTCTCACGCGCCCTCGCGAACTCGGCCTCCTTAGCCGCGAACCGCCGGATGATGTCACTCACCTCGGCCTCGCTCAGGTCCTGCGCGAACGCCGTCGCGGCCGCCATCAGTAGAATCGCCACTCGCTTCATCATCTTGCCTCTCATCCCAGTATCTGACGTCCGATGGTCGCCAGTTGCATGTTCGACGTGCCTTCATAGATGCGCCCGATCTTGGCATCGCGATACAGCTTCTCCACGGGGTAGTCCCGCGTGAACCCCGCGCCGCCGAAGATCTCGACCGCCTCTGACGCCACGCGCTCGGCCACCTGCGACGACCAGTACTTCGCCATCGCCGCCTCCTTCACAAACGCCGCGCCGGCCTCCCTCAGCCGCGCCGCGTTCAAAACCAATAGACGCGCCGTCTCGATATCGGTTGCCATCCGCGCCAGCGCAAACTGCACGGCCTGAAACTCGGCGATCGCCCGTCCAAACTGCTTGCGTTCCTTCGCATACGCTGCCGCGTGCGCCAGCGCCCCCCGCGCCAGCCCCGCCATCTGCGCGCCAATGCCGATGCGGCCCTCGTTCAGCGTTTCGATGGCGATCTTGTAGCCCTTGCCCGGCTCTCCCAGCAAAGCACCCTTCGCCACACGCACCTCGTCCAGAATCAGCTCACACGTGGACGACGCCCTGATGCCCAACTTGTCTTCCTTCCGCCCTACCGTGAAACCTGCCGCCCCGCGCTCGACCACAAAACACGTGATCCCCTTGTACCCCGCCTCCGGCCGCAGATTCGCGAACACCAGAAACAGTCCCGCCTCGGCCGCGTTCGTGATCCACAACTTCCGCCCAGTGATCACGTAGCCGTCGCGGTCCTCCACCGCCCGCGTCTCCAGTGCAAACGCATCCGAGCCGGCGGACGCTTCAGACAACGCATACGCCCCTAGCGTATCCGCCGCCAGCCGCGGCAGCCACCGCCGCTTCTGATCATCAGTGCCCCACCGCATCACTGCGTTGTTGACCAGCGTGTTCTGGACATCGACGATCACGGCCGCAGAAGGGTCCACCGCGGCCATCTCTTCGATGACGATCAGCGCTTGCACGAACGTCCCACCCTGCCCGCCGTACTCTTCCGGGATCTCGATGCCCATCAGCCCCAGGTCGAACATCTGCTTCAGCAGCGCCTTGTCGAAGACTCCGTTTTCGTCCATTTCGCGGACTTTCGGCCCGATCTCGTTGCGGCTGAATCCGGCCGCCATGTCCCGGAGCATCTGCTCGTCTTCGTCCAATGCGGTGAGCGGCCGCACCGTGCCCATGCTCGTCATCGCGCCCATGCCATGATTAAACCATGGCCGATTGGACTCAAGCCGCCGAGGCGCGCGGCATCGAACTCAATGAAACCCAGCGCCAGCGCCTGGAAGCGATGGAAAAGTCGATTACCCTGCTCTCCGCGATGATTGACTGGAAGGAAGAACCCTGCATGTACTTCCGCGTCCAGGAGGACCCCGAATGACCATCGCCGAAGCCGCGGCGGCCCTGCGCTCAGGCCAGGTCAGCTCCGTCGAACTCACCGAAGCCTGCCTCCAGCGCATTGATCAGCTCAATCCCAAGCTCAACGCCTTCATCACCGTAACCGCGGATCTCGCCCACGCCCAGGCCGCTAAGGCCGACGACGAACTCCGCTCCGGCCACGACCGTGGCCCCTTGCACGGCATCCCCATCGCCCACAAGGACCTGCTCTGCACCATGAACGTGCGCACGACTTCGGGCTCGAAGATCTTTGCCGACTACGTTCCTGATTTCGACGCCACGGCCGTCTCGCGCCTGGCTGAAGCCGGCGCCGTCATGCTGGGCAAGACCGGACTCCATGAACACGCCTGCGGAATCACCTCCGACAACCCCCACTTCGGCTCGATCCGCAATCCTTACGATCCAGAGCGCATTCCCGGCGGCTCCAGCGGCGGTTCCGCCGTCGCCGTCGCCACAGGCATGGCGCTAGCCGCGACCGGCTCCGACACCGGCGGCTCCATCCGCGTCCCCGCCCACTACTGCGGCCTGGCCGGGTTCAAGCCCACCTATGGCCTGGTCTCGAAATACGGCGCACTCCCCCTCGCCTTCTCCCTCGACCACATTGGTCCCCTCACGCAAACGATAGAAGACTCGGCTCTCATGATCGATGCCCTCGCCGGCCACGACCCGAAAGACCCGTCCACCGTCCAGCGCATCGCCGGCCCCTACGCCGTCAACACCGGCAACGTCGAGGAAACGCTGCGCCAAGTCCGCATCCTGCTGCCGCGCAACTTCTATTTCGAGAATATCGACACCGACGTCAAACGCGTCATCCTGCTGGCCGCCCAAGCGGTGGAAACAGCCGGAGCCACCTTCGTCATGGGCGCCGTCCCTGAGCCGAACCAACTCAATGCCGTTGCCAGCGTCACCTTTGGCGTCGAAGCCGCCGCCGTCCACGAGCCCTATATCCGCAAGCGCCGTTCAGACTACGGCGCAGACGTCGCATCCAGCGTCGACATCGGACGCGCCATCCCAGGCACGGCCTACGTCCAGGCGCAGCGCCTGCGCACCCGCCTGCAGCAGGTCTGGCGCATGTTCCTGGACAAGTCCGACTGTATCCTGACGCCCATCTGTCCCATCGCCGCGCCCCATATCGGCCAGACCACAATCGACATCGCCGGCCAGATGGAAGACGTCCGTGTCGCCTCCACACGGCTGCTTCGCGGCGTCAACGCCCTCGGTTTCCCGGCCGCCGCCATCCATGTCGGATACACCCCCGCGGGGCTGCCGGTCGGCATCCAGTTGATCGGCCGTCCGTTCGGCGACGCGCGGCTGCTGCAGATCGCCCACGCCTTCGAAAAGGCGCTGGCGCTCGAAAAACTGCCCTGCCCGGCGGTTATTTAGCCCGCACAGTTTGCGTTCCGCGCTCGGGCGTTGTATCACTTCACTCATGGGTACAACTGCCACCCGGCGCGCACTACTGATCGCAATCGCCTGCCTATCCGCCCTGCCGGGCACGGCCGCAGGACCGCTCGACTGGCCCGCGCAATCGGCCCAGACCAAGCCCTGGAGCTATTGGTGGTGGATGGCCTCGGCCGTCGACCAGGCCAACATCACGCGCGAACTCGAAACCTACCAGCGCGCCGGCTGGGGCGGTCTCCACATCATTCCCATCTACGGCGCCAAGGGCTACGAATCGCGCTACATCGATTACCTCAGCCCCAAGTGGATGTCCATGATGTCGCACTCTGCCTCCGAGGCCCGCCGCCTAGGCATGGACATCGACATGACCCTCGGCTCCGGCTGGTGCTTCGGCGGACCCAACATCACGCGCGAGAACGCCAACGTCATCGCCGTCCCAAAGCAGACCCCTGACGGCTGGCAGGTGGGCGTCCGCGAGTCCATGCGCGTCAAACGCGCCGCGCCCGGCGGCGAAGGCTGGATGCTCAACCCGCTTTCCCGAGACGCCATCACCGCTTACCTCGAACGCTTCACCGCCGCATTTTCATCGCACTCCGGCGCCCTGCCCCGCGCTGTCTACCACGACTCGTTCGAATACAACGCCAACTGGTCGGCGAACCTGCTTGCCGAGTTCCAGCGCCGCCGCAGCTACCGTCTTGAAGACCACTACGACGCCCTGTTCGGCAACCTCAACGACGACCGCACGGCCCGAGTGAAAGCCGATTACCGCGCCACGCTCTCCGATCTGGTGACTGACGAATTTACCGCCGTCTGGACCTCCTGGGCCCGCGGCCGCCGCATCCTCACCCGCAACCAGGCCCATGGCTCGCCCGCCAATCTGCTCGACCTCTACGCCCTGGCCGACATCCCGGAAACCGAGATGTTCCGCCACGACCGCAGCACGCTGATCTCGAAGCTGGCCTCCTCAGCCGCCCATATCGAGGGCCGCCGCCAGGTGGCATCGGAAACCGGCACCTGGATGAAGGAACACTTCCAGGAGCGGCTCTCGGACATGAAAGAACTCATCCAGCAACTCTTTGTCGCCGGGGTCAACCACGTCGTCTACCATGGCTCGGCCTATTCGCCCGCCGACGCTCCATGGCCCGGATGGCTGTTCTACGCCTCCACCGAAATGAACTGGCGCAATCCCATCTTCCGCGACGCGCCGGCGCTGAACGCCTGGATTTCCCGCAGCCAGGCCATGCTCCAGAACGGCCGCAGCGACAACGACCTGCTTCTCTACTGGCCCGTCCACGACGTCTGGCACGACCCCAAGGGTCTGGAAATGAAGTTCACCGTCCACAGCCGTGATTGGCTCACCGACCAGCCCTTCGGCCGCTTCGCCCAGTCGCTCTATGACCGCGGCTGGACCTTCGACTTCATCTCCGACCGCCTCCTCGAGAAGATCAAGGCCGACGGCCGCACGCTCCGCGCCCCCGGCGCTGAGTTCCGCGCCATCCTCGTGCCGCCCACGCAATACATGCCGGTCGAGACCTTCTCTCGCCTGCTCGACCTCGCCTACGCCGGCACGACGGTCATCTTCGCCGATGCTCTGCCCGCCGACGTCCCCGGCTTCGGCGATCTGGAATCCCGCCGCGCCCAATACACGGCTCTGCGCGAGCGGCTGAATTTCGACACCGCCATCCCCTCGGGCGCCCGACTGGCGACCGTCGGCCAGGGCCGCGTCCTGGTTGGTCCAGCCGAAGCCGCGCTCTCCGGCGCTGGCATCAAACGCGAACCGCTGGTCGACAACAAGGGCCTTGAATTCATCCGCCGCATCGACGGCCAAGCGCGCGAGTACTTCATCGCCAACCGCTCCGCACAGCCGCTGTCGTCCTGGGTCCCGCTGGCCCACCCCGCCGCGTCCATCGTCCTGATGGACCCGATGACCGGCGCCACCGGCCTCGCCGTGTCGCGCACCTCCGGCGGCGAATCCTCCGTATATCTCCAACTCGAACCCAACCAGAGCGTCTTTGTCCGTCTGCTGGCAGACAAACTGCCGGTGCGCAACGTCCGTTCGACCGAAACCGCTTCTGGAAAGTCCGTCGTTGTCTCGGTCCCGGTTGACTCGGTGACCGGAGTCAAACCCCCTGCAGCCGCGCCCTGGGTCTACCGCAAGCCCAGCGTGAAGGCCGTCCCGATAGAAGGCCGGTGGACCGTCGAATTCCTTGAAGGCGGACCCGAAGTCCCGCCGACCAAGGAGATCGCCCGCCCCGATTCCTGGACCCGCTTCGCCGGCCCCGTGGGCGGGCGTTTCGCCGGCACGGCCCGCTATTCGATCCTGTTCGACGCCCCGGCGGGCGCCTGGTTCATCGACCTTGGCGAAGTCCGCGAATCGGCCCGTGTCCGTCTGAACGGCAAGGACCTGGGCACGCTCATCGAGCCGCCCTTCCGCATCCATGCCGGCCGGCTCCGGCGCCGCTTCAACCTGCTCGAAGTCGAGGTCACCTCGCTGGCCGCCAACCGCATCCGCCACATGGACCGCGAGCATCGCCCGTGGCGCGTTTTCCACGACATCAACCTGGTCAACAGCGACTACAAACCCTTCGATGCGTCGAACTGGCCCGTCTTTGATTCCGGCCTGCTCGGACCCGTCACCTTGCGCCAAGCGGCCGCTGTGAAGCCCTGACACTGAGTCCGTCTCTGCCTACGGCTTGATATGCTCTGAAATGGCAGTTTGAAACACCCCTGACCTTCAAGGAGTACCTCTTGAGACCTTCGCCCCTGACCGCCAAGGCATGCCTTTTGACCGTGGCTCTGTTCGCGAGCGCCCTTTTTCCTCTCTGGTCTCAGCCCACCGCCTCGCTCGCCGACCGCCTGCCCGCCGAACTCCGCGCCGCCGGCCAGTCCGTCATTGACCAGAAGGAACCCAGAGCCCGCGCCGCCGGCCTTTCCAAGCTCGTCGACTCCGCCCCGGGTGCTGATGAAACCGAACGCATCGCCGCCGTCATCCCCTTCATCACCGGGCTCTATGATGCCGGCGAATGCCCCGAGGCATCGCCCACGTTCACGTCGCGATCTTCGGCCTGTCTGGGCCATGTCGCCCGCGCCATCCGGCGCTCCGCCGATCCCGCCCTCATCGCCCACCTCGAACGCTGGGCCACTTCCCACCCCAATCCCACGCTCGCCATCCACGCTCTCGATCGCCTAGCCGACTACCGCCAGGAACTGCTGTCCGAAACGCTCCGCAAACGCATCCTGATCGCCCGCGCCGCCAACGACACCGAGGCCCTGCTCGCTTTGGGCCGCGTCCAGGAGATCCTCGGCTCGCAGTTGCCCGCATTCCTCTGGGAAGCCCCGCCCAAATTTGAAGCCAAGCCCGCATCGGCTTCCCTGCGCATCGTCGCTATCGGCGACACCGGCACCGGCAGTCCCATCCAGGAGGCCTGCGCCAACACCATGGCCCGCATCCACCAGGAGCAACCCTTCGATTTCGGCATCACGCTCGGCGACAACTACCAGGACAACGGCCCGCTGAGCCCCGCCGACGCCCGCTGGGAAAGATACTGGGAACGTTTCTATCCCCAACTCTGCATCCCCTTCTACCCCAGCCTCGGTAACCACGATTGGAGCAACCCCTCCGGGCCTGCCGCCGAACTGCTCTACAAGAACCCGAGTTGGAAACTCCCCGCCCTCTACTACACCTACACCGCCGGACCCGTCCAGTTCTTCGTCATCAATACTCCGCTGATCTCCGAACGCCAGCGCATCTGGCTCGATCGCGAACTGAAGGCCAGCACGTCCCGCTGGAAGGTGGTCTACGGCCACTTCCAGATCTACTCCGCCCTCCGTGGTGACAACGAAACGCTTATTCAGGACATCCTCCCGATCCTTCAGTCCAATCAGGCCGACATCTACTTCTGCGGCCATGAGCACATCTTCCAGCACCTCAAGCCGCAAGGCAACGTCCACCTTTTCGTCAACGGAGCCGCCGGCGCTGGCGCTCGCACCGCCCGGCAAAAAGACTACCCCAATATCCTCTTCATGGCCGAAAGCAAGTCGGGCTTCTCGGTCCTCGAAGCCACTGAATCCGCCCTCACCATGAAGTTCATCGATCAGGACGGCGCCGGGATCTACAGCTACACTCTGCGCAAGTAGCTCGCCCTGCCCGTCAGGCTGAGCGCCAAACCGCCCGGAACGGCCAGCCGCGCCCCCGGTGTGGCGACGAGGAAATTGTCGAGTGGAGCCCCCGTTGAGACAGGAACAATGGGGACAGTGCCCCGCCACTCCGCGTATTGCTGGTCTCGCCGACCAGTTGAATCCTCCGCGCCCGGAGGCCGGGTTCGCGCATCAATAAGTTAGGTATGACGAACCGAAACATCTTTTCACTGCCCTACTCCGAGGTGACGCCGAAGCGCGACTACCTTTCGAGGAGGGCGCTGCTGGCAGCCGCGGGGTTCTCATTTGCCGGATTGAGGGCCGCAGCTGCGACGAAGCTGACCGGCTATAGGAAAAGCCCGTTCAGCACCTCGGAGAAGCAGACCCCGTACAACGCCATCACGTCGTACAACAACTACTACGAGTTTGGCCTGGACAAGGACATGCCCGCCCGGAATGCGCGCAACTTCAAGACGTCGCCGTGGACGATCCGCATCGACGGCGAGGTGGCGAAGGAAAAGGCGATCGATTTCGACGCGTTGGTGAAGATGGCTCCGCTCGAAGAACGGGTGTACAGGCTGCGGTGCGTGGAGGGGTGGTCGATGGTGGTGCCGTGGATCGGGTTTCCGCTGAGCGCGCTGATCAAAGCCGCCGAGCCGACGTCGAAGGCGAAGTATGTCCGGTTTGAAACGTACTTCAACCTGAAGCAGATGCCCGAGGCGCGCTATGCCGGGATGCCGTTTCCCTATGTCGAAGCGCTGAGGATGGATGAGGCGATGCACCCGTTGACGATCCTGTCGGTGGGGCTGTATGGCGAGACGCTACCGAACCAGAACGGGGCGCCGGTGCGGCTGGTGGTGCCGTGGAAGTACGGGTTTAAGAGCGCGAAGTCGATTGTGCGGATCAGGTTCACGGAGAAGCAGCCGGCGTCGACGTGGATGATCGCCAACGGGCGCGAATACGGGTTCTACGCGAATGTGAACCCGGAGGTGGATCATCCGCGGTGGTCGCAGGCGAAGGAGCGGCGGATCGGCGAATTCGGCAAGCGGGACACGTTGAAGTTCAATGGCTACGGCGATCAGGTGGCGTCGCTCTACAGCGGGCTGGACCTGCGGAAGAATTACTGACGCGGGCGGCCAATGCGGAAGTTGTTGAGCACGGGCTGGACCAAGGCGGCGGTGTTTGCGGCGCTGGCAGGGCCGGCGGCTTGGATGGCGTGGCAGGGGTATAGGGACGAACTGGGGGCGAACCCGATCGAGGCGATCACGAAGGGTACGGGCATCTGGACGCTGCGGGTGCTGCTGATTTCTCTGGCGATCACGCCGGCGAGGAAGATGCTGGGGTTGCCGGAGTTGATCCGGTTCCGAAGGATGGCGGGTCTGTTTGCGTTTTTCTACGGCACGCTGCACCTGTTCACTTATCTGTGGCTGGACAAGTTCTTTGAGTGGCCGGAGATCTGGGAGGATGTCGTCAAACGGCGGTTCATCACGGCGGGGATGATGGCGTTTGCGCTGATGGTTCCGCTGGCGGCGACATCGACGGCGGGCTGGATCAGGCGGCTGGGCGGGAGGCGTTGGCAGGCGCTGCACAGGCTGGTTTATATCAGCGCGGCGGCGGGCGTGGTGCACTATTTGTGGCTGGTGAAAGCGGGGGTGATGAGGCCGGGATCGTATGCGGCGGGGCTGGGTGCGCTGATGGCGTGGCGCGGGTGGGAGTGGCTGCGGGGGCGCCGGGCGTGATAGGACAGAGGTCATGGACCTCTACCGTGTAGCCACGTTGCAGATGGAATCGAAGCCGGCCGAGAAGGCGGCGAACCTGGCCAAGATCGACCGGTACGCGGCCGAAGCTGCGGCCAAGGGTGCGAGGCTGATGCTGGCGCCGGAGTGTTCGGTGACCGGCTACTGGTTTCTGCGTAACCTGCCGCATGAGGAGTTTGCCGCACTGGCGGAGCCTGTGCCGGATGGCGAGACGACGCGGGGGTTGATTGAGATTTCCAGGCGGCACGGGATCTCGGTCGGGGCGGGGTTTATCGAACGCGGGGCGGACGGCAAGTTCTATAAGCCGTATGTGGTGGCGATGGAGGACGGGCGCATCGCGGTGCACAGGAAAATTCATGCCTTTGTGCATCCAAGCCTGACGTGCGGGGACCGGTTCACGGTGTTTGAACTGCCGGGCGGGGTGAAGGCGGGGATCCTGATCTGCTACGACTGCAACCTGGTGGAGAACGTGCGGATCACGGCGCTGATGGGGGCCGATTTGTTGCTGGCGCCGCACCAGACGGGCGGGTGCGGGGGCAAAAATCCGCATCAGATGGGCGTGGTGGACGCAGCGCTGTGGCATAACCGGCATAACGACCGTGAGGCGATTGAGCGCGAGATTCTGGGTGATAAAGGGCGGGGGTGGTTGATGAGGTGGCTGCCGTCGAGGGCGCACGACAACGGGATATTCCTGGTGTTTTCGAATGGCGTCGGGGTGGACGATGACGAAATCAGGACGGGCAATGCGATGGTGCTGGATGTGTATGGGCGGGTGCTGGCGGAGTCGGTGAAAGCGGACGAGGATCTGGTGGTGGCCGATCTGGATCTGTCACTGCTGAAGCAGGCGACGGGACGGCGATGGAGGCGGTCGCGGAGGCCGGAGTTGTATGGCCGGCTGTGCGAGGCGACCGGCGACGAGCGGTCGACGCGGGAGTTGAAGTTTGAAGAGTGACGGCTACCGGGCGGTGGGCGGGTCGTAGACGATGGAGGATTCGGCGGAGGCGAGGCGGAAGTCGGTGTTTTCCATGCTGAGGGTGACGGTGCGGCCGTAGCCGAAAAAGACGCGGAGTCCGAACTCGGTGCCGTAGGTGGAGGGGAACCAGAGGCCGCCGGCGACTTTGCGGTAGGCGAGGCTGAAACCGAGTTGTTTGAGGTTGATGCCGAAAACGACCTTGACCCAGCCGGGGATGGGGTTGCTCATGTTGGTGACAATGCTGATGGGCTGGAACTCGTCGGGGTGGATGAGAACCGTACCTGACCAGGGGCGGCCGCAATCGTCTTCGCAGGCGTCGCCTTTGGGGCGCTTGACGGGCGAGAAGGCGAGGCGCAGGGCGCGGACGCCGGCGACGGAATGGTAGCCGTCGAAGCGGAAGGTGTAGTGGCTCTGTTCGGAGCGGGTGAGGGGGAAGAGGTCGCGGGAGATGCCGTCGCGGGAGTTCTTGTCGTTGACCAGATCGTCGGTGAGCGATTCGGCGATTTCGCCGTCGAGGTCAAGGCCTTTGTGGCGGAACTTGGGGTCGGAGTAAGGGTGGAGTTTGCCGCCCTTTTCGTAGAGGCCTTCGACTTTGTCGAGTTGCTTGCCGGTGGCATTCTCGGTCGGGGTGACGGTGTAGAAGCGTTTCTCTTCACGGGCGAGTTTGCCGCCGCCGCGGAGAAGGCGGGTGCGGACCGATTGCTGGTAGACGATGCGGGTGCGGACCTTCTCGGCGCGGTCCTGATTGGCGGCGACGCGGGCGAGGATTTCGTCGATGGGGAGGGGCGGCGCGTCTGGCGGCGGAGCGAGCAGCAGCAGCAATGCAAGTGCAGGCATCAGCAACTAAGACGGATGAGAGGGGCGGGAGTTCCCTGCGATGTGCGGGTTTGTTTGGCGCGGGTGAGGGGGTAACCTGGAACGAGAGGGATGCGGGAGGCGTCGGGAAGGTTGTAGCGATGAGCAATCAACAAAAGGCTAAATCAAGGACGGGCCCTCCGCGTGCGCGATTTCGACTGAACTGGGCGGCGGCGGTGCTGGCAGCGTTGGCGTGCCAGACGGCGGGCGCGGCTGATGATTGGAAGAAGACGCGGTTTCCGGATTGGAGCGACGATCTTGTGGTGAAGCTGGTGACTGAGTCGCCGTGGGCCAAGCCTATGAACGTGAGGCTGAACTGGCGCAAGGACGAGCCGAGGCCGTTTAATCCGATGGACGTGCCTGGGGTGAACCGGTCGCCGACGGCGCAGCCGGGGATGATCCAGGGGGGGAGTCCGGTGGGTGGGATTGGAGCGAAGAAACCGAAGATTCCGGGCGACGCGGACATCATCGTGCGCTGGGCGTCGGCGCTGCCGATCCGTCAGGCCAAGGCGCTGTATCAGCAGCGGGACGAGAAATTGCCGGTGCAGAGGGCGACAGAACTGATTGCAACACGCGGGGGCGGATATGTTTTGGAACTGCATGGGGCGCCGGCGGAGGTGGCTCATCAGGGTCCGGAGACGGTGGCCGATATTGCGCGGCAGTCGGTGGTGATGAGGACGAAGTCGGGGCGGGTGTTGAGGCCGGTGAAGGCCGAGGCGCGGGTGAATGCGTTGTCGCTGACGATCCTGGTGACGTTTTCCGATGCCGAGCCGATCCGAGTGTCAGACCGGGAGGTGGAGGTAACGGGCGACATGCAGATTTTCAAGTTCAAGGCGAGTTTTCCGGTAGCGCCGATGGTGTACCTGGGCAACCTGGAGATGTGAGGCGGGCAGAGTATTGCGGTCGAGGCGAGTCCTGCTATCGTGGGAAGTTCGCGAGCAGGAATTTGGAGTGACGAGGAGACGAGACTGTGAAAGTCGTAGCTGGTGTCGATCTGGGCGGAAACGCCGTCAATTACACGCTGATCACGGAAGACGAGAAGTTTCTGATCGAGGGGTTGTGCGAGCACCCGGCGCGGTCAAAGGAAGGCCCGGCGATCTGCCTGCAGCAGATTTCGGACGGGCTGGATATGGCCGTGGCAAAGGCTGGGATTGCGCTTGCGGACGTGGAGGTGGTGGGACTGGACACGCCGGGTCCGGCGAGCGCGACGGGGGTGTTGAGCGCTAAGGGGTCGACCAATTTCGTGCATGCGGACTGGGCGGGATTCGACATCCGGGCCGGCCTGGAAGCGCGGCTGGGCAAGCCGGTGGTTTATCTGAACGACGGCAATGCGGGCGCGCTGTGGGGCCATTTCGCGCTGTTCGGAGCGTCGAGCGGCAAGACGTCGATTTCGGCGATCGTGGGGACGGGCTTGGGCGGCGGCGTGATCATCGAGGACATGGTGGTGAAGGGGCGCAAGGGCTTCGGTGGCGAACTGGGGCACGTGCTGATCCCGTATCAGAGCATCAAGGGCATCGAGGGTTTGCATCCGGAATGCAACTGCGGACGGACGGGCGATCTTGAGGCGCTGTGTTCGTTGACGGCGATTGAGAAGAGTTTTCTGCCGTACTTCCTGACGAAGTATCCGGGCCATGAGTTGGGCAAGCTGGGCGACCTGCACAAGGCGGCGAAACTGGTGCGGGGCATGGCTGAGCGGGGCGATGCGATGTGCCGCGACATCTTCCGGGTGCAGGCGCATGCGCTGGGCCTGTTCTTCGACGAGATGGTGAACACGTTCGATCCCGACGCGCTCATCGTCGGCGGCGGGGCGATCGAGACGGGCAAAGAGTTCCAGGACTGGTTCGTCTCCGAGATTCACGCAGGCATGCCGGTGCAGCGCGAAGAGCAGGCCGACATCCCGGTGCACGTCATGCCGAACGGGGATACGGCTGGCGCGCGCGGGGCGGCGATTGAAGCGCTGAAGCTGTTGCGTCAGGGCGGGGTGGCGTAGAGACGAACGATTGCGGCGCGCGGTTGTGATTTCCAGGAGACCCGCTCGCAGCACTCGCGGCCTTCGCGCGTGCTCGGTTCGCTTGGGCTAGTCGGTGGCCGTTCTCGGCAGTGCTTCGCTGAAGACCGCCTGAAGGATCTGTTTCGTTTTCGAATCCTGAACGAAGGCCACCACGGCGAGGTGCGAGGCGTTGATCTGCGTCTTACGTTCAAAGAAACGGAACTTGCCGTCTTTGTTGTGGCGCTCGTCGTGTTTCTCGAAGGCGTCAATGTGGCGGACGAGGGCGTCCTGGACCTGGGCGAGATCGAAACGGTGGGTCTGCTTGATGGCCTTGCCGCCGTTGAGCGGATAGGAGGCGATGGAACGGGCGACCATGGGATGGAAGCGGATGCCGTTCTCGCCGGAATAGGTGAGTTCCTTTTCGACCAGGACGATGTTGAGGACGAGATCAGGCGAGGCGGCGGCTTTGTCCACCCTGGCTTTGGCCTCGACCGCATTGCCCTTGTGAGAAACAGACAGGTTGAGGCGCGCGCCGGGGGCGGTTTCAAGGCGGGCGTCGATTTTGCCGCGCAGGAGATGGGCGATTTCGCCGGCAGAGTCGCGGCCGCCGCCGCCCATCCCGACGGGCTCGCCGTCGATGGCGTAGGTGGGCACGCCGCGGCCCTGCTGCCACTTCCAGCGGGCGATGGTATCGGTGTTGGCCATGGGGTCGGGACGCGGGATGTGTTCGTGATAGGCGACGATGGCGACGTCGGAGCGGGGGTAGCGTTCGAGGACGAAGTCGAAGGCAAGGTCGGCGGCGACACAGGGCGGGCAGCCAGCGCCGGTGTAGATCTCGCCCAGCACGATGCGCGTCGAGCGTTTCGGCGAGGCACCGTATTGTTCGGGATGGATCGGAGACTTGAAGGCCGTGCGATAAAGATCGTCGAGGTAGGAGGTGGGGTCCAAGTCGCCTTTGAGCTTCTTCCATGCGGCGGCGAAGGCGGTGCGCGAGGCCGGCGAGGGCTTGGCGAGCATGGCGTGGGCGAAGTAGCCGAGGGCCTCGGGGGCCTTGCCTTCTTTCTCGGCGAGTGAGGCGAGGGCGGCGGCGGAGTTGGTGAGTGCGGGGTTTGAACGCAGAGCGTCGAGGAGCATGGCGCGGGCTTCGGCGGTCTTGCCGGTCTCGATCATGACCTGGCCGGCGGTCTCTTTGTACTGGGCGGTCTGGCTGTGAAAGCGTACCTTGAGTTGATCCGCGGAAGGGGGCGATTGCTTATAGTCCTCGGCGTCCTTGCGGGCCCCGGCAGCGAATTCGTCGAAGTTGAATTGCCTGAGCGCGAGGAGGGCGGCGGTTTCGGCTTCAGGGAGGAGCTTCTTGGCGGCGATCAGTTCGGAGGCGAGGAAGCGGTTGATGACGGCGGCATCGTTGGACGGGAGCGATGCGGTGAGCGAGGCGGCTTTGGCGACACCCTGCGCAGGGTCCTGCTTGAGGGCGGTGGAGACGAGTTCGCGCCGGGCCATGGTGGTCATCATGCGGCTGTCGGGGAAGCCGGCGAGGAACTTCTCGAGTGCGGCGATCTTTTTCGACGGATCCTTTTCGCTGGTGGCGGCCTGGAACGCGGCGCGGTCAGGCGGCGTGGCGGGTTTGGCCGGAGGCGCGGGGGACTGGGCGAGGGCGAGAGGGAGGCACAGGAGCCCGAGGAGAAAAGGACGCATAAGTCCATTATCACTCAGGGCCCGCGGCAGGAAGCTGTGACAAATGCAAGCGCGCGTGGCGATTGGCTGCTAAGCTTGGGTCACCATGTCAGCAAACAATGGAGACAAAGCGCGGTTCCACCGCAACCGTAAACGCAAGGCCGCCAAGCGGCTTTCGTTGGCCGCGCTGAAGGCCGCCGCAGCCGTTCAATTGCCGGCCCGTCCGACCGCCTAGTTCCCCGTCGCGCACCCCGGATCGTCCCGTTCTTATCGTCTTCGGAAACCGTTCAAGACCAGCGCAGGATGGCCATGTGTGTCCACGCTGCTTCGTTTGAGAAGCGGCGGTGCGGCGGCATGGCGGCTCGGCGATTGACCTTCGCCATCGATCGCCGGCTACTCGAAAAAGGGTTCGCCGGCCTTGCGGTAATTCCAGGCGACATCCAGGTCGATTTCGATGCCGAGGCCGGGCGCATTGGGCACGGCGATCCGGCCGTCGCGGATCATGGGCCCGTCAGCGCCCTTTACCAGTTGATCGAAAAACGGCACCGAGGCCGCATGCCATTCCAGCGCCAGCAGGTTGGGCGTGGCGGCGCAGAGATGGACGCCGGCCATTGTGCCGAGGGGTCCGCTAATGTTGTGCCAGGTGAGATTGACGTAGTGCATGTCGGCCAGGTCGGCGAGTTTGCGTCCTTCCCAGAGGCCGATTTTCTGGACGTCGGGCGCGAGAACGCGCAGGCCGCCTTCGACGATGAGACGTTGGAAATCGGTGCGCAGGAAATGATTCTCGCCGGTGGCGATGCGGGTGTGGGTGGAGCGCTGGACCTGAGCGACGGCGGGGATGTTTTCGGGCGGGATGGGGTCTTCGAGCCAGAGCAGACGGCAGGGTTCGACGGCGCGGGCTAGTTCGATGGCAGCGGCAACGCCGTAGTTCCAGTGGCAATCGACGGCGAGGCCGATCTCCATGCCGACGGCGTCGCGCACGGCGTGGACCAGGGCGGCGGCGAAATCGACCTCGGCCGGGCTGAGGTCGCGGTTGTATTCATCGGTCTCGAAGGGCGTGGGGACATCGACGTCGAACTTCAACATGCGGAAGCCGCGCTCGGCCATCGTCCCGGCGCGGGCGGCGTACTGCGCGGGTCCGAGAGACTCCTTTTTTGACGCGTCCCAGCCGTGGTGTTTGATGCTGATCACGGCGTCGCCCTGATCGCCGCCGGGGCCCATCCAGCCGGGCCGGCGGGGCTTGAGCATGGGGCTGATGGATTCGAGCGCCTCGCCGCCGTGGCAATCGGCGTAGACGGTCACGCGGTCGCGGTACTTGCCGCCGAGGATCTGCCAGACGGGCATCTGGTAGCGCTTGCCGAGCAGGTCGAGCAGTGCGGTTTCGATGCCGCCGATGGCGTGGTAGACGATGCCGGGGGCGCAGTAGATGGTGGACGCCTTCATGCGGCGGATGAGGCGGTCGATGGAAGTGGGGTCCTCGCCAACGAGGATTTCGTTGAACTGGCCGATGACGGCGGTGAGTCCGGGGGCGACGAAGGCTTCGCCGTAGCCGGTGACCGATTCGTCGGTCTCGATGCGGACCAGGGTCCAGTCGAAATTGGCTTCAAGGACGGCGGTCGAGATGCGGGTGATCTTCACAGTGAACCAACGTATCAAGATTTGCAGGTACAGGGCGGGCGGGCCGGTTTGAAACGGGCCTATCTGAATCGAATGGACCGGAGGTCGCCGGCCGTTTTCAGTTGCGTGTCGGCGAGTGCGTCGTGGCCGAAGATGGCGGGGCGCTGAGGGGATTGGGGACCGCAGGTGAAGTTCATATTGGCGGGGAGGTCGAGGCCGGTGGTCTGTTTGACCGAGATACGGGCACGACCTGCTGGAGCATCGACGACAAGGACCGGGGCGGGGCCGGAGCAATCGACCTCGACCAGACGGCCTTGGACGGACGATGCGGACTGGCGGTGATTCCAGGATTCGGGGGTGACTGTGGCCGGTCCCGTGGGCCGTAGCGGCAGAGGAGGGGCGTCGATGTCGGCGAGCAGTCCTTCGGCCATGGCGCGTTCCCTGGGGCGGCGGGCGCGTTTGAGTGCTTCGGCTGCGGCCACACGGGCTTCAGCTTTGCGGCCGGTGCCGAGCAGGGCGCGGCCATAGGCCTCCCACATCCAGGAGCGGGACTGAGCGGATCGTGCGGCCCTGGCCAGCGCGTCCACGGCTTCTGCGCCCTGGATGGCCGAGCCGAGAATAAACCAGGCTTCGGCGCGTTCGGGGTCAAGCTCCGTCGCCCGCCGCGCGGCCTTCACCCACAACTCCTGCGCGGCTCCGCCCTCGCGCAGAAGCAGGGCGTATTCGTACCACATGCGGGCGTCGCGGGTGCCGGCGCGGGCGGCGGATTGCATCAGGCGCAGCGCCTCGTCGCGGTCGCCGCGGCGGAGGGCGAGCAGGGCGAGGCGGCTGTGGCTGTCGGGTCCGCGTCCGGCGGCGGCGAGGGCCGTTTCGTAGCGGTGCTGGGATTCGGTGAGGGCGCCGGTGGAGGCGGCGAGTTCGCCCAGCAGGTACTCGGCGTCGAAGCTGGAGAGCAGGGATTCGTTGACGTCCGCGGCCGGCGGCCAGTTCTGTTCAATCCAGCCGCCCGAGGTTGCGCTCAAAGCTGGGGTGGCCTGTGCGCGGGCGATCAAAGTGTCCATGCCAGCCCCATACACCAGCCGGAAAGCCGCGCCGGAATCCTGGCCCGCCACCAGCAGCCCGCCGAGGTGGCGGAGGCGGTCCATGCCGCCGTCTTCGATCAAAGCCCGGACGAGCAGCCAGGAGCGGGCGTAGAACAGGGCCTGATCGGCGTCCTGGCGGGCGTTTTCGAGAGCGCCTGCTGAAAAGGCGCCGGAGCCGGCGAGCAGTTGGAGCAGGGTGAGGATGGGCGCGGCACGGGGCTGGGCTTTGGCGGAGGCGTTTGGGTCGAGTGCGGACCAGTATTCGGCCAGTCCTTCGTTGAGCCAGGCCGGGGCGGGGCTGAGGCCGGATTGGTCGTTGATGAGATGGACGAGTTCGTGGCGGAGGCGTCGGACCGAGTCGGGTCCGGCGTGGAGGACGATCCAGGTGGAGTCGCCCTGACGCTGGAAGAAGCCCTTGGAGTAGCCCTCGCCGCGGATCCGGCGGAAGTCGGCTTCGGAGGCGAAGTAGACGACGCTGAGTGGGGGCGAATCGGGGGGAAGGCGGTAGATGGCGGCGCAGGCGGCGTGGAAGCGCAGGGTTTCGGCGAGAATTCGGGCGGCTGTGCCGCGGCCGGAGTCTGTGTAGACTTCGACGTGGCCCGATGCGGCGCGGGTCCACGAGGTCTTGGCGGAGCCTGCGGCATCCTGGGCAATGCCGGCGGGGGCCAGCGCGAGCAGAACAGCGGCAAGACAGTGTTTCAACGGCATGAAGGCCTTACCCTATGCCAATCGGGCCGATAGAAAACTTCGATTGGACCGGGCCCAACGCTGAATCTATCCTACAATCAGCGATGGCATCAGCACTCACAATGGAGCCAAACACACAACAAGTATCCCTGCTGCACCGGATCAGCAGCATCGTCAGCTCCCACCGCAGCGTGGACGAGATGTTGGGCGAAATCGTCGGTCTCACCGTTCAGGTGACCGATTGCGACGCCTGCCTGGTCTATCTGGTGGACGCCGATTCCGGCGATGTCGTCCTGCGTGCATCGCAGGTACCGCATGCCGGCGAGATTGGGCATCTTTCGATACAAAGCGGCGTGGGCATCACGGGCTGGGTGGTTGAAAACAAGAGCGTTGTGGCACTGTCGAACAACGCGTTTTCCGATCCACGCTTTATCCGGCTGCCGGGGCTGGTGGAAGACACGTACGAGGCGTTTTGCTCGGTTCCGCTGATCAGCGGCGGCGACATCATCGGCGTGGTCAACGTCCACCACCGTGAACCCCATGAATACACCGTGGAGACCATCAGCCTGATCACCTTCATCGGCGAGCAGATGGGTGGGGCAATTGCCCGCGCCCGACTGATGGACGAAAACGCCCGCCTGCATGAAGAGACCCTCGAAATGAAGCGCCAGCTCGAAACCCGGAAACTGGTTGAGCGGGCGAAGGGAATCTTGCAGTATAAATACAGTCTGACCGAGGAAGAAGCCTATTTGCGGTTGCGTAACGAGAGCCGGCGGCTACGACGCCCGATGCGCGACCTGGCCGAGGCGATCATCCTGACCGAGGATCTTGCGCGCAAATCCGGCGAACCAGGATCGCTGGAGCGAGAGGTGGAAGGCGACTAGGACGCCTGAGGATTTCTCACCCTGAGCGGCTCGGGGCCGTTCAACTTGGCAGGGGTGCCCATTGGGCTAACCTATTAAGTTGAACGACTTCGAGCCCTTCTTTCGCAATCCCCATCTGTCGACCCTGGCCGGCAACTTCTGGAAGCGGGCCATCGATGAACAACGGTTTCCGACCCGCGAGGTCCGGTATCAGACCGAACCGGGCACGACGGTCATCGTGCATGAGAACTGTCCGGCGGGCGAGGCGAAGGGCGAAGTGCTGATGGTGCACGGGCTGGAAGGGTCAAGTGGAAGCGGATACATGGTTTCGCTGGCCCAGGCGCTGTGCGAGAACGGATTCGCCGCCCACCGGCTGAACATGCGCGGCTGTGGCGGAACCGAGCACCTGACGCCGACGCTGTACCATTCGGGATTGACTATCGACGCGCTCAGCGTGTTGCGGCAGATCCGTCAAAAGACGCCCGCGCCGCTGTTTCAGGCGGGCTTTTCGCTCGGCGGCAACCTGACCCTAAAACTGGCTGGAGAACTGGGCGCGGCGGCTGACGGCCTGGTGACGGGCTTCATCGCCGTTTCAACGCCGATCGACCTGGCTGAGTGCGTCCGCCGCATCGACGCGCGCGAGAATTTCCTATATCAGCAGCGATTCGTCCGGTCGCTGCGGCGGCGCTATCTACGGCGGCATATGGGGGCTCCGGAGCGCTTCCCGTTGAACGGACTGGATCGCGTCAGCACCATCTATGGCTTCGACGACCAGTTCACCGCGCCGCATTTTGGTTTCGGCACGGCGGCGAACTACTACAAGACGCAATCGGCGCTGAATTTCGTGGCCGGGATTCGCGTTCCTACGCTTGCCATCCAGGCCAAGGACGACCCGATGATCCCCTTCGGGCTCTATTCAGACCCGCGCCTGGCTTCGAATCCGGCCATTGGCCTGCGTGCCGTCGGCCATGGCGGCCATCTGGGCTTCATCAGCCGGCGGCAGCCCCGTTTCTGGCTCGATCGCGTGATTATTCAATGGATCACGGAACAAGTGGGTATAGGCCGCCGTCTAGTCAATTGATGAACTTCAGAGCCTCTTTCGCCGAGGCGTTTTGGATCGCGATGGCTTCGTTGCGGGCCTCCAAACTCCGCAGCTTTCTAACATTGCTCGGCATTATCCTCTCCACCACCACGCTGATCGCCGTGATGAGCGTGATCCATGGCATGAACCGCTACGTCGCCGACAAGATCGCCGACCTGGGCGCGGGCGGTTTCGTTGTCGTCCGCATGGCGTTTTTCGGCGACTTTGACCCCAAGAAATTCCTGGAACTGATGCGCAAAAATCCGCAGCTGAAGGTGGAAGAGTTTGAATTCATCAAGTCCCAGGCCCGGTTGGTCAACGACATGGGCATGAGAAGTTCCGCCCGCGCGGACATCACCGCAGGCGGTGTCCGCGAGGACGAAGTCCAGGTGACCGGCGGGTCGACGAACATGAACGTGCTGTCCAACATCCAGGTTGAATCGGGGCGGTACTTTTCCGAGGCGGAAAACTACAACCGGCGGACGGTGGCCTTCATCGGCGCGGACCTGAAGACGCGATTCTTCGAAACCGTCGATCCGGTGGGCAAGACGATCAACATCGCCGGCCGCCCATATACCGTCATCGGCGTCGCAAAACGCATGGGCAGCGTCTTCGGACAGTCGCAGGACAACTTCGTCCACATCCCGATCAACAGCTACTTCAAGCAGTACACGGCGCGGGCGGGCTTGAGCTTCGCCATCCAGGCCATCGACCAGGACCACGTCCAGCAGGCCATGGACGAGGTCCGCGTACTGCTGCGCTCCTACCGCCATCTGCCGCCGGGCCGCGAAGACAACTTCACGGTGTTTGCGTCGGATTCGATCATGGGCCTGTGGGAACGGCTCACCAGCGCCATTGCGGCGACCGCCGTCGCCGTGGTCAGCGTCTTCATGGTCGTCGGCGGCGTGGTGATTATGAACATCATGCTGGCCGTGGTCACCGAACGGACGGTGGAAATCGGCGTCCGCAAATCGCTCGGCGCACGACGGCTCGACATCCTGCAGCAGTTTCTCATCGAATCGGCGGTGCTATCGAGTTTCGGGGGACTCGCAGGTGTGGCCATTGCGTGGGTGGTGGCGCTCATTGTAAGGAGTGCGACGCCCGTTCCCATGGAGTTGCCGCCCATTGCCATCTTCCTCGGCGTCGGCATCTCGGCCGTGGTGGGACTTTTCTTCGGGATCTACCCGGCGCACCAGGCGTCAAAGCTGGATCCAATCGAAGCGCTGAGGGCTGAACGATGAGCAGGAGCAAGAAGAACTGGCTGCTGATCGCCGCCGGCATCGGGCTGGCCATGGATGCCATCCGCGGCCACAAAATGCGGAGCTTCCTGACTGTGCTCGGCGTTATCATCGGCACCGGCACCATCATCGGCGTGGGATCGATTCTGACGGGCTTCGACGGGGCTGTGACCAGCGCCATCCAGGGCTTCGGCGCCGATTCCATCATCGTCTTCAAATGGCAGGCCGGCATCAGCTTCGGCCGGCGCCCGGCCGAGGAGCGCCGCCGCAAGCCGCTCACCTATGAAAACGCCGTGGCCATTCGCGAACGCTGCCCCTCGGTGGCCGTCGTCAGCCCCTACCTCTTCCCGTCGCAGGGTTTCCATCGCGCACGCTACAAGGGCAACGAATCACTGCAACTCGACTTTGGCGGCACCGATCCGTCCTACGCCGAGGGCGGCCAGGCCGACATGATGTTGGGGCGGTTTTTCACGGAGTTTGAAAACGTCCACCGGTCGCCCGTGGCGGTGATCGGCGAGGACCTATACAAGACGCTCTTCGCCAGCGGTGATGTCATCGGCAAGGAAATCGATGTGGACGGCCACTCGTTTCAGGTGGTTGGCGTGATGAGACGGCCGGCGAACTCGTTTCCGGGTTCGCAAGACAGCCGGTTGATCCTGCCCTACTGGACCATGCGCAAGTTTCAGCCCGGCGCCAAGGAGCACATGCTGGTTGTGGTCGCACAGCCCGGCTTGTTGCCCGTCGCGCTCGATGAGGTCCGAGGCGTGCTCAGAACCGAGCGGCGGTTGAAGTATTCCGATCCCGACAACTTCGGACTCTCCACTGCCGAGCAGATGATCGAGGACTTCCGCCAGGTCACCTCCGTCACCGCTCTGGTGATGATCGTGCTGAGTTCCATCGGCCTTCTGGTGGGCGGCATCGGCGTGATGAACATCATGCTGGTCTCGGTGACAGAACGAACCAAGGAGATCGGCATCCGCAAGGCCATCGGAGCGCGGAGGGCCGATATCGTCATCCAATTCCTCACCGAAGCCGTCGTTCTCACCTTCGCCGGCGGACTGCTCGGCATGGCTTTCGGCTATGTGATCTCGCTCATAGCGAAGGCCGTGTTCCCGTCGCTGCCAACGTCGGTCCCACTGTGGGCGGCGGCGCTCGGCGTCATTGTGTCGGTCGGCGTGGGCGTCTTCTTCGGTCTCTGGCCGGCCACCAAGGCCGCGCGGCTCGACCCCGTCGACGCGCTCAGATACGAGTAGCCGCGAAGCGGATTCACTTCTTCTTCGCCGCTGCCGCCGCCTTGGCCTTTGCCAGCGCGGCATCGAGTTCGGTTTCCGTCGGATAAGCATCAAACCGCTTGGCCGGCCGCTTGCCGCGCCAATGCCAGTCGGCGAAATCGAGCATCGCTGTCCAGTCCTCGGCCGTGAACGCGTGGCCGTGCGCTGCGAAGTTCACCCCCAAACGGTCTTTCGCGCCAAGCAGATCATAGGCTGGCTGCGCCCCGGCGAGGGTCTGCTTCACGGCTTCGGGCAGCGAAATCGTATCCGTGATCCCCTCCAGCGTGATGAACGGCTGCGGCGTGCAGAGCGCCACAAACCAGTGCTGGTCAAATGGCAAACGCTCCTTCCGGCCGCGGAACTGCAACAGATGCGGTGAAAACCAGTTCGGATACTTCATGAGCATCACGTCCAGCGTCTCGCTGCCCCGCGGACCTGCGAACCGGTACGCGCCCATGCCGCCGCCGCCGGTCACCACTGGCGCGCCCATGAAGCGCGAATCAAACGCCGCCGCGATCATTGAAGCCTTGCCGTTGCGCGAAGCGCCGGTCACAATCAGCTTCTTTTTGTCGATCGACTTGTCGGTCTGAAGGTAGTCCGCCACCCTCGACGCCCCCCACGCCCATCCGCCCAGAATCCCCCAGTCATAGCCCGGATATGCCGGATAGAACCGCGTGTTACGGAACGCCCAACTGCCGTCCATATTCCGTAGCGTGGTGTCCTCGGCGCAGTCGTTCGGATTGAACATCGCCACAGCATAGCCCCGTTCGACGACCGCCGCATGACGTTGCGCGAAAGCTTCGGCAGTTGCCGGGCCACGGAACATCGCCGGCACGGGTGCGGACTTGGAATCCGGGCCCGGACCGATTACGGTCAACACGTTTTGCCCGCGGCCCTGATTCGGTCCGGGCGGCAGACGCTTGAGTTCGGGCGCGCCGGGCGGCGTCGAGCCCATCATCACGACGGCCGGGTGCGGCCCCTTGCCTGCGGGCACGAGCAGACCGACATGGAGTGTGAGCGACGAGTTGGGGCCGAAAGTGATACGGACCAGTCGGTAAACGGCCTTGCCGTCGAGCACGCTTTCGTTCTTCTCGACAAACCCCTTGACGTTGCGCGGCGCGGGCGGCATGCGCCCGACGACGTAGTATTCGAGAATCCGCCGGATCTCTTCGCGGCGCTTGCGCCACTGCTTTTCAGTGGTGACGCGGGTGCCGTCGTTCATCACCATCACATCGGGCATTTCGGCGCGCACCGGCAGCGCGGAGACGGCGGGCAGCGCGGGCAGCGAGGTCCGGATGGGCGGGACGGGGATCTCTTTCTGCCCAGGCGCCTGAGCCGGCAGGGCGGCCGGGGCGATAACGGCGCACAAAGACCACAGCAGGAGCGGCATGCGATTCATGGTTCGTGGACTCCGCCGCCATCATACACGAGCCCGGCGGTGATTCAGGTGCCTCGGGGCGTGCGAAGGCGTATGCTGTTCAGGAGGTCTTACCCAGGATGACAAAAGCGATCTGGATGCTGCCCGCGGTTGTCGCGCTTTCGGCTGGCTGTGGTCACGTGGATACGCCGGGGCCGGCGCAGGCGAAGAAAGAGGCGGCCACGGTGACCAAGTACGGCGTGCCGGTGAAGGCGGGCCCGATGGACAACATCCTGGTGAAGGATTACCGGCCGTCATCGTCGCTGGCGGTGCCGGCGACGAATATCACGAAGCCGGCGTTTCCGGTGATCGACGCGCACTCGCATTCGTCGATGAACAGGATCAAGACCAAGGCCGACGTGGATGCGTGGGTGAAGACGATGGACGAGGTGGGGGTGGAGTTTTCGGTGGTGTTCACCAACGCCAGCGGAGCGAAGTTCGACGAGCAGGTGGAACTGTATAAGGGGTATCCGAAACGCTTCCAGCTCTGGTATTCGTTCGACACCTCGAACGCCGATGCGCCGGATTTCACGGCCAAGACGGTGGCCGAGCTTGAGCGGGTGTACAAGCTGGGGGCGAGGGGCGTAGGCGAGGTGACCGACAAGGGCTGGGGCGTGGAGTTGGGCGAGAAAGACGCCATGCCGCGCGACAAGCGCATCCGCTTTGACGATCCGCGGCTGGATGCGTTCTGGAAGCGCTGCGGCGAGCTGAACATGCCGATCAACATCCATATCGCCGACCACCCGTCGGCCTGGAAGCCGCAGGACGCCACCCAGGAGCGCACCCCCGATTTCCAGACCTTCGCGCTGTATGGCAAGGACGTGCCCGATCATGCGGAACTGCTGACGGTCCGTGAACGGTTGCTGGCCAAGCACCCGAAGACGAAGTTCATCTTCTGCCACTTCTCCAACCAGGGCCACGACACCGCGGCGCTGGCGAAGATGCTGGACCGGTTCCCGAACATGTATCTCGATATCTCGGCGCGCGACTACGAAATGGGCCGTCAGCCGCGGACGATGCGGGCGTTCATGGACAAGTACAAGGACCGCATCATGTTCGGCACCGACATGGGCCGCGACAAGCAGATGTATCTGGACTGGTGGCGGCTGCTTGAGACCGGCGACGAATGGATGAAAGGCCGCATCTGGTGGCCCTACTACGGCCTTGAGCTGAGCAAGCCGACGCTGAAGGCGCTGTATCGTGATACCGCTTTGAAGGTGCTGAACTTCAAGTGAGCACGGTGGAGGGCGGCCGGCGGGTTATAAAGAATCTGCGCTGGTGGATCGGCGGACTGCTGTTCGCCTCCACGGTGATCAATTACATCGACCGCCAGACGCTGTCGGTGCTGGCTCCGCACCTGAAGGACGAGTTCAACTGGACCAACCAGGACTTTGCGCTGCTGGTGATCGCGTTCCGGGTGGCGTATGCGGTGGGCCAATCGGTGATGGGGCGGGTGCTGGACCACATGGGTACGCAGCGCGGGCTACTGCTGACGGTGAGCTGGTATTCGATCGCCGCCATGGCCACGTCGCTGGCAACGGGATTGAGAAGCTTCATGGGGTTCCGGTTCCTGTTGGGGCTGGGCGAGGCGGCCAACTGGCCGGGCGCGGCCAAGACGGTGGCCGAGTGGTTTCCGAAGCACGAACGGGGCTGGGCGGTGGCGCTGTACGACAGCGGGTCGGCGATCGGCGGGGCGATTGCGCCGGTGCTGGTGATTGCGATCTACGCCTATGCGGGCAGCTGGCGGCCGGCGTTTGTGATCACCGGGCTGCTGGGCCTGGTGTGGCTGGTGGCGTGGAAGATGTTCTACCACCCGCCGGAGTCGCATCCCAACATCAGCGACGCCGAACGGGCGATGATCGTCGAATCCAAGCGGGCGGAAGGGCATGCCGAAACGGTGACCACGCCGGCAAGCTGGCGGGAACTGATCGGGCGGCGCGATACGTGGGGGATCATCCTGGGCCGTTCGCTGACCGACCCGGTGTGGTTCTTCATCACCGACTGGTTTGCGATTTTCCTAGTCGCCAAGGGGTTCAAGATCGAAGACACGCTGGCCGGGTTCTGGATCCCATTTCTGGCGGCCGACTTCGGCAACTTCTTCGGCGGAGGGTTTTCGAGCTGGCTGATCAAGCGTGGCTGGGATGTGGTGAAGGCGCGCAAGGCGGTCATCACGGTCTGCGGCATCGGCATGACAGCGCTGATCCCGGCCATTTACGCCAACTCTTTGCTGCCGATCGCCGGGTTGTTTGCCATTTCGACGTTCTGTTACGCGGCATGGTCGACGATGGCGCTGTCGCTACCGGGCGACATCTTTCCGAGCCGCAGCGTGGCCACGGTGAGCGGATTGAGCGGCACCGGGGCGGGACTGGGGACGATCCTGTCGACGCTGCTGATCGGTTGGATGGCGGACAAGTACTCGTTCGAGCCGGTGCTGATCGCGGCGAGCATCATCCCGCTGGCAGCCACGGCGATCGTACTTTTTCTGATTCGAGGCCGTCACGCCGAGCCTGAGGGGCGCATCCACTAAACTCGGCCAGAGTAATAGAGATTCGGATGAGGATCTGTTAAGCTGGCCCATACAATGCCATGGAATCAGCACTAGCCTTACACCGTTTCCACTTTGCCTTCACGATCACATTCCACTACATTTTCGTCCAGTTAACACTGGGCCTGGGGTTTCTCATCTTCCTGATGAAGATTCTGGCGCTCAAGACAGGCGACGAGCGGTGGAATGAGGCCGCGCGTTTCTGGTCGAAGATCTTCGCCATCAACTTTGCCCTGGGCGTGGTCACGGGCATCCCAATGGAGTTTCAGTTCGGCACGAACTGGTCGAGATTCTCGAAGGGGGCGGGCGGCGTGATTGGCCACACGCTCGGCATGGAGGGGCTGTACACGTTCTTCCTCGAGTCGTCGTTCCTGGGCCTGATGTTGTTTGGCGAGAAGCGTCTGGGCCAGATAGGCCATACGATCGCCACGGCGGCGGTGTGGATCGGGAGCTGGATGTCGGGCTACCTGATCGTAGCGACAAATGCGTGGATGCAGCATCCGACGGGATATCACCTGGGTCCGAAGGGCGAGATTCTGCTGAACAGTTGGTGGTCTCTGGTGTTTAACGAATGGGCGTTCTGGCAGTATGTGCATACGATCACCGGCGGCATTGTCACGGGCTGTTTCGTGGTGTGCGGCGTGGGGGCGTATTACATCCTGACAAAACACCACCCCGAGGCGGGCAAGAGATTTCTGAGGCTGGGCGTGCCGGCCGGGGCTCTGGCGACCTTGTTGGTGGCCTTCCCCACCGGCGACATGCAGGCCAAACTGGTGGCGAAGCACCAACCGGTGACGTTGGCGGCGATGGAGGCTCTGTTTGAAACGTCAAAAGGCGCGCCGCTGGCTATCCTCGGGCAGCCTGATATGGACAAAAAGCGGCTGGACAACCCATTCATCATTCCGGGCGTTTTGAGCTTTGTCGCGCAGAACAGATGGACGGCGGAAATCAGGGGCCTGAATGAATTCCCCGAGGACACCTGGCCGGACCAGATCCCGCTGCTGTATTTCGCATTCCACATCATGGTTGGCCTGGGGACGCTGTTCATTGCCGTGATGGCATCGTCGGCGGTGTGGCTGTGGCGGGGCAAACTGTTCGAGGCAAAGCCACTGCTCTGGGCCCTGATGATGTTTCTGCCGCTGCCCTACGTCGCCAACACGGCCGGCTGGATGACGACCGAACTCGGCCGGCAGCCGTGGCTGATCTACGGACTGCTGCGGACGGCGGCTGGCACGAGTCCGCATGTGTCGTCCGGCAGCGCCACTTTCACATTGCTGGGTTTCATGGGCATGTACTCGATGTTGTTCATGCTCGGGCTGTTCATGATCTGGCGCGAACTGGATCACGGCCCCGGAACCAAGGGCGAAGCGTCCACCGGTTACTAAGGATCAGGGACCAACAGGAAAGAGAGAGATAAGACATATGCTTCCCGTCATCTGGTTCTGTATTGTCGCCGTGATGGTTGCGATGTACGTCGTGCTGGACGGCTTTGACCTCGGCGCGGGCGCCATCCATCTGGGCGTGGCGCGTAACGACCGCGAGCGCCGCATGGTGCTGCGTTCGATCGGCCCGGTCTGGGACGGCAACGAAGTGTGGTTGCTGGCAGGCGGCGGCGCGCTGTATTTTGCCTTCCCGGCTCTCTACGCTTCGAGCTTTTCGGGCTTCTACCTGCCGCTGATGATCGTTTTGTGGCTGCTGATCCTGCGCGGCTGCGCGGTGGAGTTCCGCAGCCACATCGACAACGCCGTGTGGCGTCCGTTCTGGGACGTCGTGTTCAGCTTCGCCTCGGCGCTGCTGGCCGTCTTCTTCGGCGCAGCTTTGGGCAACGTCGTTCGCGGCGTGCCGCTGAATGCCGACGGCGATTTCTTCCTGCCGCTCTGGACCGACTTCATGCCCGGACCGAATCCGGGTATCCTCGACTGGTACACGATCCTGATCGGTGTTTTCGCGCTGGTGACGCTCATCCAGCACGGCTCGCTGTGGGTGAACTACAAGACCGAGGGCGATCTCCAGTCACGCGCCCGCCGCACGGCGTTCGCGGCCTGGATGGCCGTGGTGGCGCTCACCGTGGTCGCCACCATAGCCAGCTTCTCGATCCAGCCGAAACTAGCCCAGAGCTTCGCCGAAATGCCGTTCGGCTACATCTTCCCCGCCCTGGCCCTGGCAGGCATGAGCGGCGTCGCAGTGTTCCTGAAGAAGGGCGAAGACCTGAAAGCGTTTCTGGCCTCGGCCATCTACATCATCGGGATGCTGACCAGTGTTGTGTTCGGCGTCTTTCCGATGGTGCTTCCAACGGTGGGCGATCCGTCGACGGCGCTCACCATCCACAACGCCTCGGCGCCGGAGTACGGCCTGCGCGTCGGCCTGGCCTGGTTCACGCCGGGCATCATCCTGGCCATCGGCTACACCACTTACCTCTACAGCAAGTTCGCCGGCAAGGTGAACCTGGACGACGCAGGCCACTAAGCGCCTTTTTTCATGGCTGGACGGGCGGCCGCATTCCGGCCGCCTGTTAGAATCTTGAATATGAAGTCGATCAACGCCGCCGCCGTGGCGGCCGTGTTTCTATTCTGGCCAGCCCATGGGCAGGCGCCGAAGAAAGCCGCTCCCAAGACCCCAGCAAGGCCTGCGGCCAGAGCGGCAGCGACGCCGGCATTCAATGCTGCCGCGTTTGAAGCCTATGTCCGCCACCTGCTGCTGTGGAACGACAAGATCAACGTGAAGGTCTCGCCACTGAAGGCCGGACCGATGCCGGGCTACAGCGAGGTGACGGCCACGGGGTCGTTTGGTAATGTCTCGCTGGATGAGGGCTTCTATGTCAGCAACGACGGCGCGAAGATTGTGCGCGGGTCGGTGTACGACATCAACCAGAGCCCGTTCGTACGCGAACAGGCGATGCTGAAGGACCTGAAGGATCCATACATGGGCACACCGGGCGCGCCGGTGACGTTGGTCGCCTTCTCCGATTATCAATGCGGATACTGCAAAGAGGAAGCCAAGTCGATCCGCGAGAACCTGCTGAAGGCCTACCCGAAGGAAGTGGTTTATTACTTCCGCGAGTTCCCGCTGGACCAGATCCACCCCTGGGCGCGAGCGGCCTCCATCGCCGGGCGCTGCGTCCACGCCGCCAACGCGGCCGCCTATTGGGGTTTTCACGACTGGGCGTTCGACAAGCAGCAGGAGATCCGGGTGGAGAACTTCAAGCCGAAGTTCATGGAATGGGCCCAGGCGAAGTCACTCGACACCATCCAGCTTGGCCGTTGCCTGGACTCAAAGGCCACCGAGCCGGCCATCAACCGCAATGTCGCCGACGCCCGCACGCTGCGAGTCACCTCCACCCCGACGCTGTTCGTCAACGGGCGACCGTTGCCAGGATCACTCGCCTGGAACCAGTTGAAGGTGATCATCGACTGGGAACTGAAACACGCCAAGGATGCAGCCGCCGAGGCCGATGAGTGCTGCTCCATTTCGCTGCCCACGCCGCTGCCCGCCAAGAAATAGGTTGTCCAAGGAAGAACCATGATGCTGATTCGCCCGTTCGCCGCCGCCCTCCTGCTCGCCACCCTCAATTTCGGCGCCGACATCGACGCTCTGCGCTACCGCGAGACGGTGAAACACCTGTCTTCGGCCGACATGAAAGGCCGCGGCACAGGCACGCCTGAGTTGGAGAAGGCGGCCCGCTACATCGCCGGCGAGTTTGAAAAGGCGGGCATCGCCCCGGTGGCTGGCAACTCGTATTTCCAGCGCTTCACGGTGACCACCAACGCCAAGCCGGGCTCGAAGAACAGCCTGAGCTGGACCGATGGGACGGCGAAGTATGCGCTGACGCCGCTGACCGACTTCATTCCGTTCAACTTTTCGGGCAACGGGACCAACGATGGTCAGGTGGTCTTTGCCGGCTACGGGATCACGGCGCCGGAGTATAACTACGACGACTACGCGGGTATCGATGTGAAGGACAAGATCGTCATCCTGCTGCGTCATGAACCACAGGAGTTCGACGAGAAGAGCGTCTTCGCCGGCAAGGCGTATACGCGTCACGCCCAGATGGACTCGAAAGCCGTCAACGCCAAGTTCCACGGTGCCAAGGCGGTTTTGTATGTGAACGACCTGATGAACCACCCGGTCGACCCCGATGAACTGGACCGCTTCGCGCGAGTGGTCGGGCCGGGCTTCACGGCGATTCCGTTTGTCCAGATCCGCGTCGAGCAGGCGCAGAAGTTGCTCGCCACAGCGGGCATCGACCTGAAGGCCTGGGTCGCGGAAACCGATAAAGAACTCAAGCCCAAGCCGGTCGCACTGCCGGGTGCGGTGCGCATGGCGCTCAGCACCGACGTCGAGCGCGAACAGAAGGAAGTGCCCAACGTCTGCGCCTACCTCAAGGGCGAGACCGACGAATACGTCGTCATCGGCGCCCATTACGACCACCTCGGCATGGGCGAGTATTCGTCGATGGCACCGTCGCTGGCGGGCAAGGAGATCCACTACGGCGCGGACGACAATGCCTCGGGCACGGCCGGGGTGATCGAACTGGCGCGCCACTTCTCGGGCCGCAAGCTGAAACGCGGCATCCTGTTCCTGGCCTTCGCGGGAGAGGAACTCGGGCTGCTCGGCTCGGCCTACTACGCAAACAATGCCCTGCTGCCCAATGAGAAGGCCGTGGCCATGATCAACATGGACATGATCGGACGTATCAAGGACAACAAGGTTTTTGTCGGCGGCTCCGGCACGGGGTCGAGCCTTAAATCCATCCTCGACGATGTCAAAGGCAAGTACACGCTCAACGTCGACCTCTCCGAGCAGGGCGGCTACGGCTCGTCTGACCATACTTCGTTTACCGCAAAGCAGATCCCGGTGCTGTTTTTCTTCAGCGGATTGCATGGCGACTACCACCGTCCGTCGGACACCTGGGACAAGATCGACCACGTTTCGGCGGCCACACTGCTGAACATGGTCGCCGATATCAGCGTGAAACTCGCCGATGCCGGTGAGCGCCCGCAGTTTGTCCGCACGGCCGATCCGCGGCCCCAGGCCATGGCCACGGCCTCGGCACGCATGGGCGGCGGCGTCTATTTCGGCTCGGTGCCGGATATGAGCGACGTTCCGGGCGGCTTCCGCCTCTCCGACGTCCGTGAAGGCTCGCCCGCCGCGCAGGCCGGATTGAAGGGCGGCGACGTCATTTATGAGTTTGGCGGCAAGCCGGTGAGCAACCTCACCGAGTTCACCTACGCGCTGCGCGCCCACAAGCCCGGCGACGAGGTTCTGGTGAAGTGGAAGCGAGACGGCAAGCAGATGGAAGGCAAGACAGTACTGACGGTCCGGAAATAGCCGCCATCCGCCTTAGTACGAAGGCGGGCTATTTTGTTTATGGTTCCAGCACTTCCTGCCGATAAAATGGAAGACGGAAGAGTCCTCAGCCAACATGCAATTTGCCTCACTGCCAGCCGGACGCAAATGGGATCTCCCACCGGTGATCCTCCACCCCTTCGCCGACCCGACAGGTCCCGAGCGGCTCGTTGAAAGTAGCCGCGCCCAGTTGATGATGCAGGGTCTTCTGCCCAGCGGCGAGTTGAGCGCGGAGGAACTGCAGAGGCGGTTCCTCTCCGGACGCTTCTGCGAGATCCGGATGCTCTATTTCGTCGGCAAGGACCTGGAACGCTGGATTGAACAGTGTGTTGAACTCGGCGACCGGGACGAGGAGCTTCGCAACGCAGGCGTCGCGGCGGGCAGCTTCATTGAGCTGTTGATCAACAATCCGACACAGGAAGTCCGGGAGAAGCTGACGCGATGGGGTGTGGCCGATTACAAGTCCATCTTCAGCCGGGCGCTTGGCGTAAAGGCGGTGTTCGATGAAGCGCCCACGCAAGAGCAACTGACCCCGCACTTCATCCGCTACTACTACCGCTTTTCCGACCACCTGTTCGCCTGCCGCCAGCACAACGAGCCGTTTTCCTCGCTGCCGCCGGAGCAGTTCCACTTTGACCTTTACGCCTCGGGCGAGTACTCGCGCATCCTTGAGCGCGAGTGGGAAGAGATCTAGCCTCAGCCCATCCTGATAAAATCGCGGACATGGTATTTCCGCGGTTCCTGATCGTCCGCCAGCGCTTCGCTGACCTCCGCATCCGCAACATCGAAGCCGCCGTCCGCCAGACGCTGGACGCCTCAGGCATGCAGCGCAGCCTCGCAAGAGGATCCGAAGTCGCCATCGGCGTTGGCAGCCGTGGCATCGCCAACAATCAACGGATCGTCCGCGCCGCAGTTAAATGGTGGAAGTCGAAGGGGATGCGCCCGTTCATCTTCCCCGCCATGGGCAGTCATGGCGCGGCCACGGCCAGGGGCCAGGCCGAAGTGCTGGAAAAGTACGGCATCACCGAGGAGGGCGTCGGCTGCCCCATCCGTAGTTCATTGAAGGTGGTCGAACTGGGTGCGGCGGACGGCATCCCGGTCTTGATGGATGCCACGGCCTACGCCTCCGCGGGCGTCATGCTCTGCGGCCGCGTCAAATGGCACACCGACTTTGCCGGGAACCTCGAAAGCGGATTATTCAAGATGATGGCCATTGGCCTGGGTAAGTTCGCCGGCGCTCAAACCTATCATGCCCACGCCCACTCCCGTGGGCTCGAAAACGTCATCCGCACCGTCGGCCGGCATGTCCTGGCCTCGGGCAAGATCCTCGGCGGGCTGGCCATCATGGAGGATGGCAACCATTCGACGGCGCATCTGGAAGCCATCCCGATCCAGCGCATGGAGGTGCGCGAAGAGGAACTGCTGCGCCTGGTGAAGACCTGGAAGCCCACCATCCCGGTGCGGGCGCTGGACTGGCTCATCCTGAACGAGATCGGCAAGGCGATTTCGGGTTCCGGCATGGACCCGAAGATTGTCAACCGCACCATCCACGGCGCCTACAACCCCTGGCCCGACGCCCCCGTCATCCGCCGTATCTATTTGAGGGGATTGAACAAAGACAGCTACGGCAACGCTGTCGGCTTCGGCATGGCCGATGTCATCCACTCGCACCTGCTCAAGGCCATGAAACGCGGGCCCACGTTTGTCAACGGCATCACCTCCGGTGCCTTGGCCTCGATCAAGACCCCACCCGCCTTCCGCTCCGACCGCGAGGCGCTTGAAAAGACGTGGGTCACGGCCGGGAAATTGACGGCTGAAAGCCTGTCGATGGGTTGGATTCGGAACACACAGGATCTGTCGTTGATGGCCTTCAGCGAGGATATGAGGGAGGAACTGGAGACCCGGCAGGGCGTCCAGATCGTGGGAAAAGCAAAGCGGCTCAGCTTCGACGAGCGCGGGGATCTGGTGGAGTGGCTCTAACCACCTGCGTGCACGGCATTTCGCAAAAAAACCGGCCTTTCGGCCGGCTGATCCTTTTTCGGGCATTGGGGGTGGCCCCGAAGGACCACCCCCTGAAAGGCTAGGTTTGCGCTAGAGCAGCGATTAGGTGCCCTGAGCGGCCGCGCCCGCAACGACGCTGTTCACCTTCGTGAAGATTTGGCTGATGCTGCTGGCGACGCTCGGCACGATGGCGCCGGCGGCGACGGCCACGAAGCCGGCCATCAAAGCGTATTCGATGAGGTCCTGACCGCGGGTGTCCTTCATGATCCGCAGTTTCAAAAGCATGGTGTTGATCTTCTTCATATCGTCTATCTCCTCTCCCTATGCAACTCACTCTTGCTCGTTGCTAGTCCAAGAGTAACGGTACGTCCCATTCGTTCAAATTAGCTTTATCCCCTATTTCCCTAGGCGGAATTGACCCAGTCGTTCTAAGGTCCAGCCCACACAAACCGGCCCGCTCAGCTGATTGGTCAGTCGATGGTGCCGGCCCGCGGCAATCCTGGTTCCGGATTCCTGCGCCCACGGACCGTAACCCCGAGCTTGGGGGCCATCGAATTCGCCACGGGCTGGTTCTCGTTGGGCCGCACCGGCGGGGCGACTCCGATTACTCGGCAGGCTGCGCGGGAGGAAAGCTCGTCTGGCATGGTTCTATCTTCGGCCAGGCGGCCGTCTGCGACCCGCGGCGAAAACTCAGGGGCTGCCGCGGAACGGGCAGTTTCTTCATCCGTCTGCCCTGGTTCGCCGCCGCCCTGCGGATCTCCCGGTCAGGTGGGGCTATGCGTGCCGGTGCGCTGCTGGCGATGGGGGCCGTCAGAATCCACCTGTTCCTGTGGGCCCCTACCTTGCCCTGCTGCGGCGCGGCGGGCGGTTCAATGCGGCGTGGGCGGCCGCCGGCGGGGTTCTGGCTGCCGTCTCTTCTTCCGCCGCTGGACCCTCCTGGCCCGCCGAGTTCGCAGTCTCCGCACTCCGGCCCGCGGCGAATCCCCAGGTCGAAACCATGCACCACTGCCTCTGACCACTCCATTGCCCACCTCGCCTATGCGCCGCACGGCACTGAACCCGCTTGACGGCGCCCGGCCACGCCCTTGATGAAACGGGCCGCGCACCTGGGCATCGGCGACCGGAAGGATCTTGAATTACTGGCCAACCGCTTTGAGTTTCTCGCCGATCTTGTTCGCCAGGCTCCTCGCCTCTGGACTGTCGCCGGAGGCAGCCAGGGCTGCAGCCGCTTCGCCCAGCAGAAGCCGCGCTCGGGCCGTCTGGCCCTGCCTCTCCGGCGAGTACAGCGCCGAGAGAGCGTCCAACTCCTGGGCTAGATACCACTCGAAGGCGGCCGGCTTGACTCGTGCATCGCCGGTCAGGAGATCTCTTGCCTTGGCAATGTCAACGCCCGTGCCCGCCAACCGGCAAAGCGCTAACGCCAAGCCACGCCGCTCCAAGGCTAACCGCAGTAATTCGGTCCCCGCGGCCGGCAGGGCGCCGCCTTTCCTCACCAGCGCCGCGTCTGCTGGAAGCTTGGCGTCCACGGCAGGGAATCTGAACGCCAGCCTGACCTCTGCCTGACCCGGCTCGCCATGCAGCGCATGGACCAGTTCTGCCAGGTGCATAGCGTGCTGGTCGGATGTCCTTCGGGCGGCCGTGGCCTGCCGCGCGAACTCGACCTGCTCCATGCCCGCTGACTTCAGGCCCTCATCGAGAATCTCGGCCCACTCCATCGCACCCCTTGCCATCCCCGCCGACAGCACCATCAGCCAGATCTCTGCTTCCTTTCGGTGGGGGTTTCCTGACAAAGTGAGCTGGTCCAGATGGCTGTGCGCGACCGCGAGATCGCCTTCGCTGAAGCTGGCCTGGGCAGCCTTCCGGAAGAACTCAGGCGTACCCGGCTACGGCGGATGCGGACCCGAGGGAGCGCAGCAGGTCAGCATCAGGCCGACCGCCAGAACAGCACCTTCCAGGAGATGGGCCATGCGCACGGTACGACTCTGGTTCAAATCATGCGCTTAACCGATTTCGCAGTCAATGGTCCGCAACTTCCAATTGGAACGAAAACAAGCCCCGCGGGCACGATTGGGAGTCCGGGCTGGTTCCAAATACTCTGATGGCGCAGGCTTCTGTCTCCGTGCGGCGGTCACCCGGGGAAGGATCTGACGCCGCACAGCACCGTTCGCAAGCCTGTCGAGCACATTCACTCTTGCTGGTGCAGGTAAACGCCAGGACCGTTTCGCTTCAGTACCGCTCCCGCCTCGACGGGGAGGAGTTTCTCGATTACTGCCGCCGGCGCTTCGGCTGCTCCACAGTCTTCCAGGACATCTTCAACCCCCGCGGCAGGCTGAACTCCGTGCCCACCATGTAGAACGAGCCCACCCCAGGAATCTCTCGAAATCGGAGCACGGTCGCCGATCCGGTTTCTAAACGAAAGCTCTGCACCACCATCCCGCCCGAAAAGTTCACCGACTTCGCCGAACTCGTGGTCAGCGACCGCGCCAGCCCCGCCACCTG
>JACZJQ010000100.1 GCA_014860455.1 Bryobacteraceae bacterium | reverse complement strand
CTCATCACCCACTCCGAAGCCGCCCGCGCCGAGCGTTGGATCCGTTTCGCCGAGGCCGGCGGCGCGCGCCTTCTCGCCGGCGGCAATCGCACCGGTGCCACCATCCAACCCACTGTCCTCTCCGGCGTCGCCCCCGAAGCCGACCTCTGGCGCAACGAAGCCTTCGCACCCGTCGCCTGCTTCCGGACTTATGACACCCTCGACGAGGCCGTCTCCCTCATGAACGCCTCGCCCTACGGCCTCCAGGCCGGCATCTTCACCCGCTCGCTCGACTCCGCCTTCGAGGCCGCACTCCAGGCCAAGGTCGGCGGCTTTCTGATCAACGATGTCCCCCAATACCGCCTCGACCACATGCCCTACGGAGGCGTGAAACTCAGCGGCATGGGCCGCGAAGGCCCCAAATACGCCGTCGAGGAGATGACCGAACCCAAACTCATCTCCTGGCGCTGGAAACCCTAGCCACCTATCTGATCTGCACACTCACCGACGCCGTCATCCCGCCCACCACCGAGGCCGCGAACGCAGTGAGCGGGTCCCCAAGATCGCCCTCCTTTACTTAATCTGAACACTCACCGACGCCGTCATCCCAGGCCGGATCAACGGCGTCGGACTCGCAAACTCCACATACACCTTATTGTTCTCCACCAGCCGAACCTGCCCCGGCAACGTGTCCGCCGTCTCCGCTATGTTGATCTGCGCCGGCAATCCCGCCACAATCCGCCCCTCCAGCGCCGTCTCCAAATCAAATACCGCCTCCATCATCGTCAGATCCACCGCAATCTGAACCAACCCTTCCATCCCCGCATTCACCTCTTCGCCCGCCTGCTTCTGGATCGCGACAATCACCCCATCCACCGGCGACAGCAACTGCGCCGCCGCCAGCCCCACCTTCGCCTCCTCATACGCCGCCTCCGCCTCCGCCACCTGCCTCTTCGCCACGTCGATGTCCTTGTTGATCTGATCCACCCTTTCCCGCAACGATCTCGCCAGCGCCCCCACCGAATCTTCATCCGCCTTGGCCGCGTCAAACGCCGCCTGCGCCGCCTCAAACGACTTCCTCGCCGTCGCACCTTCCCTGTGCAGCATCTGCTGCCTCTGATACGCCTTCTCCGCTCTCTGCCTCTCCGACGCCGCCCTCGACGCATCCGCCGATTTGCTCGACTCCTCCAGCCGCGCAGCCAGCATCTGGCTCTCCAGCGTCTGCAGCCGCGTCTTCACCCGCTCCAGTTGAAGCGCCGCCTCTTTCTCGTGCTCCACCAGCAAGTCGTTCACCACCGACCCCAGGATCTGCCCCTCGAACACCTCATCGCCCGGCTTCACCGGAAACTCCTCCAGAATCCCGTCCACCGGCACATCCACCCCAACGATGTTCCGAGCCGCCAACGTCGCCTGAAACTTCACCACCGCGCCCGGCGGCAATGGAGCAGCCGCCGTCTCCGCCTTCTTCACCGGCGCCGCCTGCTTCGATTTCCAGAACACGTAACCGCCCGTGCCCGCCGCCGCCACCACCAGACCTGCTGCTGCTGCCACCACTGCGCGCTTCATTCTTCGATCATAGGTGAATCTGCCGCTGCCGGGAGCACGTCAACGTGTCCTGTCAATCTGGCAAGTGAATCGTCCGGTGTTGTCAGGCGGCATCGAATCCCGCCAGGCTGGCGCCACCTGGACGGAGGCAAGGCCACCAGCGGTCGCCCCTCGACCAACAACTCGATGTCTAGTGTTTCGACCCTGACGGCGGGTCAGTGAAATAAATCGTCGTCTCTTCCGGCTTCTGCTTCCGCGTCTTGTCCCGGATCACCCTGTCCCTCGCCGGCCCGCCCTCGCGCAGTTCCCGGATCGTCGCCTCTTCCCGGCTGATCTGCTGCCGCACCTCTTCGTTCTTTCGCTCGGCCTCGATCAACTGCTCGCGCTTCTCCATCATCGCCGGCCACCCGTTCGGCCCCGCCATCATCGTGAAGACATAGAAACCCGCTAGCACGAAGGCCGTCAAAACCCCGAGTTGGCGCAGCAGCCTTGTCATGAGCGAAACAATGCCCTAAGACTATGTTTATAATCCTTTCTGGGCCAAACTGTCCAGCAAAGGTTTACATGTCTTCGCTAACCGCCCGCCCCGGAGGTCCATATGACCGACAAGATCGTCGCCTTCTCCACCTGCTCCACCCAGGATGAGGCCCTCAAAATCGCCCGCCGCCTGCTCGAACTCCGCCTCGCCGCCTGCGTCTCCATCTCCCAGCCCATCCGCAGCCTCTACCACTGGCAGGGCGCCATCCAGGACGACGCCGAGTTCATGCTCGTCATCAAATCCCGCCGCGACCTCGTCCCCCAACTCGCCGCCGCCCTCCGGGAAGTGCATTCATACACCACCCCCGAACTGGTCATCCTTCCCATCCTCGACGGCCTGCCCGACTACCTCGCCTGGATGGATGCCGAACTCGCACCGCCCCCTCGGCCGCTTGCCTGACGCCCCCAACGTGTGATCCGATAGGTTGCTCAGGCGTTTGTGTCAGGAGAGTCCCGCTTTGAACCAGATCCAGGTCCCGACCCGCTCCCGCTACTGGGTGATCTTCTTTGCCGTCACCCTGGCCGTGCTGGCCTACATCGACCGCGTCGCCATCTCCCAGGCCGCGCCGGCCATCACCAAGGACCTCGGCCTCTCAAAGACCCAAATGGGCGCCATCTTCACATCCTTCGCCCTCGCCTACGCCATCTTCGAAATCCCCGGCGGCTGGATGGGCGACTGGATGGGGCCCCGGCGCGTCCTTCTCCGCATCGTCCTGTGGTGGTCTTTCTTTACCGCCGCCACCGGCTGGATGTGGAACTTCACGTCGATGATGGTCACCCGTTTCCTGTTCGGCGCCGGTGAAGCCGGCTGTTTCCCCAACCTCACCAAGGCCTTCACCACCTGGCTTCCACCCCACGAACGCGTCCGCGCCCAGGGCATCATGTGGAGCTTCGCCCGCTGGGGCGGCGCCTTCACTCCGCCTTTGTTCGCCTTGCTGTTCTCCTACATGAGCTGGCGCGATGTCTTCCACGTCTTCGGCGGACTCGGCGTCGTCTGGGGCTTCTTCTTCTTCCGCTGGTATCGCGACAATCCCCAGGACCACCCCTCTCTCAACGATGCCGAAAAGGCCCTGCTGGCCGATTCCGCCGGCACCGCCTCAGGCCACGGCGATGTCCCCTGGCGCCGCCTGGTCACCAACCGCTCGGTCTGGCTGCTCTGGGCTCAATATTTCCTCATCACCTACCCCTGGTATTTCTACATCACCTGGCTGCCCACTTACCTCCAGGAACACCGCGGCCTCTCGATGAACGAAAGCGCCAAATACGCCATCTTCCCGCTCCTGTTCGGCGGCATCGGCTGCATGGCCGCGGGCTTCTTTTCAAAGACCCTGTCGGGCTGGGTCGGCTCGCTCGACCGCGCCCGCCGCATCCTCGGCGTCGTCGGCTTCCTCGGCGGCTCGGCTTTCCTTCTCATCTCAGTCGTGCTCCAGGATCCCCTTTACGGCATGGTCGCCATGGGCATGGCCAGCTTCTGCAACGACATCGTGATGCCCGGCGCCTGGGGCGCCTGCATGGACATCGGCGGCAAATACGCCGGCACGCTTTCCGGCTCCATGAACATGATGGGCAACGCCGCCGGCATCTTCGCCCCCACCATTGGCGGCTTCATCGTCCAGCACACCGGCGGCGACTGGAACATGTTCCTTTACACCATGGTGGCGTCCTACTTCCTGGGAGCCCTCTGCTGGCCGTTCATCAATTCGAACAAGAAGTTGGAAGACGCCTGATTGGCTGAGAACTTCCTCCGCCTCCGGCCACTAGATCTTTCAGTGGCCGGCCGGTACATCCCCACAGTCCCTGACGCATTGGAGACCTTCCGCGCCGCCACGGCCGAGGACGTCACCGCCGCCCTCTGCGCGCTCGATGGCGTAACCAGGTCCTTCGCCGCTTCGATTGACGATCTCACGCGCCGCACCGTGATCCTGGAGGAATCAACCGCCGAAATCGAGCGCTGCGCGCCCTTGCTCCGCCTGCTCGAAGAGCCGCCCCCGCAGGGGCTGCGCGTCCGCCGGTTACATGCCCGGCTTTTCTGGGTCGCGGCCGCGGTTCTGTGCCTGCTTGCAGCCGCCGCCGGTTTCCTCGCCGCCCGCTGGCCGCTGCACGGATAGGGCAACGTCAGTCGGGCCGGGGAGTTGACAAAACGAATTCATGATACGTATGATGTTGATAATAAATGGCTTAGTCTTGTCTTCAGAAGACCGGCAGGTGGGAGGA
>JACZJQ010000099.1 GCA_014860455.1 Bryobacteraceae bacterium | reverse complement strand
CTGGAGCGGATCGCCGACCACCCGATCAACCGCATCAACGACCTGCTGCCCTGGAATGTCGATCTGGGCTCAGTCGTCGGACCGTCCGCAGCCGACTGACCCATTCGTCCTATGTGTCCACATAAGCGCTATGTGGACACGCAGCCATCCGACTCAAACACACCCACACCGGCCAGTCAATGCGGCCCCCAAGCCTCGGTTACACCTCTGCTCGGGGGAAGATGCGTGCGGAGACTCAAATCACAACATTCGCGAATCAACAGGGCCGAATCCACCGGCCCGAAGCCGCCCATCCGCTGGCGCCCTCGCAGATTCTTTCGAGTGGGCCTCCGCGCCGGCGCCCTCGTCGCAGGAAAACAGCCGAGGGGCTACGTTCCCCTCCCTGCCACCACCCGTAACTTACTGATCCAAAACTACTTAACCCCAAATAATTCATTCGGAACGAATTCAAAACGAATTCCCTCTCCAGGTCTCCTCAAAATATTGATTACAAACCACTTAACTAGGTCGATCGTCCAACGGTCGCTAGTTCAGTTTTCGCCCTATCTTCTCTCCAAATTAACCCCATTTTGCACCGAATTGCTTTCAGAGTCGCCCCGCCAGTTCCAAACGCTGGGCACCCGGTTTCTAGGCTTCGCCGCCCTTGTCAAGGCCTTTGCGATCCAACCACGAGAACATCAGCCAGGCCCCCGCTGCCAGCAAGGCGAACAGAACCCACCAGGGCGCGCCAACCGTCTCCGGCAAGGTGATCTTCCCCTTGTCCGGCCAACTGAGTACGGTCGCCTTCAACCAGGGAAAAATCTCCGCATAGACGACCGAACCCGCCACCATCCCCGCCACGCCCATCAAAGCGTCCCGCGCCCCTCGGCGCAAGCCTCCACCGCCGTCCCTGGGCAGCATCCAAGCACGGTTCATCACCACCCCGAAGACCAATGCGCCGATGATCACGCCCCCCGGCAACATCGGTTTGATGGTGAAATCGACCCAGCCCAGCCCATGCATCGCGTACGCGCCCGCCCCCCCAACGATGATGGCCGTCATCATCATCTTCATCATGGTGAAGTCGCCCAGAAGAAACTGCCCCGTAATCACGGCATACTTGGACACGCCGCCCTTATGCAAAGAAAATCCAAAAAGAATGCCGGTCACCAGACCCAGCAACAGCCGCGAAGGAGCTTCAATCCCGATCATGCCTTGCCTCCCCGGAACAACAACTTGGCCGTCGCCGCGCCCAAAATAAAAATGCAAGCGAAAAACACCCATCATCCGCGATCACTTCCCCGAAACAGTCGTCGCGAACATCGAAAACGAGGATCGGCGGAACTATCGGGTGTCGTTCGAAAAGATCAAGTCTCAACTCGGCTTCGAATGCCGGCTGACCGTTGAAGACGGAGTCGCCGAACTCAAGTCTGCTTTCGAAACCGGCCTGATCGCGGACTACCGCTCCCCCGCCTACAGCAACGCCCAATCGCTCCGCGAACTCGGCGCCGTCGCCACGCTCAACCCGCTGTCCGCCCGGATCATCCGCGCCATCGCCACCGACGATTCGCTCCGCGAATCCGCCTGACCTCAGCCCCATTGGAGCACCATTCAACTATTCCCTGCTCCGGCTGCTGTCACTCCCGCTGCTCACTCACGCCTGATTCCCCGGTGCCCCGCCGTCCGGGGCTCCGCGTTAGAATACAAGGAGTCCCATGAGCACCTCCAATTCGTTCGGCACCCTGTCCGCATTGCGCGTCAACGGTCGCGAGTACCGCATCCACTCCCTGAAGAAACTCGCCGGGGCCGGCTTCAACCTCGACCGCGTCCCCTACTCGATCAAGGTCCTCATCGAAAACCTGCTCCGCCAGGAGGACGGTGTCGTCGTCCGCAAATCCGACGTCGAATATGTCGCAAAGTGGGACACCGCGGTCACGCCCGCGGAGATCCAGTTCATGCCCGCCCGCGTCATCCTCCAGGACTTCACCGGCGTGCCCTGCGTGGTCGATCTCGCCGCCATGCGCGACGCGCTGGGCAAGATGGGCGCCGACCCGTCGAAGGCTAACCCGCTCATTCCCGTCGACCTCGTCATCGACCATTCAGTCCAGGTCGACGAATTCGGCACCCCCACGGCTTTCGAACACAACGTCCTGCTTGAATACCAGCGCAACGCCGAGCGCTATGGCCTGCTGCGTTGGGCCCAGAAGGCCTTCACCAACTTCCGCGCCGTGCCGCCCGGCACCGGCATCGTCCATCAGGTGAATCTCGAATACCTCGCCCCGGTGGTTTTCACCAAGGAAACGCCGGAGGGCACGCTTGCCTATCCCGACACCGTCGTCGGCACCGATTCGCACACGACGATGATCAACGGCCTGGGCGTTGTCGGCTGGGGCGTCGGCGGCATTGAAGCCGAGGCCTGCATGCTCGGCCAGCCCGTATCCATGCTGCTGCCCCCGGTGGTCGGCTTCAAACTCCACGGCAAACTCCGTGAAGGCATGACGGCGACAGACCTCGTCCTCACCGTCGTCCAGATGCTGCGCAAGAAGGGCGTGGTCGGCAAGTTCGTCGAATTCTATGGCCCCGGAGTGCTGGACCTGCCGCTCGCCGACCGCGCCACCATCGCCAACATGGGCCCCGAATACGGCGCCACCATCGGCGTCTTCCCCGTCGATGAACAGACGCTCGCCTACCTGCGCATGTCCAACCGCCCGGCCGAACTCATCGCGCTCGTCGAGGCCTATTACAAGGAGCAGGGCATGTTCCTCACCAAGGACTCGCCCGAGCCCCACTTCTCCGACTCGCTCGAACTCGACCTCGGCGACGTCGTCGCCTCAATGGCCGGTCCCAAGCGCCCGCAGGACAGGCTGACGCTGACTGAGGTGAAGCCCAACTTCCAGTCGGTCCTCACTGAACCCAAGCGGGAGACTCCTGTTGTCGCCGACGGCGCCGTCGTCATCGCCGCCATCACCTCCTGCACCAATACCTCGAACCCCTCAGTGATGCTGGGCGCAGGCCTCGTCGCGAAGAAGGCCGTCGAGAAGGGCCTCGAAGTGAAGCCCTGGGTGAAGACCTCGCTCGCCCCCGGCTCCAAGGTCGTCACCGACTACCTCGTCCACTCCGGCCTGCTGCCATATCTCGAAAAGCTGAAGTTCCACCTCGTCGGCTACGGCTGCACGACGTGCATCGGCAACTCCGGCCCGCTGCCTGAGCCCATTTCGTCCGCCGTGACCGAGAACAAGCTGGTTGTCGCCAGCGTGCTCTCCGGAAACCGCAACTTCGAGGGCCGCGTCAACGCCCAGGTGCGGGCCAACTATCTCGCCTCCCCGCCCCTGGTGGTCGCCTATGCCATTGCCGGCCGCGTCGACATCGACCTCACCACCGAACCCCTCGGCACCGGCTCCGACGGCCAACCCGTCTTCCTCAACGACATCTGGCCCACCACCCAGGAAGTCCTCGACGCCGTCAATGCCAGCGTTAAGCCCGAAATGTTCGCCCAGCAGTATGGCAAGGTCTTCGAAGGCGACGCCATGTGGCAATCGGTGAAGACGCCCGAAGGCGCGACGTTCGCCTGGGACGCGGCATCCACCTACATCAAGCACCCACCCTACTTTGAATCGATGCGCGACCCTTCGCTGCCCATCGAAGACATCAGCGGCCTGCGCGCCCTGGCTGTGCTTGGCGATTCAATCACCACCGACCACATCTCGCCCGCCGGGTCGTTCAAACCCGACACCCCCGCCGGGCGTTTCCTGGTCGAACGCGGCGTCAAACCCTCCGACTTCAACAGCTACGGCTCCCGCCGCGGCAACGACGACGTCATGACGCGCGGCACCCTTGCCAACATCCGCTTGCGCAACGAACTCGCCCCCGGAACCGAGGGCGGCTGGACAGCCATGCAACAGGGCGGAAACAAGATCTCCATCTTCGACGCCTCCGTCGAATTCCGCGCTGCCGGCACGCCGCTCATGATCATCGCCGGCAAGGAGTACGGTTCGGGCTCCTCGCGCGACTGGGCCGCCAAGGGCGTCGCCCTGCTCGGCGTCAAGGCCGTCATCGCCGAAAGCTACGAACGCATCCACCGCTCGAACCTCGTCGGCATGGGCGTGCTGCCGCTCGAGTTTGTCGACGGCCAGACGCGCCAGTCGCTCGGCCTCACCGGCTTTGAGACCTTCGACGTCTCGGGCGTCCGCGAGGCGCTTGAATCCGGCTCCAAGATCGCCACCGTCTCGGCGTCGGGCAAGACCTTCAAGGTGAAGGTCCGCATCGACACCCCCCGCGAAATAGACTACTTCCGCGCCGGCGGCATCCTGCCCTACGTCCTGACGCAGATCGCTAAAAGCTAACCAGCAATCGGTTCCGGCAAACATCAGGGGCGGCCTCCTCAACGGGAAGCCGCCCCTCAATCCTTCACCAGCCCTTACCTGGTTGCCGGCCCTGATGCCGGCCACGCGGTTCAGCCATCTTCCCGCTTCCAGAGCCGGCCGTTCATGTCCATCCACTCTCCGTAGGGTTGGCTGGCAATGGGGCCGGAACCGAAACGCAGCACGTTGCCATCGAGATCCTCGATCTGGATCTCCAGCGCCCAAGGGTGATTCGTCGGCGCCTGCCGGAGACGCGCGCCGCACAGGCGGAACTGCTCCCAAAGCGCGGCGGCGTCGGCGACCCCGATCCAGGCCCACGTACCTGTGTGGCCTTGGTCCCCTTGGCAGAGGAACAGTGTGCATCCGCCGCGCGAGACCGAGGCGAAGGCGCCGGGCCCGAGAAAGTCCAACTGGAATCCCAGGATCTGAACATAATAGTCAACGCTGGCCTCCAGCGACCGGACCGGCAGGATCGGCGTCGCCGGCCCAAAGCGCTGTTGGATGGAAGTGGACTCGGATTCGGCCATATGCGAGTAGCTAACCCATCAGCCCCTTCAGCAGGTCCATGCCCTTGCCCAGCGCGCCTTCGTCCACCTCGCCGCCGGGCGTGAGCTTGTCGATCACCTGAGGCAGCAGGCTGGCCAGTTGCCCGCTGGCGTTGCCGCCGAGTTTCGAGGCAATATCGGCCAGCGGGCCGTCGCCAAGAACCGAACTGATCTGCGAAGCCGACACTGGCAGGTTGGCGCCTGTGCCCACCCACGACGAGGCCACTTCGCCGAGGCCCTTCTCCTGGAACGCGCTCACCAGCCCGGAGATCCCGCCAGGGTATTTCTGGACCATCTCCAGCACCGCGTTCACCGGGCTGTCGCCGCCGCCTCCCATCAGGCCGCCGGCCAGGTTATCGAGTAATGACATTGCTTTGAACCCTCCTCAGATCACCATTGTCCCGTAAAACCACGCCCGGCGGGCGGGTTGTCCATCACCGGCCGTCTGCTAGAATCATGAGGGTTCCCCCCAACATTCTCGAAACGGAAATCTCCACGTGGACGACCTGAAGCAACTCATCCGTGAAGTCCCTGACTTCCCCAAACCCGGCATCAATTTCTACGACATCACCACACTGTTGAAGGACCCCGCCGGCTTCCGCCGCGTCATCGATGCCCTCACCGAGCGCTTCGCCGCCTCCGGCATCGACGTCTTGGCCGCCGCCGAATCGCGCGGCTTCCTGTTTGGCGGCGCGCTGGCCTACAAGCTCGGCGTCTCGCTGGTGCCTTTCCGCAAGCCCGGCAAACTGCCAGCCGAGACCATCAGCGTCAGCTATGGCCTCGAATACGGCAAGGACGCACTGCATCTGCATAAGGACGCCATCACGGCCGGCCAGAACGTGCTGATTCTCGACGACGTGCTGGCCACCGGCGGCACTGCCGCCGCCACCGCCGAACTCGTCGAAATGCTCGGCGGCAAGGTGGCCGCACTGGCGTTTCTGATCGAACTCGACTTTCTCAACGGCCGCGAAAAACTGGCAGGGCGCGAGATCGTTTCCCTGCTGCACTACTAGGCCGTGGAACCGAGATCGGCCCGCGTCCGGGCGTATGCAAAAGTCAATCTGAGCCTACGGGTGCTCGGCAAGCGCCCGGACGGCTACCACGAACTGCGCACCGTCTTCCAGACCATAGGCTTGGCCGACACTCTGGACATCTCCTATACGCCGGGCCGCGGGTTGTCGATTGCGCTCGACGATCCAATGGCGCTCGATGACAACCTCGTCACCCGCGCCGCCCGACTGTTCGCCGAGCACTACAAGGTGCGCGGTGCGCTAGTCATGAAACTGACCAAGCGAATCCCGTCGGGCGCCGGGTTGGGCGGCGGATCGTCGGACGCCACGGCCGTGCTGCTGGCGCTGCCGGCGCTCACTGGTAAACGGGCAAGCCTCTCTGATTTGATGGACTTAGGCGGACGGCTTGGCTCGGATGTGGCGTTTTTCCTCACCGGAGGCACGGCGCTGGGCATCGGCCGCGGCGAGGAACTCTACCCCCTGCCCGAGCCCAAACCCATGCCCGTGCTGGTTGTCGCCCCCCATGTCCATGTGTCGACGCCGGAGGCCTACCGGCTGCTTCAGCGGCCCGCGTTGACTTCGCTCTCCGAACCGCCTAAACTAAATGTTTTCCAGTCGTTTGTCTGGAGCGAGGATCTTGTGTCCGGCTCCGGCAACGATTTCGAGGCGGCCGTCTTTGGGCTTCATCCGGAGCTTGAGCGGTGGCTGAGAAAACTCGAGCGGTCTGGGGCGCATGTTGCTCGACTCTCCGGCAGCGGCGCAGCACTCTTCGGGGTGTTTCCAAACCAGGCCAGGCTTCAGGGAGCCCTTCCGCGGTTTCGTTCGGAATCTCTCACAGTTTTCTCGACGAGAATGCTGACGCGCCGGCAGTACCGTGCGCGTTGGTCGGCGAGTTTGCGTGAACATGCGATCGAAGGGACCTGGCCGCCTCTGAGCCGCCATTTGAGATGAGACCACATCGCCTGATTGTTCTTTCCGGCAACGCCAACAGGGCGCTGGCGCAGTCCATCTGCCATGAGATGGGCGTGCTCCAGGGCAACGCCACCGTCAAGGCCTTCTCCGACGGCGAGATCTGGGTCCAGATCGAGGCCAATGTCCGCGGCGCCGACGTCTTCGTCGTTCAACCCACCTGCACCCCCGCCGACCGCCACCTGATGGAGTTGATCTTCATGATTGACGCCCTCAAGCGCGCCTCGGCACACCGCATCACCGCCGTGCTGCCCTATTACGGCTACGCCCGTCAGGACCGCAAAGACCGGTCGCGGGTGCCGATTTCGGCCAAAGTCGTCGCCTCGATGCTGGAAAGCGCTGGCGCCGACCGCATCCTGTCGCTCGACCTTCATGCCGCCCAGATCCAGGGCTTCTTCGATATCCCGGTCGACCACCTTTTCTCCGCCCCGGTGATGATCGACTATTTCAAGTCCAACGGCCTGGATCAGACCACCGTGGTGTCGCCCGACGCCGGCGGCGTGGAGAGGGCCCGGGCTCTGGCCAAAAGGCTCGAAACTCCGCTGGCCATCATCGACAAACGGCGCGACCAGCCCAACGTGGCCGAGGTCATGCACATCATCGGCGATGTGGCCGACCACGACTGTCTCGTCGTCGACGACCTGATCGACACCGCGGGTACTTTGGTGAAGGCATCCGAAGCCCTGCTCAGCGCCGGAGCCCGGACGGTGAGCGCCTGCGCCACCCATGCCGTGCTGTCGGGTCCGGCGGTTGAGCGCATTACGGCCAGCCGCATCAAAGAGGTCGTTTTTACAGATTCCATTCCGCTGCGGCCCGACGCCGCGGCCTGCACGAAAATCAGGGTGCTCTCGGTCGCCAGGCTTCTGGCCCGCGCCATCCAGAGCATCCACGAGGAAACAAGCGTTAGTTCCTTGTTTGTCTAAGTTTAGGAGCGAAACATGAGGAAGGACATCACCGTAGCCGCCACGCCCCGTTCTGGACGGGGCAAAAACGTCAACCGGCGGCTCCGGCTCGAAGATAAGATCCCGGCGGTGGTTTACGGCGTCGGTAAGGACTCCGTCCCGCTGACGGTCAGCCCCAAGGAGATCAACAAGATCCTGCTTTCCGGCTCAGGTCACAACACGATCTTTGATCTCAACATTGAAGGCGGGGAGACCGAACCGGTGCTGATCACCGCCTGGCAGTATCACCCTGTCAAGGGCAAACTGCTGCACATCGACATGCTTCGCATCGACATGAGCAAGCGCATCAAAGTGAGGATCCCGGTGCACACCATCGGCGATGCCAAGGGCGTCAAGCAGCAGGGCGGGTTGTTCGAAAACATCTCACGCGACGTTGAGATCGAGTGCCTTCCGGACGATATTCCTGAGTCGTTCACCCTGGATGTCACCGAGTTGATGATGGGGATGAACCTGCGCGCGCAGGACATCCCGTTGTCGGGCAGCATGAAGTTGCTCACTGCGCCTGAAAAGGTGATCGCTCACGTTGTCGCCGCCCGCGGCGGCGCCGCGGCGGAAGCCGAGGACGCTGCTGGCTCAAAGGCTGAGCCCGAGGTCGCCAAGAAGGGCAAGAAGGAAGCTGAAGCCGAAGCGCCCAAGAAGGGCAAGTAGGCCGAGTGGTAATGTCGCCGGAAGGTCAGCAGGATGGCGGAAGCGGAGTATCTCGTCGCCGGACTCGGTAACCCCGGGCCGGAATACGAGAATACGCCCCATAACCTGGGGTTTCTCACCGTCAACCTGCTGGCCGGACGGGCTCAGGCGCGGCTGTCGCGTTTTGAGTGCCGCGCCCTGGTGGGTGTGGCGGTATTGGAAGGCAAACGGGTTTTGCTGGCCCAGCCTCAGACCTACATGAACCTGTCGGGCGAGTCGGTCAACGGTTTGGCGGGCAAGTATGGTTTCGCTCCGGAGCGCGTGGTCCTGGTTTATGACGACCTGGATCTACCCTGGGGCACAATCCGGATCCGGCCGGACGGCTCCGCGGGCGGCCATCATGGCGTCGAGGACGTCATACGCTGCCTGGGAACGCAGACGTTTCCGAGGGTCAGGATGGGAATTCATCCCGGCCACGAGGTCCGGGATGGTGCGAAGTTCGTGCTCGCTCAATTCAAGGGCGGGCAAAAGAAGGAATTGGATTCCTTCATCGGCCAGGCGGCCGATGCTGTTGAATCCATAATCGCCGGGGGCGTCGACAAGGCCATGGCGGCTCACAACCGCCGCGCTCCGGGCGCTAGGAAAGAGGAACAATGAGAGTCTACGAAGAACTGTTCATCGTTCGTCCCGATGCCACTGAGGAAGAGATCGACGCCTACGTCGAGCAGATTTCCTCCACCATTACCGCCGCCGGCGGGACGGTCGAAAAAGTGGATAAGTGGGGCGTCCGCAGGCTGGCTTACCGCGTTGAGAAGCGCTCGGAAGGCTTCTACGTTTTGATCGTGTTCAACGCCGGCGCCGATGTCGCCAAGGAAGTCGAACGCCGCATGAGGATGACCGACATGGTGATGAAGTTCATCACCGTGCGCGTCGACGAGCGGATGAAGAAGATCGAGAAGCGCCGCAAGGCCCGCGAGAAGCGCGCCAAGCGCCGTCCGGCGCCCTCGCCGGTCTCCGCCGCTCCCGCCATGCCGGCTTCGCCCGCCCCAGGCGCACCGGTTGCGATGCCGGGTGTGCCCGGTGCCCCGGCGCCGGCTCCGGCCGAACCCGAAGCCGCCGCGCCTGTTGCTGAAGTCGAGTCCGAGTCCTAAAGGCAGAAAGGAAGAAAGGAAACACCCATGGCTGAACACAAAGGTGGACGCCCCGTCGCCGCTTCCCAAAGGCCGACCGGCGGAGACAAGGCGATTGCCACTGGCAAGAAGCAGTATTTCCGGCGCCGCAAGGTGTGCCGGTTCTGCGTCGAGAAGATCGACGACATCAACTACAAGGACGTCCGCATGCTCTCCGCTTTCATCACGGAGAAAGGCAAAATCGTCCCGCGCCGCCTGTCCGGCGTCTGCGCACCACATCAGCGCCGGCTGTCGGAAGCCGTCAAGCAGGCGCGCAACATCGCCCTGCTGCCCTTCACCACGGGCGCGTAGGCAAGGAGACAGAACAATCATGGAAGTCATTCTCCGCGAAGACATTGAAAAGCTCGGCATCCGCGGCCAGGTGGTGAAAGTCGCCGCCGGTTACGCCCGCAACTTCCTGCTGCCCCGGCGTCTCGCCGTTGCAGCCACGGAAGCCAACAAGAAGATCGTCGAACAGGAACGCCAGGCCGCCTTACGCCGCGAGGCCAAGGAAGCAGCCCAGGCCCAGGAACTCGCCAACCTGCTCTCGGCCGTCACTCTTACCACCATCCAGAAAGCCGGCGAGCAGGATGTCCTGTTCGGTTCGGTCACCTCGAAGGACCTCGCCGAAATGCTCGACAAGCAGGGCTACACGATCGACCGCCGCAAGATCGATCTCGAACACCCGCTCAAGACCCTCGGCGAACACAAGGTGAACATCAAACTGCATCGCGACGTGGTGGCCACGGTCACCGTCGTCGTCAACCGGGAAGAAGAGCCGGCCTAAACCGGGCCGCTCTGCTGCCATGACACCCGAAAGGCCCTGACAGGCGTTGAGCCTTAACAGGGCCTTTTCCTTTGCGAATCGAGATTCCGATGATCCTGCCCAGCCAGTACGGCACCACCCCGCCAATTGAACTCCTGCGTCACGCCGAACAGGGCCTGATCGGGCTCGACCAGCGCCTGATCGGCTCGCTGCTCGCGCGGCCCGAAGCCACCCTGCCCGCCCTGGACATCCTGGTCTCCAAGCCGGATCCTGACCGCCTGGTGGACCTCACCGATCAGGTCTTTGACCTCTATCGCGCACTGAACGCGCCAGCGGCCATCCCGTTCTATCTCTCGCTGCTGCTCGAGGACCCGACCGATGTCGCCGACGAACTGGTGGAGGCGCTTGCCGCGCTGGGCGACGCCGCCGTTGATCCGCTGCTCGAACTCCACGATTCCCTGCCCCCGGAAGACGCCGCCGACATCGTGTTCGTGCTGGCTGCAACCGGAGTCCGCCATCCGCGCGTCGCCGAGCTGTTGCTGGCCTCGCTCGCAGCCGACCCGTATGAAGGTTCGCTGTCGATCGGGCTCTACGGCGACCGGTCGCTCGCGCCCGCTGTCCGCGCCGCGCTTGACGCTCTGCCCGCCGATGCCGCCGAGGAACGCAAGGCGCTTAAAGACTGCATTGAGACCCTGGATGCGGCCGAACCCCGCATCACCGTCGAGCCTCCGGACATCCTCTCAACATACCCGGAAGCCGCCTCGCCGCTGTTCGATTACCTCGACAACCAGCAGATCATCGAGTTCCTCCGCTGTCCCGAAGCCGCCTACCGTCACGACGCGGCGATGAGCCTGATGGACACGCAGTATCCGGAACCGCTTGTCGAGGTCATGCTGGAAGTCGCCCAGAGCGATCCTGACGAGCAGGTGCGACAGGCCGCAATGCGCGCCCTGGGCGAGAGCATCGAGGACAAGCGCGTCCTCGAACTGCTGTCCGCGACTGTCGCCGACCCGTCGGCCGGCAGTCAACTGCGCACCGCAGCGCTGGTCGGCCTGGCGCAGGCGCCATCCGATGAGGCCTTCCGCAACCATGTGCTGAAGTTCTTCTCCGAAACTTCGACGCGCGCCGCGGCAGTGGAGGCGATGTGGCGCTCCGGCGAGGAGATCTACGTCCCGTCGTTCCGCACGGCGCTGCACGATTCCGACGGCGAGGTGCGTCTGCAGGCCGTCCGCGGCGTCGGCGCGTTTCCCATCCCGGCGCTGGCCATCGAGATGATCCCGATGTTCTCAGACGAGGAGATGCGCCAAGACGCCCTCTACGCCTACGCCTCGTCGGTGAACGCGAAGATCACGCCGAAATCGGTGCACCGGCTGCTCGAGGAGATCGAGAAGAAGGCCGGCAACCTGTCGCAGGAAGAGATGGAGATCGTCACCGAGGCCCTCGACCGGCGGCTCGAGATCGAGGGCTATGATCCGATCTTTCACGCCGCGCCCGTCGACGAAGACCACGACCATTCCGAGTGCGGCCACGACCATTCGCAGGACCTGAATCCGGCGCTGGTGGCGCCCGGCGTTCAGCCCCAGTCTCTGAACGGGGCCGTCAAGGCGGGCCGAAACGACCCCTGCCCCTGCGGCAGCGGCAAGAAGTACAAAAAATGCTGCGGCCAGTGAAGGCCGCAGCCAGTGAAAACCGTCGATTCCGGGACGACCGGGATTCGCGCCCTCTTGAGGCGCGGATCCCGGCCGTTTTCATCCTCAGAACATCAGCCTGAGGCCGAACTGCATCGAACGGTTGCCGCCCGCGCCGCGGACGAGTCCGAAGTTGGGATCGTTGACGTTCGTGTTCGGGTTGTTGAGTTGCCAGCGAGGTGCGTTCGGCAGTGCGAACGCTTCGGCGCGTATCTCCAGCTTGTAGCGCTCTGTGATCGTGATGGTGCGGAACAGCGAGGCGTCGAGGTTGTAGAAGTTCGGCCCCGAAGCCGCGTTCCTGCCGACGTTGCCGAATGTATTGGCCGCCGGGGCGACGAACGCCGCTTTGTCGAACCAGGGCGTGTCGTTGATGCCGCCGAGGACTCTGAACTCGCCTACGGCGTTTGGCGTCTGGGCGTTGCCCGGAGCGTTGTTGGGGGCGGTGGAGCTGAAGTTGATGGCGTTGCCGCTCATCAGCGTCAGAATCCCGTTCAGTTGCCAGCCGCCAAGGATTGCCGCGCCTGGACCGGAATTGATCCAGCGTTGTCCCCTGCCGAATGGCAGTTCGTAGATGTAGCTCTGCACAAACGTCTGGCGGCGGTCGAAGCCGGCCCGCGCCCAGTTGCGTTCCGGGTTGATGTACCAGGCAGGGCCGCCGTTGTCGTCACCGGAGTTGGCCATGGCCCGGCCCCAGGTGTAGGCCGTCGTCATCAGGAACCCGTTCGAATACCGTTTGTCGAGCTTCACCTGCATCGAGTTGTATTCGCTGTCGCCTGAAACGAAGCGCAAGTTGGTGTTCACATTGCGGCCGAACTTGGCGAAGTAAGGCCGGCCAGCCGCCCCTGCGCCAAGCACGAGACCAGGGTTCAGGTTGTAGGGCGTCGGAATGCGCACGCCGCGGTTGCCGACATAGGAGGCCTCGAACATGAAGTTCTTCGGCAGCGCGCGCTGGTAGGCGATGTTCCATGACGGCACATAGCCTTCGCGGAACTTCAGGTTGATGACGTCATACACCTGGTTCTGCGGGTTGCTGATGATCCCGTTCGATGGAACCACGGCCGGAATCGGCGCCGGGAAGCCGTTCGCCAGCGAAGCAATCCGCCCGTCGGGCAGCATCGCGGGGGAGAACGAGTTCAGCGCGTTGAAGGTGTTGTTCTGCTTAATGGGGAAGTTGTAGGCGTAGGTGTTGTCGGCGAACGGGATGTAGCTGAAGCCGAAACCGACGCGGAAGACGTCCTTCTCAGTCATGCGGTAGGCCATGCCCATGCGCGGCGCGAAATTCTTACGCCACGGCTGCATGCCCATGTTGAGCGGGTTGCTGCCGATGCCGGCGACGAACAGTTGGTTGAGGTCGGCGTCATAGTTCGAGAACCCGCCTTTCAGGCGCGGGGTGGCCGGACGGTAGAACTCCCACCGCAGCCCCAAATCCAGCGTCAACTTGGGGTTGATCTGCCACTTGTCGTGGACGTACATGAAATACTGAGTCTGTCTCCAAGCCGGGAAGTCGACGGCGAGATCGCGGCCGATGTCGTTCGGACGGTCCAGCAGGAAGGCGGCGAAAGCGTTCGCGAACCCGGCGGTTGTGGAGTTGCCGGCGCCGCAATCGGCGCTGCAACTGGTCTGGCCCTGTCGGAAGCGGAAGATGCCGCGCGGGTTCTGCGTCTGGGTCTGAAGCAGGTCGTCGCGCAGGCGGCGGATGTCGGCGCCCCACTTGGTGGTGTGTGCGCCCCAGGTTTTGGTCCAGTTGTTTACGAAGTTGAAGTTGGTCTCCGAGCGGATCCAGGGCAGCGAAGCCGAATAACCCACCACTGGATTCGAGAAGCCGGTGATGTCGACCGACGCCAGGCCGCTTGTCCATTCGTCCAGATTGACGCCCGGGATGCCGATCTGTTCGCTGGCGTTGGTGCCGTAGTCCACCTGCTGGGCGTCATTTCTGTAGCGGTTCACGCCCAGGCGGAACTCTCCGATCAGTGCGCTGCCGAACAGCCTGCTGTAGTTGACCGCGGCGTTCTGGGCTTTCTGGATGCCGCTGCCCTGGAAGCCGCCGCCATGCGGACCGCCGGCTGCGCCGAACGACGGCGGGTCGAACACCTTCGGCCGCTGGAAGCTGTAGCGCACGCTGAAGCGGTCGCTGTCGGTCATGTTGTGGTCCACTTTGACGTCGAAACTGTCGGTGTCCTTGGTCAACATCGAGTTGTATTCGTAATTGATGCCGGTTCCCGGCAAAATCGGCGCGGGCAGCAGGGCCAGGATCTTCCTGGGCACCGCGCCAATGCGCGCGTCGGGAACGCGGTTGCCGGCAAACGGCGTCCGGCTGGCGCCGGTGGGCGTGCCTGTGAGCGGATCGTAGATCAGCGTCGTCATCGACGAGAAGTCGCCTCCGCGAAAGGCTGTGGATGGAATCGTCAGGCGGTCGGTCTGGCCGCGGTGATCGGTCACGCGGAGGTAGTCGCCGAAGAAGAAGGTCTTGTTCTTCTTGATTGGACCGCCGATGGTGCCGCCAAAGTAGTTGTAGACGGTGAGCGGCTTGGTGGTGGTCAGGAACGCTTTCGCGGCCATGGCGCTGACGCGGTTGAACCAGAAGGCGCTTCCGTGCAGGTCGTTTGTCCCGGACTTCAGCAGCACATTCGTCACCGCGCCGCCGGCCCTGCCGAGCGACGCTTCATAGTTGCTGGTGGTGATGTCCACCGTCTGAAGCGCTTCGATCGGCGGGATCATCGCCGTGAGCAACCCGGTGCGGTGGTTGTTGTCGATGCCTTCGAGCTGCACGTTGTTCGCCATGCGCGACTGGCCGTTCACCTGCGACGAAAGGCTGTCCTGAGCGTTAAAGAACACCGAGTGTGGCCGGAACACGCGCGTCGTGCCGGGAACCAGGTTGATGAGGCTCTGGAAGTTGCGGTTGGTGCCCAACGGCATGTCCGACAACTGCTGGGTCTCGATCTGGCGGCCGGTGTCAGTGCGGTCGGTCTGAAGCAGTGCCGCTTCGGCTGTGACTTCGATCGTCTCGGTCACCTCACCGGTTTGAAGCGCCATGTCCACGCGCACAGTGGTATTCACCAGAACATCCACGCCCTGCCGCACGCCCTGTTTGAAGCCAGGCTGCGTGATGTTGACGCTGTAGACGCCAGGCGTGAGGTTCGGAAACGCATAGTAGCCGGCGTCGGTGGTCTCGGTCGACCTCGTCACGCCGGTGTTCCGCTCGGTCAGGTTCACCTTCGCCCCGGGCACAACGGCGCCCGACGGGTCAGTGACCGTCCCAAGCATTGTCCCCGTATTGGCCTGGCCCAGGGCCGCTGGAACTGCGGCAAATAAGGCCAGACTGGTTGCTAAGAGAATATTTGCGGTCTTCAATTGGACCCCTTTCGATGCGAGCTAGGCACTAACCTCAACCTTCGTGGTCGAAGGTAACGTACTGTCGTTTATATATGAGACAGTCGTGACCTGTCAACACCAACTATCAAGAAAAGTCAAGAATGTGATGTGACTCCGGCCGGCTGGCCAGCACATCGTCGGCGCGTTGTTCGGGCAGCCGCGGGGCGTGAAAGATATGGCTGAAACATCCAGGGCGCTGCCCCCATCTATGATGGAAAGGGTTCCCAATTGCCGATGACATTCCACCGACGAGCGTTCCTGGCCGCTTACCTGCCCCTGGGTCTATCTGCCCAGCTCCGGCCAGCCGAGGGCCGCAAATTGGCTCAGCAGGCGCTGGCGGCATTGGGCGGCGAGGCTTACCGGCGCATGCACCACCGCGTGGAAAGCGGCCGGGCGTATTCGTTCTACCACGGCCGCCTTTCGGGACTCACCCGCGCCACCATCAGCACCTTCTACGACATGGCGCCCGAACCGGCGCCGGCCAACTTCGTCGGTCTACACGAGCGCCAGGCGCTGGGCAAGGACCAGGACGTCGTCTATCTTTACACGCCCTCGGCGGCGCATGAGATCACCTACCGCGGTGCGCGCCTGCAGACCGAGGAAGTGCTGAAGCGCTGGAAAGAGAGCCTGCTGCACAATGTCCTCTACATCCTGCACTCCCGGATCGATGAACCCGGCATCGCCTACGACGCCAAAGGCACCGATATTTACCAGAACCAGCCCGTCGACCGCCTCGAGATCGCCGACCAGGAGGGCCGGGCGGTGCTGGTGCTGCTGGACGCCCATACGCATCTGCCCGTCCGCCAGTCGTGGGTCCGGCGAGATCCGCTTTCCGGGCTGCCGGTGGAGGAGGTCACTCTGTTCGCCAAGTTCCGCGACATCGGCGGAGGCGTTCAGTGGCCCTGGGTCTTCCGCCGCGAGCGTAACGGCGAGCGCATCTTCGAGATGTTCGCCGATCAGGTGAGGTTGAATCCCGACCTGGACGGGTCGCTGTTCAGAATCCCGAAGAACGCCAAAATCCTACCGCCGGCCAAGTGATGCGGGCGGTTTGAGCCGGCACAGCGGATCGCCGGCCAGCACGTTCATCCAACTCACCGCCGGAATCGCCCGGTAGAAGCTCTCGGCCAATGTGCGCCCCTCGACAACGTAGGCCAGGAACAGTTCCTCTGGCCGGGGCGACTGAGCAAGGTAGGGCTCATAGACATGTCCGGTGGCGGCCGTGGCGCCGGCGCGGATCCAGTCGGCGGTGAGCGATTGCGGCGATCCCCTCCAGAACCCGGCCGGGAATCCCCACCTGCCGATGTTCCATTCCGGCGGCGGTTCGGCAAACGTGCGGGCGTTTGTGGAGACATATTCGGTTACGACCGCCCCCGGCAGCCATCCCAGCTTGACGGTGCGTGTCTTGCGGTTGGGGTCATTCGACCCCCAACTCGCATAGCCGATCACGTCCTTCACCCCTGACAGCACCCGGCTGGTTTCATCCATCACTACCCGCTCCGGGGGCAGTTTCCGTGCCGCCCGCCGAAGCCACTCGTCGCCGCCGTCGCGGCCGCCGTCCTTCATGTCCAGCACCACCACGCCGCGGTTTTCGGCCAGCAGCCCGCGGTCGATCATGGCGCGGATATCCTCGAAGCTGTAGCCGGCCAGCCTCGCCACCATGTAGATGGGGAAGGCAGGGTGGGCGAAGCTCTTGTTGCGCGTGGCGTAGAACGGGTTTGCGCGTGGTCCGGCCAGCGGGACGTTCACGCCTTTCAGCTTCATGTGGAGCGCCGCCAGTTCGCTGTCGACGCTGGCCGCGGTCGACCCTGTCCCGGAGCTGCCCCGGATCTTCAGTGGCAGCCCGGCGGTGGTGGCCAGGACGAGGGCCTTGTCCACGAGTCCGTTGCTGTTCAGCCAGAGCGCGATGGGCCGCTCGATCTCGGACTCATACGCCGCGCGTTCGATCTCCTCCCTCTCCGCCGTCCTCACGCGGCAGATCCGGCCGGCCGGAATCTGCCTGGCCCTGGCGTAGTACTCGCCCACGGTGCGCGACAGCGCCGAAGCGTCGTTGACCACGATGACCACCTCGGCCGGTCTCTGGGCCTGCACCGGGGAGGCGCCCAAAAAGATGGCCGCAATCGGCGTGAAACATATATGAGCAGCCTTCGCTGTCATACCGTCGATGGTACTATTGGATTCGGTAGAGCCGCAAAACCCACGTTGTTTGCAAGCACCCGGCTCCACATCGAACGATGGATCTCGACCAGTTACATACGTTTCTCGAAATTGTCAGGCTGAAGAGCTTCTCCAAGGCTGCCCTGACGTGCTACCGCACCCAGCCCGCTATCTCCGCACAGATTCGCCAACTGGAGTTGGAGGTGAATACCGCCCTGTTCGAGCGCCTCGGCACCCGCATCCAACTCACCCAGGCCGGCCGCATCTTCGCCGACTACGCCGAAAAGATCCTCGACCTCCGCCGCCAGTCGCAGAACGCCATCAACGAACTGGAACGAGTGCCGCGCGGCGAACTCATCATCGCCGCCAACGAGGCCACCTGCATCTACGTTCTGCCGCGCGTGTTTTCGGGCTATAAGAAACTCTTCCCCAATGTTCAACTGCTGGTCGACCGCAGCTACGGCAAGCACGTTGTCGAGGCCGTGATGGACAACCTGGCCGACTTCGGCTTCACCCAACTTCCGGTGCAGGAGAAAAAGCTCCAGGTGGTGCAGGTGCACACCGATGAGATCAAACTGCTGGCGCCGGCATCGCATCCGCTGGCGTCGCGGGCTTCGGTTCGTTGCGATGAACTCACCGGCGAACAGCTGCTGCTGCCGAAATCCGGCGCCACGCGGGCGAAACTGAACGCCTGGCTGGAACCGGTGGAGGACAGCCTTCACATCAGCATGGAACTGGATTCCACCGAGATGATCAAGCGCTTCGTCCTGGCCGGGCTGGGCTTGTCGTTCATGGCGGCGTCGCACTGCAAAGAAGGGGTGGAGGCCGGGGAACTGGCCACGGTCTCGCTCGAACCGGAACCGCTGATCCGCAAACTCGGCCTGGTGTACCGCAAGGACAAGGCGTTTTCAAAGGCCGGGCTGGGCTTCATCCAGGTGGTGATGGACAGCGCCGGACTGGCCGGACCGGCGTCGGTGCTGCATACTGAAGCAGAGGAGTGAGGACATGCCGGACCAGGTCTATGTCCACCGCGCGGTGATCGTGCCTGGCAGAAAGGGCAGCAAGGTGTACGCCTCCCTCGACGAGGCGCCGGCGAAGGTGCGCCGGGTGTTCGAAGACGGCTCGGTGGTGACGATCATCATCGCCGACCGCGCGGCCCAGGACCGGGTGGACAGGGTAGCGCGGCAGCGCCAAGGCGAGCTCGGCGGGGATGCCTCTGCCGGCCTGGTTCGCGAGGTGATTGCCGCAATCGCGCTTATCGGCGCCATCTTCTATTTCGCCGTGTCGCGCTGATTTAGCGTCATCGCACGCGCCCGCCGCCCGATAAGAGCGGTATGGAGCGACGTCGTGAGAACCGCCATCAGGTCGAGCAAGAGGCCACACTCTGGGTGATCGGCGAAACCGAGACTGGCAAGCAGGCACACATTGAAGAACTGTCCGGCATCGGCGCCCGGCTGCGGACACAGATCCAGATCCCGCTCGGCGCGGCGGTCCGGGTGGAGTGGGACGAGTCGATGTATCTGGGCGAGTGCGTCCACTGCGCCGGCTCTGAGGACGGCAGCTACGTCGCTGGAATCCACTTCGAGCAGGTGCTTGAGTGTGTGGGCGACATCCGCAGGATGATGGAGTCGCTGATGGCGGAGCGCGTGGAAGAAAAACTGGCTTCCGGGACTAGGACCGAACCATGTCGTAAATCCCGAAACCCAGGCTGATCACCAGGGCAGCCGTCAGCAGGGCGGCAAGCGCCACCTTCACCCGCTTGGTTGTCCTGAATCCCAGGTCTTGACCAGCATTTGCAGTCGTCGGCATCGCTAAACCTCCTTTCCGTACGGCAGTAACTTTCTAGACGCATACCGATTGTAACCTAGTTGCAACATTTTTCAGCCGTCTCCAGGCGAAAAAAAAGCAAAAATACAATTCAGACGGGATTTGTCCCATCTCTCCACAACCCCGGCGGTCAACCCGCGGCATGGCTCGTCGCCACTCGCAGCCGGCTGTCTATTCGCGCTATAGTACTGAACGTATGGCTGCAAAGGTGATCATTTTCGGCAATGCCGGACAGCTGGGCGTGGAATTGATGCGCGAGTTCGCTGGACGCGGCTGGGCCGTTGCAGGATGGGACCGGGACGAGGTGGACATCACCAGCGCCGCTGCCGTGGAGGCCGCCGTCGCCCGAATCGACCCCGAGGTGGTGGTGAACGCGGCCGCCTATAACCAGGTGGACGTTGCCGAGCAGGAGCCGCACGCCGCGCTCCAGGTGAACGCCCTGGCGGTGCGCAACATTGCGCTGGCCTGCCGGCAGTCCGGCAGCCGGTTGATCCACTTCTCGACGGACTATGTCTTCGACGGCAAGACCGACCGTCCGTACGTCGAAACCGATCCGACGCACCCGATGGGCGCCTACGCGGTGTCGAAGCTGGCCGGCGAGCTGTACGCCAAGGCCTACCTGGACGATTGCCTGATCATCCGCACCTCCGGCGTCTTCGGTCCCGGCGGCCTGGGAACGGCGCGAGGTAACTTTGTCGAACTGATGCTGCGGCTGGCGGCGTCGGGCCAGACGATCCGCGTGGTGGCCGATCACGTCGCCTCGCCGGCCTACGCTCCGGCGCTGGCGGCGCGCACGGCCGACATGGCCGAACGCAAGATGGCCGGTCTCTATCATGTCGGTGGCGGCACGCCGATCTCCTGGTACGAGTACGCCCGGATCATCTTCGCCGAGGCCGGTCTGAAGCCCGAGTTGCGGCCGACAAGCGAGCGCGAGTACCGTACGGCGGCGAAACGGCCGAAATTCTCGGCGCTATCGAATTCCCGGATGGAGGCGGCCGGTTTTGAAAAGATGCCGCCGCTGGATTTCGCCGTCCGTAGCTACATGCAGATGAGAGAGCGGCTGGTCCGCGGCTGACCCTGCGCCCTTCCACCTCCGCCCTTCCAATGAGAGGCGGCCCTCCGGAGGCTGTGACTGGCGTGACCTGGATACAGAATTCGCAGCGCGGTTTCGAAAGCCTGCGCCACGGCTGGCTTGCTTCGCCTCCGAGTCACGACATGCTGGCCTTGGCGCTGCTGGCTTTGTTGTGGCTCGTGCTGGCGGTGATGGGATGGGGCGCATGGGTGGATCCGCACGTCGATGACGGCCGCGAACTCCAGTTGCCCGTCGAGATCGCATCCGGCAAGACCCTCTACCGCGACCTCGCCTATCACTACGGCCCGGCGGCGCCGTACCTGAACGCCGCCATCGTCGCGGTGGCCGGATCCCGCATCGAAGTCTTCTTCGTGGTTGGATTGTCGATCACTCTGCTGGGTGCGGGGCTGGTCTTCGGCATGTCGAGGTTGTTCGCGGCGCCGCCGCTGGCCTGGGTCCCGGCGGCGTTCTGGCTCACGGCTGGAATGCGGCCGTGGTTCTCCGATACCGTCGTGCCTTACTCCTACGCCGCTGTTTATGGCTCTCTGGCGGTCCTGGCGGCGCTGGCGCTAGCCTGCCGTGACCTGAAACTGGACCAGGCGCGATCAACGGCTTGGATTTCGGCGCTGGCAGCGTTCGCCATTCTCACCAAGGCCGAGTTCGTTTTGCCTGCCCTGCTGATTGTCATCGTTCATGCTGCCCGGTTCGACCGGCGTCAATGGGCGATCGCCGCTGTGGGCCCGGCTGCCGCGGCGGCGGTTTACGCGGGCCTGACCGCCTGGCTGGGATACGAGTTTCTCTTTCAGGACAACTTCAACTGGACGCCGGAGAGCTATTTCTTCCGGCACTTTGGAGGCGCTATGCTGCGCCCCGCCGTCTGGAACGCCGCGGCATCCGGCATTGCGTACGGCGCTGCCTGGTGGATCCTGGTCTGGGCCGGATCGGCGCTGGCCTTCAGCAGGCTCCCTGAACGGCTCGCCTGGACCGCCGCCGCCGCCGCGGGCGTCCTGCTTTGGTTCCGGGCTCCGATGAGGCCTCTGCGTTATGGGGTGCTGCCCGAGGCCCTGTATTGGGCAGTCGCCTGCGCCTGTGTCACGGCGGCGATCCTCGTCGTCAGGCGCCGCCAGCCCAGCCCGGCCCACGTCGCCCTGGCAGCGGGGGTGGCCGTGATGGTCTCGATACGTTCGGCTGGCGATGCCAACATGGCGAACGGCTTCGTACCCTTCACAATCCCCATGGTGATGGCCTCTGCTGCCCTGGTCCAAGCCGCCGGCGAATTCGTTTCGCAGCGCGCGCGCAGCCCGTTCCGTCCCGCCCCGGCAGCCATCCTGCTGGCCTCGGCGCTACTCTGCCTCATCGCCAACCGGACCTCGGGCCGCGAGTTCGTCTGGCGCGGAGGACTCGTTCGGGTGAGCAGCGAGAGAGGATCGATCCTGGTCGCCGCCGACGACGCCGCGCCGGTACAGCAGACGCTGGACTTTCTGTCCGGGGCCAGGCAGAGGGGCGACCGGGTCTGGATCATGCCCGAGGACATGGGTCTGGCTTATTTGAGCGGATCCGGATTCCCTTACCGCTACTACCAGTTGCTGCCCGGCTCGCCGGCTCCCGGCCATTGGACCGGCCGCTTGCTCGACCAGGTCAATTCCAGCCCGGCTGAATGGGCGCTGGTCTGCACTCGCCCGTTCGATGAATACGGCGTGAGGTGGTTCGGCGTCGAGGTACACCAGCAGGTGATCGAGTTTGTCGGGCAACGCTATCAACCCATCCGCGACTTCGGCCACTACAGCCCCAGGCCCGATCATGACCAATGGGGCGCCAGGCTCTACCGCCTGCGACGCGCGCCGCCCGGCTCACCCGCGGGCGGAGAAGCGGAAGCGAATCATTTGAAAGGGATAAAGTAGTCTCATGCGCATCGCTGAAATCCAGAATGCTCTCCGCGAGCAGGGCCTCGACGGCTGGCTCTTCTTTGACCATCACCGGCGCGATCCGATCGCTTACCGCGTACTGCGGTTCGAACCGGCGCAGACGGTGAGCCGGCGCTGGTATTACCTGGTCCCGGCCGAAGGCGAGCCCGTCGGCATGGCGCACCGCATCGAGCCCGACGTGCTCGCGGCCCTGCCCGGAGCCATCATCCACTACGCCGGCTGGAAAGAACAAACGGCCGCACTTGCGCGCCTGCTGGATGGCAAAAAGCGCATCGCCATGCAGTATTCGCCCAACTGCGCCGTGCCATATGTCTCCAACATCGATGCCGGCACCGTCGAACTGGTGCGCTCATTGGGCGTCGAAGTGGCGACCTCGGCCGACCTGGTGCAGATGTTCGAAGCGTGCTGGAGCCAGGATGCCTACCGCTCTCACAAGGAAGCCGGCGTGCTGGTGGATTCCATCCGCCGCTATGCCTTCGCACATGTCTCCGAGGCGCTGGCCGCGGGCCGGCGCGTGACCGAGATCGAGATCCACGATTTCATCCTGAGCTCGTTCCGCTCAGCCGGCCTGTTCACCGACCACGGGCCGATTGTCGCCGTCAATGCCAACGCCTCCAACCCGCATTACGAGCCCTCCGCCCAGCGCCACTCCGAGATCCGCAAGGGCGACCTGCTGCTGATCGACCTGTGGGCGAAGTTTGACCGCCCCGGCGCGGTCTATTACGACATCACCTGGACAGGCTACTGCGGCGAGACGCCGCCCGAGGCGATGACGAACGTCTTTGGCATCGTCGCCGGCAGCCGCGACGCGGCCGTCAAACTGGTGAAGGATGCCGCCGCCGAGGGCCGTGATTTGGCCGGCTATCAGGTGGACGATGCCGCCCGCGGCCACATCGCCCAAGCCGGCTATGCGGATTACTTCTTCCACCGCACCGGCCATTCCATTGGCGAAGAGGTCCATGGCAACGGCGCCAATATGGACAACTACGAGACCCACGACGAACGGCGCGTGATGCCCGGCACCTGCTTCTCGGTTGAGCCGGGCATCTACCTGCCTGAGTTCGGCATCCGCTCCGAAGTCAATGTCTACCGCGGCGAAACCACCGCCGAGGTGACCGGCGAGATCCAGACTGAACTGCTTCGCCTACTCTGATCAGAACGTCCGCGAAAGCAGCACAGACCAGTAACGGTTGTCCGGGATGCGCTTCTGGAGCGCAACCTGCTGCCGGTATCCGGCTTCGAGCGTCGTCTTGTGCCAGGACAGCAGCAGGAATCCCGCGTAGCGCATCACCCGGTGGCCGTTGGTGCCATAGAAGTTCCAGGAATACGTATGCTGCGGGCCGTGGCGCAGGGCGAGCTTCCAGTCGTGGCGTTCGACCAGCGAGTGTTCGGTGTAAAGCTGCGTGTGCAGCAGCGAACCCTTCTTCAGCGGCGAATGGAAGATGGTCCAGGAGTCCTGCGTCAGCATCACCGGCAGCCGCTTGACGCGCGTCTGATACTGCAACTGCCAGGCGCCCAGCCAGTCCTGCGCGCCGCACATCACGGATGGGAAACGCCACCGCTGCACGCCCCCGGCGAGATACAGCAGATGCTTGGGTGTTGCGATCACTCGCGTGCGATAGCTCACCCCGGCCGTCCAACTGTTCACATGCGAAGGCGCGTCGTGCGTGTTCCAGCCCGACAGACTGACCGAATCGCCCTTGCGCAGCACCTCGCTGGCTGTCACAGTCACCCGGTTCTGCCACGCCGGCCCGTCGCCGAACATCCCGCCGAGGGTCAACTGGAACGTGTCGGCGAATCCGCTCTGTAAGGTGATCGAGACGTTGCGCTTGAACGAGAACGGCTGGGATGCGGCCGATGTCCCGGCGGTGGGGTCAGCCGCCAGCGCCGCGGGTCCGGCGGCCAGCAGAACGAGAATGAAGAGCAGGCGCATGAACCGGGAAACTGGTCCCAGTCCATTTTAGCAGAGCCGGAGTTTCAGATCGAATAGGGCGAATATGGGGCAAAGCAAAGCGGCCTTCCTCCGGGAAGAACCGCCCGCGCCCGCGGCGAATCAGTCGGCCAGGTGGAACGTGCCAACAAACGCGCTGCGCTTCTCCGGATTCCACCAGCTGCCGTTCAACGCTTTGTCGGAGGTGCCGTTGAAGCGGTGGTCCAACGTGTAGGCCGCCATGGAGTGGTCTAGCTTGGTGAGTGGCGGATACCAGGTCTCTTCGTTCGAACAGATATGGTCGCCGGAGTGGATGGCTCGGGTACGGACCGCTGCCAGCGTGCCGGCCGTCAGGCTCACGCGCGCATCGTGGATCGAATCGCCTTCCACCTTGAACTCGATCGGCATCGCAGCGATGCCGGCGACATCCTGAAGCAGGTCGCCGCCCATGCGCCGGGCAAAGCGCTCGAGCGCGGCCCGCTGTTCGATTGAGGCCTTCTGGTCGACGATCAGGTAGGATTTCACAGGATAGGCCGTGCCAAATTGGTTGCCCAGCGTCGACCGCGCCTTCACCGCCGCAACAACCGACAACCCGTCCAGTTTCACGCCTTCCATCTGGCCCTGCTCGATGCGCCAGCCGAAGACGGCCAGGTTGCCGACCAGTTCCACCTCGGAGTTCGCGAAGCAGGGGCCGGTGAAGACATCGGCTGTCCTGGCTTCCACATAACTGCCCTTCAGATCGGTCACAGGGCGGTTGGCGGCCGCGCAGACGCCGGCCAGCAGGATCATACAAGTCAGGCTTCGTGTCATCGTCATTCTCCCTTTCATCCCTTGTCCCCTCGCTCCGGGCTGGAATTGATACTTTCTATTTTGGTATAGATGAGGACGCGGCGCAAAAAGACTCTTCGCCCGGCCCGGCTTCCGTTACAATTGACTCGCGTGCTGTGCCTGTTCCTAGCCCTGTTCCTGCTCCCGCCTCCTCCGGCGGCCGGCGTTCAGGCTGATGGTGCGCAGTGGCTGAAGCGGTTGGCCGAGGCCGCGCGACGAAACCGGGGCCAGTCGGAGAAGTTCATCTTCCAGGAAGATACCGTGCGCTACCGCGAAGTGCGGTCCACCCGGCAGACTTTCTACAACCGAACCTATGAGGTCACTTTCCTGGAGGGCGAGAACTACTACAAGCTGGTTGCCGAAAACGGTGAGCCTTTGTCGATCGACGACGCCATGCAGGAACAGGACCGGTTCCTGCGCGCCGAGCAGTACCGCAAGCGTACGCCTCTTGAGGTGCGGCGCAGGGAAGCGGCCAAGGAAGAGCGCAACCGGCTCAGGTTCGACCTCGAATCGCTGGCGCTAACCCACACGGCGAAGGTGGCCGGCCGTGATGTGATCGGCGGCCATGAGGTGGTGGTCCTCGATGTCGCACCCGCCGGCAAGCCGCGCAAACCGAGGAACCGCAACCTGTGGACCCGCATCCTGGCCGGACGGCTCTGGCTGGACACCTCGACCGGCCATCCCGTGAAGGCTGAGATGCGGCAGTTGATCGATTGGGACATGCAGCCGAAGGGCAACCTGACGTCGTTTAACTGGTTGTGGATGGAAGGCGCCTGGCTGATATCGCTAATCAGGAACGTAGAACCGTTAGATGGCGGCGGGGCGATGGTGATAGAGCAGCGATACTCGTCCTACAGCCGCTTCCAGGCCGATATCAAGCTGACCTATCAGGACATCCCCTGACAAGCCGTTCGCAATGGTACAATTCATAAAGATCCCAACCGCCGGATCGTGACAACCGGCGGCAGCTCAGGAATCCAATCATGCCTAAACTGAAGACCCACAAGGGCGCTGCCAAGCGCTTCAAGAAGACGGGCACGGGCAAGGTCGTCCGCAACAAGGCGTACGCCCGCCACCTGTTGACCTCGAAGAGCCGGTCGCGCAAGCGCAATCTGCACCAGTCGGTGGTGGCTGACGCCGCCGATCAGGCCAAACTGCGCGAGATGATCCCCTACTAAACCAGGGACGACGGCGAGCGCGCCGGAGCACAGGCACGTGCCCGGGCCGCCGCCAGATGGACCCGCCCGGATAGGGCGGTCTGTTTTGAAGATGGAAAGGAGCAAACGTGCCCAGAGTTAAACGATCTACCAACCGCCGGGATTCACGGCGCAAAACCCTAGGACTCGCCAAAGGGTATTTTCTAACCAAGAGCAAGCTGTACCGCGCTGCCCAGGAGGCCGTCGAAAAGGCGCTCGGATACGCCTACGTCGGCCGCCGCCGCAAGAAGCGCGAATTCCGCCGCCTCTTCATCCTGCGCATCAACGCCGGCTGCCGCAACAACGGCATGAGCTATTCGAAGTTCATCAACGGCCTGAAGCGCGCCGGCATCGACCTGAACCGCAAGATGCTGGCCGATATCGCCGCCAACGAGCCGGCTTCGTTCACCACGCTGGTGGACAAGGCCAAAGCCGCCCTGGCGTAGGCAACAGAAAACATGGAACCGCAAACGGAAGTTCCGCACCCGCGGGACTTCCGTTTTGTGTCTGTTGTAGTCTTTTAACATGCATCCGATCCGCGACGAAGACGAGAGCATTCTTGAGCGTCTGGAGAAGCGCGTTGATCAGGCCGCCACGCTGATCAATCGATTGAAGGATCGAAACGCTCAACTTGAAGAAGAACTGGCCGAATCCGCCGCCCAGCGCGACGCCGCACGCCAGGAGGCCGAAACCGCCCGCGCCGAGGCGGCTCAACTGGTCGAGCAGATCGACGGTTTGAGGACCCGCCAGAGGGAAGCCGCAACGCGGGTGAAAAACCTGTTGTCTCAAATGGAGCAGATGGACCTGCTCGGCGACGAATAGACCACCATGAGCGGCAACCAACCAGTGGACTACTCACCCGACAAGAAGCTTGTCCGCGTGAGCATTCTCCAGCAGACCTACACGCTGCGCTCGTCCGGCGAACCCGGCGAAACCGAGGCCCTGGCCCAGTACGTCGACGAGCTGATGAGCCAGATCGCCGCCCGTAGCGGCGGCGCCGACACCGGGCGCGTTGCCGTACTCGCCGCGCTTCACCTCGCCGACCGCCTGCGCAGCCTTGAGAAACAACTCGACGGCCGCGACAGCGATCTCGAATCCCTCGAACGCCGCCTGGCCTCTCTCATCGAGGACTGAACCGCCCCGAACCGGAGGTGATCTATGAGCGAACTCTGCCGCGTCGGCGTCGCCATCGATTCAGACCTGCTCGAAGCCTTCGACCAGTTGATCGCCCAGCGCGGATACACCAACCGCAGCGAAGCCGTCCGCGACCTCATCCGCGCCGAACTCAACCAGACCCTCATCGAGTCCCCATCCCAGCCCGTCGTCGGCGCCCTTGCCATGGTCTATGACCACCACGTCCGCCTGCTCGCCGAAAAACTCACCCAGGCCCAGCACGAGCATCACGACGCCATCGTTTCCACCCTCCACGTCCACCTCGACCACGACCACTGCCTCGAAATCATCGTCCTGCGCGGCCCCCGCTCCGAGGTCCAGGCCATTGCAGACCGCCTCATCTCCACCAAAGGAGTCCTCCAGGGCCGCCTGACCCTGGCCGCCGTCGAACCACACGCGCATTCGCATTGACCCAGTCGAGTCGTCAGGATGAGGAACATGCCGGGCCCGTCGCCTGACTTGTTCGCCCGTTTGACCTTGGCCGCGTATGTCCCCCGGACCGCCTCACCCCGCCGCACCAAGCCGGGACTTCCTCGCGACGCGAAGCGGCGGACCACCATCGGGTCAGTCAGGGGTCCTGATGCGATTCACCTCGATTGGACGAGCGTCGCGGTCATCGTTCTCAAGCCAGCGCGAGTTGGTTTCCGTGGGTCCTCTTCAATCGCCCGCTGGCGGAGGAGTTCCAGGGGGGGCTTTTGCCTCGACGCGGCCGGAAGCTGAAGTGGAAATGAGCCGGTTGGGGAGGAGGTGTTCGTCGAACCAGGCTGCGAGGCGGGCCAGGGCGATGAGGGGAATCAGGAGAATACGGGCGGCGGCAAGGAGGGCGCGGGG
>JACZJQ010000098.1 GCA_014860455.1 Bryobacteraceae bacterium | reverse complement strand
GTGTAGAATAGGACTTGGCCATCTGTTGTAGATAAGAAACCCCCGGAGCAAGCACTTATGACTGAAATTGTTGACATCGTATCGCGCGAGATTCTTGATTCCCGCGGCAACCCCACGGTTGAAGCCGACGTTTTTCTGAGCAACGGATCGATGGGCCGCGCGGCGGTTCCGTCGGGCGCATCGACGGGCGAGAACGAAGCCGTTGAGCTTCGGGACGGCGACAAGGCGCGTTACCTGGGCAAGGGCGTGCGCAAGGCCGTGGCGAACATCGAGGACGAGATTCTGCCGGCATTGCTGGGCATGGACGCCAGCGAGCAGCGGGTGATCGACGGCAAGATGCTGGAACTGGACGGCACGCCGAACAAGGGCCGGCTGGGCGCGAACGCGATTCTGGCGGTGTCGATGGCGTCGGCGCGGGCGGCCGCGGATGCGTTTGGTCTGCCGCTGTACAAGTATCTGGGCGGCGTGAACGCGCGGGTGCTGCCGGTGCCGAACATGAACATCATCAACGGCGGCGCGCATGCGGACAACAGCGTTGACTTCCAGGAGTTCATGGTTTCGCCGCACGGCGCGGCGTGCTTCAGCGAAGCGATCCGGATGGGCGCCGAGGTATTCCACAACCTGAAGACCGTGCTGAAGGGCCGCGGGTATTCGACGGCCGTTGGGGACGAGGGTGGCTTTGCGCCGAACCTGAAGTCGAACGACGAAGCGGTGGAAGTGATTCTGGAAGCGATCGTGAAGGCCGGCTACAAGCCCGGCGAGCAGATTTCGATTTCGCTGGACCCGGCGGCGAGCGAGTTCTACGATCGCGCGAAGTCGAAGTATGTCTTCAAGAAGTCTGACAAACGGGAGTTGTCGTCGGACGAGATGATCGACTTCTGGGCCGACTGGTGCGAGAAGTATCCGATCCTGTCGATCGAGGACGGCATGGCCGAATTCGATTGGGAAGGCTGGAAGAAGATCACCGACCGGCTGGGCAGCAAGATCCAGCTTGTGGGCGACGACCTGTTTGTGACCAACCCGGCGATCCTGGCCAAGGGCATCGAACTGGGCGTAGCGAATTCGATCCTGATCAAGGTGAACCAGATTGGCAGCCTGACCGAGACGCTGGACGCAATGGAAATGGCCGCGGCGGCGGGCTACACCTGCATGTCGTCGCACCGTTCGGGCGAGACCGAGGACACCTTCATTGCCGACCTTGCCGTGGCCACGGGTTGCGGACAGATCAAGACCGGCTCGGCATCGCGCACCGACCGCATGGCGAAGTACAACCAACTTCTGCGGATCGAGCAGGAACTGGGCGCATCGGCCGTGTATGCGGGCCGCAAGGCGTTCAAGCAGTAACAGGGGAGCGAAGAACGCATGTACAAACTTGTACTCATTCGCCACGGTGAATCCACCTGGAACAAAGAAAACCGGTTCACCGGTTGGACCGACGTTGACCTGAGCGAAAAGGGCGTGGCCGAGGCCATCGAAGGCGGCCAGGTATTGAGCCGCGAAGGGTATGTCTTCGACACCGGCTATACGTCTCTGCTGAAGCGGGCCATCAAGACCTACAACCTGGTGACCGAGCAACTGGACCAGTTGTGGATTCCGGTGAAGCGGTCGTGGCGGCTGAACGAGCGCCACTACGGCGGGTTGCAGGGCCTGAACAAGGGCGAGACGGCGGACAAGTACGGCGAAGACCAGGTGAAGATCTGGCGCCGCAGCTACGACATTCCGCCGCCGCCGCTGACCACCGACGACGAGAGGTATCCGGGCAAGGATCCGCGGTATGCGGATCTGACGGCCGAGGAACTGCCGCTGACCGAGTGCCTGAAAGACACGGTGGCGCGGTTCCTGCCGCTGTGGCACGACGAGATCGCTCCCGTGATCAAGTCGGGCAAGCGGGTGCTGATTGTCGCCCACGGCAACAGCCTGCGGGCGCTGGTGAAGTACCTGGACAACGTCAGCGAAGCCGATATCATCGAGCTGAACATTCCGACGGGGATGCCGCTGGTGTATGAGCTTGATGCGGATCTGAAGCCGATCAAGTCGTACTACCTGGGCGATCCGGAGAAGGTGAAGGCGGCGATGGAAGCCGTGGCGAAGCAGGGCAAGAAGCAGGCCTAGCCGGATATCCTGGGAATGGAACGAGGGAGCCCCGGCAGCGGGGCTCCTTTTCTATTGGGAGAAGAGGCGGGTAGGAGATTTCCGGTCGCCGACGCTTGTGGCTTTGACGATCCCCGCGGTTCGGATGAGGACGGCGCGGGAGCGTAGGGGGTGGATCAGCGTTTGGGGTTCTCGTACCAGACGACGTTTCGGCTTTGCTCGCCGCAGCCGACGAGGTCGAGGTCGCCGTCACCATCCATGTCGATGAGCCGGATGTCGTAGCTGGCTTGATCCGAGCCGATCAGATTGCGGGTGAAGCGGCCCTTGCCGTTGTTTTCGTACCAGACGGCTTCCTTGCTGTCCTTGGCGCAAGTGGCGAGGTCGATGTCGCCGTCGAGGTCGATGTCGGCGGCGGCGAGAGAGTGGGGTCCGGCGATGGCGGCGTCGATTTCGTGGAGGCGCCAGGATGGGGCTTCGAACCAGAGGACGCCTTTGCCGTGGCCGCGGGAGGCGGCGAAGTCGGGTTTGCGGTCGCCGTTGAGGTCGGCGATCAGGATGTTGGTGGCGCCGAGTTGGTTATCGGCGAGCAGGGTTTTCTTCCACGGGCCGTCTTTGGCGGGCTGGCTCCACCAGGCGAACCAGTTGCCGCCGGGGACGTCCTTGCCGGCGGTGGCGAGGTCGGCGCGGCGGTCGCCATCGACGTCGCCGGCGCCGACGTAGTGGTTCAGGCCGGGGGCGTCGCCGCGGGCGGCCCAGTGGCGGATCCAGGGGAGTTTGGGATTCGCGGGGCGTTCGAACCAGACGACGGAGTTGGCGAACGGGCCGGCGGGCGCGCCGCTGGTGGCGAGCAGGTCGGGCTTGCCGTCGCCGTTCATGTCGTGGACGTAGAGTCCGTGCACGCCGTTGACGCCGCCGGTGGCGGTGGAGTCGATCAGATGGAAGGGCCAGTTGCCGGCGAGGGGATTGATGGGGCGTTCGAGCCAGAACAGGGTGGCGGGGTTGTAGGAGACGCCGATGAAGTCCATGTCGCCGTCGCCGTCGACGTCCATGACGGCGGAGTGGATGAGGTGCAGGCCGGTATGGAGGACGACGGGGCTCCACTGGGGGGCGGCGAAGAGGATGGTGTTTTTATAGTCGTTCGTGATGATGTCGGGCTTGCCGTCTCCGGTGACGTCGGCCGCGACGGCGGTTTGATTGGGGAAGCCGGTGGCGACGGTATGTTTCTTCCATTCGGCGCCTGGGGCGAGGCAGGCGAGGGCAAACAGTGCGGTGAGGAGTTTCATGGCGGCCATTCCTGTCTGATTGTATTTCTTGTTGGAGGTCCGGTCCGGAATGACGCAGGCTACCAGGCGCCGGGACCGGGCAGAGAACGGGTGTGGTTGAAGGTGTACTCGCCCAGGAGGCGCTCGCCTTCGGCCTCGTCGAATGCGACCAGGCGGACGATCATCGTGCTGGTGGGAGCCGCCTTGGCGAATGCCATCGATTCCTGGTAGACGACGACGCCCGAGTTGGGGCGGAACGGAATGTCGGCCGATCTGCGCTGTTCAACGCCGTTGCCGTCGCAAAGGCAGAGATCGACACGGCCGGCCCCTTGAAGGTCGGCCGACAAGCGGGCGATGAGGAGATCGTCCTCCGCCGTCACGGTGCATTGGACGCTGCCGCCGGGGGCAGGGGCGTACTCCCGAAGTCGGAGGCCCGCGGCGGTTGCGCGTTCGAGGAAGGTCTGGCTTACGACCATTCGAAGCGATCCTTCCCGCGCCAGAGCCCGGATTCCGTCCACGAGCGAGACGGCTTCCCGGAGACGTGCGCCGCAGTGATCGCACTCGAACAGGTGTTGTTCGACGGAGTCTTCGGCGGCGGCCGGGAGGAGGGCCAGCCAGTAGTCGGCGAGAGTGGCGGCGTCGAGAGGCGAGGGGCAACTCATTCGGCGGCCCCCATGCACTCTCGCAGGTTGTTCACTGCACGATGGCGGATGACGCGGACGTTGGCTTCCGACAGCCCCAGGAAGGATGCGACGCCGGAGCCTGTCTGTTCGTCGAAGTAGCTCATCACGATGACAGTACGTTCGCGTTCCTTGAGGCTCTCCACACAGTGCGCTAGGCGTTCGCGATCCAGCGCCGGCTCGGGTTGGCGAGCGGCTGAGTGGAGATCAGCCCCGAACGTTTCGAGCAGTTGGGCACGGCGCTGGGCCCCGCGGCGCAGATCGAGGACGGTCATCCGGCAGGTTCCCAGGACGAACGAGGCGAGCTTTTCGGGGTCACGGAGCCGGCCGGCCCGAAGAGCCTCAATCGTATTGATGAGGACATCCTGCATCAGATCCTCGGCTGCGCTCTCATCGCGCAGGTGACGGAGGCCGTAGAGGCGGATGCGCGGCGCCATGCGGCGAACCAGTTCCGCCTCGGCTTCGTGGCCGTCGCCCTGGCAGATCCGGTCCGCCAATTGAGCGTCGCTCAGGTCGTGTGCCATCCATATGCATTTTATGTGTAACGGAGGGGCGGCTCGTTACACATCCGGGTATCAGTAACGGGCAAACGCAGCACTCACCGGCCCGGGCACTCGTAGAGTGCCGCACCAAACAGAACAAATAGAGGAGGATCCGATGGGATTCAGCGACAGCATGACGGTAGCCAATTTTTTGGCGGCCGATTTCGAAACCGAGATGGCGACGACGATGCGCGTGATGGAGGCGGTTCCCGGCGAGGGCCTGGATTACCGGCCGGACCCGAAGGCGAAGAGCGCGCTGGGCCTGGTGAGGCATCTTGCGCTGGAGGACGAGTGGCTGCTGAATTCGATCGCCAACGGCGTGTTCACCCCGCCTCCGGACGATTCAGACGCCTGCGGCATCATGAGCCCCAGCGATGCCATTGCCCGGTACAAGGAGAAAGTGCCGGCTGCTCTGGCACGGGTGCGGGCGATGACGGGGGAGAAACTCACTCAGGTGATCGACCTTTTGGGGATGATGCAGGCGCCGGCGGTGGTCTTTCTGGCGATGGCGATCAAGCATTCGGTCCACCACCGGGGCCAGTTGAGCACTTATCTGCGTCCGATGGGCGGCAGCGTCCCGGGTATTTACGGGCCGAGCGCAGACACGCAGCAGGGTTGAGCGGACCCAGGTCAGATAGGACGGTAAAAGATGATCACGAACAACCAGCAGGGCACGCGAGTGGACGAGGTTGCGAATGGGATCTACCGGATCTCGACACCGATGGACATACTGCCCGGAGGTTTCACGTTCAATTCGTACCTGATCGTTGACGAACAGCCGCTGCTGTTCCACACGGGCTTGAGGATGCTGTTTCCAATCACGGCAGAGGCGATCAGCGCAGTGATTCCGGTTGGGAAACTGGGCTGGATCGGCGGATCGCACTTTGAGAGCGACGAATTCGGCTCGATGAACGATCTTCTGGGGGCAGCAAGCCAGGCGACGCCGTTCGGGTCGGAGATCGGAGTGCTGACGTCGCTCAACGACTTCGCCTCGCGGCCGGCGCGGGGCTTCAAGGACGGAGAGGAGTTTTCCATTGGCGGACGGCGGCTGAAGTGGCTCTACACGCCGCATGTCCCGCATGGTTGGGATTGCGGGATTCTATTCGACCAGTCCACAAAAACGCTGCTCTGCGGCGATCTGTTCACGCAACCGGGAGCGGATATGCCGCCGGTGACCGAATCGGAGGTGCTGAGCGCCAGCGAAACGATGCGCGGCATGCTGGACTACTACGCGCACGCAACAAATACGGCAGTGATACTGGAACGCCTTGCCGACCTCGAACCGTCGGTGCTGGCGTGCCAGCATGGGAGCGCCTACCGGGGAGATTGCGCGGGGTTGCTCCGCGAACTGGCTTCGCGGATCGACCGGGGGCGGGAGGAAACACCGCCTCCGTCGTGATGTGGGCCGGACGCGGACTGCAAATCCGGTCCCGCCGGAGTGTCCGGTCGGCAGGTGGAGAGCCCATCCGCAGGGGAGGGGCTGTCTTCAGCCGACGGGCTCAAGCTCGGATGGGCCGATTTATCGGGTCAGGCCGGATTTTCACTCGCGGATTCGGGCCGGATTGTCGCAAAATAGATCCATGCCGGCTGCGTTCATGTGGCGTCTGAGGGTGAGGTTCTCGGACACGGATTCGACGGGGCGGATTCACTACTCGGCGATGTTCAGGTTCATGGAGGCGGCCGAGGACGAGTTTCTGCGATCGCTAGGGTTGCCGTATTCGGCGGTGGAGAAGGCCAAGGGGGTGTCGTTTCCGAGGGTGCATGTGGAGGCGCAGTTCGTTGCGCCGCTTCGGTATGACGACGTGGTGGATATGGAAGTGACCGTTGAGCGGGTGGGCGAGACGGCGTTCACGTTGTACTTCGACGCGTCGAAGGACGGCAAGCCGGTGGCGCGGGGGCGGGTGACGGCGGTGTGCGTGTCGTTGGAGACAGAGCGTCCGGTGCTGCTTCCCGGAGAACTGGCGGACGGACTGAGGCGGGCGATGGGAGTGGAAGACTGACCGCGCGGCGGCAAGGGCGTAGAATAGCTCTTGAAAGCCATGGCCAATCAATTTGAAGTGGAATGCCCGTGCTGCGGAGCGACGCTGAAGGTGGACGCGACGGTGAAGGCCGTGCTGAGCCACAAGGAGAAGCCGCGGCCGAAGACGATCGACGACATCAGCACGGGCTTGGAGAAGTTGAAGAACGCGCAGGCCGAGCGCGAGGCGGCGTTTAAGAAGTCGTTCGAGCAGGTGAAGAGTTCGAAGGACGTGTTGTCGGCGAAGTTCGACGAGTTGTTGAAACAAGCCAAGGAAGACGATCCGTCGAAGCCGCCGCCGAAGCCACTGGGGCTTGAATAAGGGGTGAGGCGCGCGGGCGCGGCGTGAGACAATGAGGGTGCGCTGTTGACGCGCGCGCGGATCGTTTGAACAGGCATGTTTGCGGCCGGGCGCGACAGTGCTGCGCCACCCGAAACACGCCATGCCCGAAACCCCGTATACCCACGAAGCGATTGAACTGAAGTGGTCCGCCGCCTGGGCGGAGGACTCCTCCCTTTATAAGGCAGCCGACGACGGCTCGAAGCCGCGCTATTACGTGCTCGAGATGCTGCCGTACCCTTCGGGCGTGCTGCACATGGGCCACGTGCGCAACTATTCGATCGGCGACACGCTGGCGCGCTACATGTGGATGAAGGGCTGCGATGTGCTGCACCCGATGGGATGGGATGCGTTCGGGTTGCCGGCCGAAAACGCCGCGATCAAGCGCGGACTGCATCCGGGCGACTGGACGCGGTCCAATATCGCCCACATGAAGAAGCAGTTGCAGAGGCTGGGCTTCGCTTATGACTGGGATCGCGAGATTTCGACCTGCGAGCCGGAGTATTACCGCTGGAACCAGTGGATCTTCCTGAGGATGCTGGAACGGGGGCTGGCGTATCGCAAGTCGTCGCTGGTGAACTGGTGCCCGGAGTGCGCGACGGTGCTGGCGAACGAACAGGTGGTCGAGGGCTGCTGCTGGCGGCATGAGACGACGCCGGTGGAGCAGCGGGAACTGGTGCAGTGGTTCCTGCGGATCACGGCGTATGCCGATCAACTGTTGGACGACATGTCGCAGATCGAGGCCGGGTGGCCGCCGCAGGTGCTGTCGATGCAGCGCAATTGGATCGGCCGCAGCGAGGGCGCCGAGATCGATTTCACGCTGAAGACGACGGGCGAGAAATTGCGGGTGTTCACCACGCGCGTGGACACGATCTACGGCGCAACGTGCTTGATCCTGGCACCGGAGCATCCCGTGTCGCGGGAGCTTTGCACGGGCGACCTGGCGGCGAAGCTGAAGGCGATGGTCGACGACCAGGGCCGGAAAGACCCTGAACTGCTTGTCAAAGAGGGCTTCGATACAGGCCATACAGCGGTGAACCCATACTCTGGCGAGGAGATCCCGGTGTGGGTGGGCAACTTCGTGCTTTGGGGCTACGGGACGGGCGCGATCATGGCCGTGCCGGCGCACGACGAGCGCGATTTCGAGTTTTGCCGGAAGTACGGCATCAATGTCAGGCCGGTGATCCGGCCCGTGGATGGCGTGCTGGACGATGGCGCGACGATGGAGACGGCGTTTTGCGAGTATGGCGTGGTTGAAGCGTCGGGCGAGTGGTCGGGGTTGGATTCGGCCGAGGCGCGAAAGCGGATGGCGGCGCGGGCCGAGGAGCAGGGCTTCGGCAAGGCGGCGATCACGTACCGCCTGAAGGACTGGGGCGTTTCAAGGCAGCGGTACTGGGGGACGCCGATCCCGGTGGTCCACTGTAAGGCGTGCGGCATCGTGCCGGTGCCGGAGGACCAACTGCCGGTGGTGCTGCCGAAGGAAGTGGAGTTTACGGGTAAGGGGAAGTCGCCGCTGGCGCAGTTGCCGTCGTTCGTGAATACGGCGTGCCCGAAGTGCGGGGCCGACGCGCAGAGGGAGACGGACACGATGGATACGTTCGTCGATTCGTCGTGGTACTTCCTGCGGTATGTCGATCCGAAGAACGAATCCCTGCCGTTTGACGCGGCGACGGTGAAGCCGTGGTTCGGCGTGGACCAGTACATCGGCGGCGTGACGCACGCGATCCTGCATTTGCTGTATGCGCGGTTCTGGTGCAAGTTCCTGCGCGACATCGGTCTGGTGGCGGTGGACGAGCCGTTCAAAAACCTGTTCACGCAAGGCATGGTGCAGTTGAACGGGCAGACGATGTCGAAGTCGAAGGGCAACATCGTGGATCCGGACGAGATGGTGATCAAGTACGGCGCCGATACGAGCCGGCTGTTCACGCTGTTCGCGGGTCCGCCGGAGAAGAATATCGACTGGAACGAATCGTCGGTGGAGGGTCAGTACCGGTTCCTTTCACGGCTGTTCCGGTGGGTGACGCGGAACATGGACGGCGGCGAGGGGTCGGGCGAGACCGATGCCAAGGCGCTGCGGAAAGTCCATCAGACGATCCGCAAGATCACGCACGATTTCGACAACCGGTGGCATTTCAACACGTCGATTGCGGCTCTGATGGAGATGATGAACGAATTGCTGGCGGCCGAGCCGGGGCTGTCGCCGGCGGTGCGCAAGGAGTGCGCCGAGAAGGTGACGCTGATGATCGCGCCGTTTGCTCCGTTCGCGGCCGAGGAGTTGTGGCAACTGATGGGGCGCACGGGTCCTGTGTTCAAGCAGGCGTGGCCGAAGTGGTCAGACGAACTGGCCATGGAGGAGGCGCTGGAGATCCCGGTGCAGGTGAACGGCAAGCTGCGGGCCAGGGTGTCGGTGCCGCACGGGTCGTCGGAAGACGAGGTGAAGGCTGCTGCGCTGGCCGATGCCAACGTGCAGGCGCACACGGCGGGCAAGACTGTCGTCAAGGCGATCTATGTGCAGGGCAAGATGCTGAACCTGGTGGTCAAGGGGTAGGCGGGACGGGCTCTGCTTGCGGCACGGGCAGATTCGTCAGGGTCAGCAGTGAGCGGGCAGGGAGCTGCAAAGAGAGGCTGCCATCGGCGGGGGTGAGGGGATCGAGTTCCTTGAAGCCCGAGTCCTCGGTGGTGAGGACGGCGCGCCAGGATGCGATCTCGGCGGGCAGGCCGGTGAGGACGGCGTCGCGGGCGGCGGAGATGTTGGCGATGTGGATCGTGTAAACATCGCCGGCGCGGAAGGCGGTGACCATGACCTTGTCGTGGCTCGATGCCGAGGCCAGGGCGGTGGACATGGGCGGAGTCAGGTTGGAGAGCTGTTTGGTGAGCCAGAAGCGGCCCGTGGGGATGATCTCATCACCTTGAAGGCGGACCAGGGAATAATCGGCGGTGAACTCCCAGTACATGGTGCCTTGCGGGCGGGCGTGTGTGAGGATGTCCTGATAGAGCTGAAGCTCGTTGATGCCGTACCAGTAGGAGTCGTAGGCGCGGCCCTGCCAGCCGCTGGGGTCGGTGCCGAGTTCGGCGACCAGGAGCGGGAGGCCGAGGCGTTCGGCGAGATCGGCCCAGGCCTGATACTGCTCGGGCGATGCGCCGTTCCACGAGTGGAAAGAGATGGCGCCGGCGTACTGGAGGGCTTCGGGATCTTCGGCGGCGGGCAGGACGTACTCGTGGGTGCCACGGGCATGGCTGGTGTCGCCGAGCAGCATTTTGGTGCTGAGGCCCATGGACGCAAAGTGCGAGCCGATGCGGCGGACGGCGTCTCGGTGCTCTTCGGGGGTGAGCAGGATGCGGATGCCGAGGTCGGGCTCGTTGAATGAGAAGAGGTCCGGCTCGACGCCGTAAAAGTCGCGGGCATAGAGGATGTAGGCGGTGAGGGATTCGATCAGCTCGTCGAACATCGCGGGATCGATGATGCGCTGGCGATCGTTGGGGCCTTTGGTGGCGCGGTCGGCGAGCATCCATTCCGGCAGACGCCAGACGGAGGCGGCGAAGGGGATGCCTTTCCGCTTGAGCGTCCGCATGAGTTCGAACTCGTGGCGGAGGCGCGAGCCGGGCTTATCGTTCTCGATGAAGCGGCCGTAGTCGGTGTCGGCGGTGGAGGAGTTTTCGTTTTCGGGTTCCCAGTCGACGAGGGTGATTTCGGTGCGGGCCCAGCGGGAATTGATGTGCTCGAGGGTGTAAGCGGTGACGGGGGATTCGATCTGGAAGGCGTAGTTACCGCCGAAGCCGTGGAAGAGGTAGCGCGAGGATTCGGGTTCGATGGAGAGGGCGGCGGAGGTGGTGTCGGGGATGCCGTCGATGGCGAGGTCGATTGTGAACGAGCCTTGCGTGCCGGAGGGCAGCGTGCCGCGGTGGAGGTAGATCCAGTAGGTGAAAGCTTTGGGCGATTCTGTGGATTTGTCTTGTAGGTTGACGGGCAGGGCGGCGTTCATCGTGGCCGACCACCAGAGGTCTCCGGCGGGGCTCATGGCGCGGAGTTCAGTGGCCGAGGCGTTGTAGAGCAGGTTGACGTTGGCGGGCAGTTCGGTGGGCAGGGTGACGGTGCGGCCGCCGATTTCCGCGGTGCCTGAGTTGAACTCGCGCCAGGGGATGTTGACACGGAAGTAGAGACCTTCGGCGGCGAGTTCGGCGAGGGCTGTGTAGGCGACTGTGATGCGGACCCTGCTGTCGATTTCAGAGATGCGCTGGGTGAATTGGAGTTTTTGGGTGGCGTCGAGGGCGAGGCGGCCCTGGTAAACGGATTCGTCGCCGCGGGTGACTGTCATGCCTTCGGCTGATGACAGGCCGACGGTCTTGGCCCAGCCTTTGGATGGCAGGACGAGATCGGTGCGGATCTGGGCGTCCTGGCCGCGATAGAGCATGGCTGCGAGGCGGCCGTTGGCATCGACGATTGCGAGTTCAGCGAGGCAGGGCATGGCGAAAAGGGCCGCGCATGCGGCCAGACGCGTCAGGGTCACGAGGCGAGTATATCAACGGATGCGCGGGTCTCTTATTTCTTGACAGTCGGGTAGGTGACGCCCAGTTGTTCGAGGTAAGTGGAGAAGCGCGACGGGTCGTAGTAGAGCTTTTCGAGCGCGGGGCGGTAGCGCTGCTGGCGTTCGCGGTTGAGGTAAGTGGGCGGCTTGGTTTCGAGGGGGATGAGGGATTTCCACTTCGTCTCGCGGGTCTGTTCGGCAAAGAACTTCTTCGCCTCGGCGAGGAGGGAGGGGTCGAGCATGAGGTCGAGGACCGTCATGGCCTGGGCGGCGGCGCCGGCGGTGGTGCCCTTGTGGGCGATGGGGGTGGCCATGGCGATGCCGGCTGACCAGTGGTGGCCGATCATGCCTGGGATGTTGCCGGGGTAGCGCAGGACGACGGTAGGGACGTTCCAGCCGACCTCGGCGATGTCGTCGGAGCCATAGCTGCGTTCGCCCTGATTGCCGTCGCGGACGCCCTGGGGTTCGGTCTTGAGGCCGGACTCCTTGACGCCAAGCTCCTTCTGGGCGGCGCGGGCCATCGTCTGATCGTCTTCGCTCCATTTGGGCATGCCGACGGCTGAGATGTTGCGGCCCATGGCTTCGGCGAGCGAGCGGTTGAACATGCCGGGCCAGGCGGCGCCGAGGACGCGTTCTTCCATTGTCGTGTCGGTCATCATGGCCGCGCCCTGGGCGATGCGGGTGCCGATGGAGTGCATTTCCTGGATGCGGGCGTAATCCCACTCGCGGAAGTAGTACCAGACCTTGGCGATGGGCGGCACGACGTTGGGCTGGTCGCCGCCGGCGGTGATGACGTAGTGGGAGCGCTGGTCTGTGCGGAGGTGTTCGCGGCGGTAATTCCAGCCGACGTTCATGAGTTCGACGGCATCAAGGGCGCTGCGGCCATTCCAAGGGGCTGCGCCGTGGGCGCTGCGGCCGCGGAAGGTGTATTCAACGCTGACGAGGCCTGTCCCGGAGGGCCCCCAGGTGACGCCGAAGTCATTGGCGATGTGGGCCGAGAGCATGGCATCGACGTCCTTGAACAGGCCGGCGTTGACCATATAAGTCCGGCTACCGATCAATTCTTCAGCGACGCCGGGGTAGACACGGATGGTGCCGGAGACCTTATAGCGTTGCATGAGGTCCTTGGCGACAAGAGCGGCTGTCACCTGCAGGGCCTGGCCGGCGTTATGGCCCTCGCCGTGGCCGGGTGCGCCGTCGACAAGGGGCTTGTGATAGGCGACGCCGGGGGTTTGGGAGGTTTCGGGCAGGCCGTCGATGTCAGCCATGAGGCCGATGACGGGTTTGCCGGATCCCCATTCGGCCACCCAACCGGTGTCGAGGCCGGCGACGCCTCGGGTGACGCGGAAGCCGTTCTTTTCAAGGAGTCCGGTGAGGTAGCGGCTGGTTTCGACCTCCTGATAGCCAAGCTCTGCGAAACTGAAGATGGAATCCACCATCTGCTGGGTGAGCTTCGCCCTGCCCTGGGCCATCTCCATCGCTGCCTGCTTGACCACCTTGGGGTCGGGAGCCTGCGCGAAACAAGTTACGGCGATGAGGAGAACTGGAAGGCGTCTCATGCGTCATATCTTAGCGGGAACATCGAGGCGGTGGAGTTCGTTGTACAGAAAGAGACTGGACAGTAGGAAATCATCATGGCGTCTAACGGGAAGAACGGAAAGAAATCACGAAAGTGGCTCTGGATGGTGGTTGTGGTGCTGGCGCTTGCGGGCGCGGCAGTGGGAGTGAGGGCGGCGCTGAAGCCGTCGAAGGAAATCGACCCCTCCAAGCTGGCATCGATTGAGAAGGGCAGCATCGCGAAGTCGGTGGTGGCGACGGGGAAGATCGAGCCAAGATCGACGGTTGAGGTGAAATCCAAAGCTTCTGGAATCGTCAAGAAACTGTATGTCGACTACGGCGACTTCGTGAAGCAGGGCCAGGTGCTGGCGGAGTTGGACAAGGAAGAGCTGCAGGCGCGGTTGCGGGAGTCGAAGGCCAACGTGCAGGCGGCAGAAGCGGCCGAGGAGGCGGCGACGGCGTCGCTCGAACGCAACAAGGTGGAGGCGGAGGGACCGGATCTGCCGTTTCTGAAGTCGGGGCTGGATCGGGCGCGAAAGCTGCACCAGGAAGGGCTGATCGCGCAGAACCTGGTGGAAGACGCCGAGAAGCTGTATCAGATGGCGCTAAACAAGAAGTCGGCGGCGGTGCGGGCGTTGGCTGTGTCGCGGGCCGACATCACACGGACCAAGGCACAGGTGGCGCAGGCGCGGGCGATGCTTGAGCGGGCCGATGAGGATCTGCGGAACTCGACGATCGTTTCGCCGATCGACGGGCTGGTGTTGTCGCGCGACGTGGAGATCGGCAATGCGGTGAGTTCGATTCTGGTTTTGGGGTCGAACGCGACGCTGCTGTTCAAACTGGGTGATGTGAGAGACGTGTTCGTGCGCGGCAAGGTGGATCAGGCCGATATCGGGAAGGTTTACGACGGGCAGACGGCGAGGATCGTTGTCGAGAGCTTCCGCGACAGGAAGTTCGAGGGCAAGGTCTATAAGATCTCGCCGCTGGGCGTGGAGAAGGACAATGTGACGACGTTTGAGGTGCAGGTGTCGATCCGCAACCCTGGCAACGAGTTGAAGGCCAACATGAGCGCCAATGCCGAGATCATCATGGAAGAAAAGCACGGCGTTCTGCTGGTGCCCGAGGCGGCGGTGGTGTACGACAAGCAGCGCAAAGCGTCTGTGGAGGTGCCGGATGCGGCGGCGGAGAAGGGCCGGCGGAAGGTGGAAGTGACGCTGGGCATCTCGAATGGAGTGAAGACGGAGTTGATCGCCGGGTTGAAGCAGGACCAGAAGGTAATCCTCCAGTAGCGCAATCCGATGACGCTGAGGGACTTACTGGCCGACACGTTCCGGACGCTGGCCGCCCACAAGCTGAGGACCGGACTGACGATGTTCGGGCTGATGTGGGGGGTGGTGTCGATCACGCTAATGACGGCCGCCGGCGAGGGATTCCGTGAGGGCCAGCGCCAGGTGGCGGCACAATTCGGCGAGAACATTTTCATCGTCTTCCGAGGCCGCACCGGCAAGCAAGCGGGCGGCAAGCGGGCAGGGCGGGTGATCTTCTGGGGGACAAAGGACCATGAACGGATCGCACCCTATGTGCCGTCGTGCGAGTTTGTAATTCCGGAACTGACGCGCGGCAACGTGGCGGTGCGCAGTTCGTATAACTCGGCGACGTTGCTGATTTCCGGGTCGCAGCCGCCGTATCAGAAGCTCCGGCATCTACCGGCCGCCGAGGGGCGGTTCTTCTCGTGGGAAGACGACAAGCAGGGCCGGCGGGTGGCGTTTATCGGACCAGAGGCGCGAAAGCAGTTGTTTGCCGGGCGCGAGGCGGTGGGTCGGGAGATCTCGATCAACGGAGTTCCCTACCAGGTGATCGGTGTGATGGAGACCAAGGACCAGGACTCCTCCTATGACGGCCGGGACGTGAAGAAGGTGTTCATTCCGTTTGGTGCGATCATCCGCGACCTGCCGCAGCCGGCGCCGTATCCACCGAATACGATCGACCAAATGATAGGAAAAGCGAAGTCGATCGAGCATCATGACGCGTGCATGAAGGAAGTAAGGCGAGGCCTGGCGCAGATCCATGGATTCGATCCCGAGGATGACGACGCAGCCGACATCTGGGACACGGTGCGCGAGGCGCGGGCGTTTGCGGCGATGACCGACGGCATGAAGTATTTTCTTGGTGCGATGGGCGTGGTGACGCTGCTGCTGGGCGGCATCGGCGTGATGAACGTGATGCTGGTGGCGGTGAGGGAGAGAACGCGGGAGATCGGGATCCGCAAGGCGGTGGGGGCGACGCGGCGGGCGATTCTGATGATGTTCTTCACCGAGACGCTGTTCATCGTCTTTCTTTCCGGGGGCATGGGCTTCGCGTTCGCCCATGCGGTGTGCGCGCTGGTGAACACGATGGAGATGCCCCAGTTCTTTGCCGGGCTGTATGCCACGTGGCAAGTGGCGTTCACTTGCCTGGGCCTGCTGGGGCTGGTGGCCTTTCTTTCGGCTCTTTACCCGGCCTCGAAGGCGGCGTCGGTGGATCCGATCGAGGCGCTGCGATTCGAGGCGGGCGGCTGAGATGTGGAAGGAGATCCTGATCCAGGCCTGGGACTCGCTGCGGCGCAATCCAACGCGAAGTCTGCTTACGATGCTGGGCATTGTGTGGGGCATCGCGGCGGTGACGCTGCTGATGTCCTATGGCGGCGGATTCCGAAGCCTGATGATCGGGGTGCTGAACAACTTTTCGAAGTCGGCTATCGTCCTTTTCCCCGGCCAGACGTCGATGCAGGCCGGCGGCGAACGCGCCGGGCGGCGGATTCAGATCGAACTGCCCGACATCGAGATGGCCGCGATGGAGTCGCCTTTGATCAGGAAGGCGTGTCCGGAGACGATCCGGCGGGTTCCGGTGGTTTACGGGGATCAGACGTTCAGCGCCAATGTGCGAGGCGTGTGTCCGGAGTATGGCGAAATCCGGTCGGAAGTGGCGATGGAGGGCCGCTGGCTGTCGGCTGAGGACGAGACCGAGCGACGCCGGGTGGTGTTCCTGGGCGATTTCTTGAAGAAGAAGCTGTTTTCGGGGCGGCAGGCAGTGGGCGAGACGGTGACGATTCAGGGCGTGCGGTTCACCGTCATCGGCATCATGGATAAGAAGATCTCGTTCGGCAACTACCAGGGGCCGGACGACCGCAGCGCGTTCGTCCCTTACTCGGCAGCGGGCGATATCTGGAATAGCCGCTTTGTCACAACCATCGTTTTGCAGCCCATCCACCCGCAGTTTGAAGTGAAGGCCGAGGAGCAGTTCCGGGCCGCCATCGCCCGCCGGTTCAACTTCTCGCCGAACGACAAACGGGCGCTGGAAGGGTTCGGGACGTCCAACATCCGCCCGATCATCGACGGCCTGACGATCGGCTTGCAGGTGCTGCTGCTGTTTGTGGGCGCTCTGACGCTCGCCATTGGCGGTATCGGCCTAATGAATATCCTTCTAGTTTCGGTGAACGAACGGACGCGCGAAATCGGCCTGCGCCGGGCGCTTGGGGCGAGGCGCAGCCACATCGCCTGGCAGTTTCTGTCGGAAGCTCTGGCGATCACGCTGGCCGGCGGTGTTCTGGGGGTGGGGTTGTCCTATCTGATCGTGTGGATCGTGCCGCCGTTGCCGATGTTGGGCGCGCTGTTCAACGACGACTCAGGCAAGGGCGATCTTGTCCTGGGCATCCAGCCGGTGACGGTAGCGATCTCGGCGGCTGTGCTGATGCTTGTGGGCGTGTGTTCGGGGCTGGCGCCGGCGGTGCGGGCCGCGCGGCTCGACCCCACAGAGGCGCTCAGGACGGAGTGACAGCTTTGGAGACGGCCTCGGCAAGTTGTGCGGGCGTGAAGGGTTTGGGCAGAAATGCCTGGCCGGCGGTTGCCTGCTGTTCTGGACCCGGGTAGCCAGAGACGAAGAGGACCGGCAGTTTCGGGTAGCGCTCCTGTGCCATCCTGGCCAGTTCTGGCCCAGCGATGCCGGGCATGACCACATCGGTGATCAACAGCGACGGACGTTCGTTCATGGCCTGGAGCGCGGGGCGGGCGCCCTCGAATGCACGGACCGTATAGCCGAGCTGCTTCAGGACTTCGTAGGTGTAAGACCTCACTTCCTCCTGGTCGTCGACAAGAAAAACAATCTCGAGTTTGCCCCTTGGGGATTCGCCGGTCCTGGCCTGCAGCGGTTTTCCGGCCAGTTGCTGGACCAGAGGCAGCCGGACGGTGACTGTGGTTCCGATGTCCGGCGCCGACTCGATCTCGATGCGGCCTCCCGCCCTGCGCACGATGCCATAGACCGTGGACAGACCCAGACCCGTGCCCCGGCCGGGCTCCTTGGTGGTGAAGAACGGGTCGAAGACGCGCGCGCGGGTGGCTTCGTCCATTCCGAAGCCGGTGTCAGAGACGGTGAGTTCAACGATGGAGTCGTTCACTCCGGTGCTGATATCGAGCCGGCCGCCGTTGGGCATGGCGTCGCGGGCGTTTAAGGAGAGGTTGAGCAGGACCTGTTGGAGCTCGACCGGGTCGCACTGAACCGGCGCCGGGCCGGGCGCGGCGCTGATGTTCACTTCGACCGGCGGCGGCGCCAGGTACCGCAACATTTCGGCGCACTCGGCGAGAGTGCGGTGAAGGTCTCCGCTGACATGCGGCGCAGCCTGGGTCCGGCCAAAAGCGAGTAGTTTGCGGGTGAGTTCGGTGGCGCGTTCTCCGGCGCGGTGGATCTCCTCGACCTTGGCCCGGGAGGGGTCCGTGGCAGGCAGCGTCATCAGAAGCAGGTCCGAATAGCCAGTGACGACGGTGAGGATATTGTTGAAGTCATGCGCCACACCGCCGGAAAGCCGTCCCAGCGCGTCCATTTGACGTGCCTGCCGCAGTTCTTCCTCGAGCGACTTGCGGCTGGTGACGTCGCGTGCGATGCCCTCCACTCCGGCCGGAAAGCCATGCGCCCAGATGAGGCGCGAACTCACCTCGATCCAGGCATGCCGGCCCGCCTTGGTTACGGCGGTGAGCTCGTAGTGGGGTGAGGAGGCTCCGGCGAGTTTGAGGGCGGTCATCTCGCGGGCTATTTCGCGGGATCCCGGAGTGAGGACCTTTTCGATGGGGTATCCGATCAGTTCATCCCGGCTGTAGCCCAGCAATTCGCACATCGTGCGGTTGACCTCAGTGAACCGGCCGCTCAAGTCGTGGCTGTAAATGCTGTCGAGCGCGTTTTCGACCATATCCCGGTAGCGCCGTTCGCTCTCCCTGAGCGCCTTTTCAGCGTTCTCACGGGCGGAGTACTCGCTCAGGATCGAGCGGTTGAGATTATCCAGCGAGCGGTTTCGCTCTTCCAGCACCTGGGCCTGAACACCGAGTTGGAAGACCGCTTTGCGGCGGGCGATGATGTTGCTGACCAGCAGGATAATGGTCACCATCTGGACGGCCAGGAAGATGCCGAGCCCGATGAGCAAGCCACGGTACGGCTGCAGCGGATTGGCTGGGAGGTTGATAATCTGGGCCCCCCCGGCCAACGTGGCGCCGTCTATGCCGAATCTCCTCATGGCGGCGTAATCGACGACGGGGCCGAATGTGCCGTCCGTCATGACGGGAAGATCCGCCGGCGCGACGCCGCGCAGCACGCTGGCCGTGAGGCCCGAAACCCATTCGGCGTGTTGCCTGGCGCCGTTGGCATTGCCGCAGAGCAGGCCCTGCCCGAGTTCGCTGACATTGGGGCTGACGACCGGGGCCGAACTCGCGCGGGCGATGCGGGCCATGCTCTCCCGAGGTTCGAGGGGTGTTCCATCCCGGTCGATCACGTAGGCCATGGAGATGACGGCGGAGTCCGGGGGAAGCTGGGCGAGCCGTTCCAGCACGCCTTCAAAGCCGATCCTGCCACCCTCGACCATCTCCACTTCAACTGAAGGGATTGCCCCGATGGCCCGGGCGAAGCCAACCTGAAAGGAACTGGCATTCTCGGAGTTGTCCAACACCACTGCGATTCGTCTGGTCTCCGGCCGCATCGTGAGAAGCAGTGAAACCAGCGAAGAGTAGTGGAACTTCTCCCTGACTCCGGTGAATCGGCTGCGGTCGGCGGACAGGATGAGCGCCTCGCTGCTGACGCCTCCAAAGACCACTGGCGGCCCTCCGAGAAACGAGGGCCCCTGATCGGCGAGGAACGAAAGCGCCGCGTCGTCAGTGGTGATGATGGCGTCGAGCCGGGTTGTCCCGTATTTGCCTTCAAGATGCTGGCGCAAGCGTCGAAGGTGGCCTGAACCGGAAAACCGTCGCGAGTCCATATACTCGCTGTAAATCTCGAGTTCGGGGAATTCCCTCGATAGGACTTCCGTCAGCGAATCGACCAGGTCCTGGGTCCAGGGGTAGGTCTCGTGATAGGAGTTCAGAATCAGGACGTTGCGGCGGGGTTCCCGGGGCTTCTCCTGGCCCTGCGCGCAAAGGGTGAACACCGCGATGGCGGCAAGCTGGAACACAGCCGCCATCCTTCGCCGCACAGGGCGCCCTTGGCGGAGTGACATGCCTTCAGCGATTATATGCGGAAAACCCGCGAACAGAAGACCGTTTCAGTGGCGGTTCAGAAATTTTCATCTAATTCAGTCCGAGCCGGGTGAGCAGCGCCGAGGGATCCGGGTCCCGTCCCATAAAAGACCGGAACAATTCCACGGGCTCCTGGCTGTTGCCCTTTTCGAGGATCAACTGACGGAAAGCGCGTCCCGTATCGGGGTTGAACAGGCCATCGAGGCGAAACCGGGTGAAGGCGTCGGCGTCGAGCACTTCGGCCCATTTGTAACTGTAGTATCCTGCGCCGTAGCCGACCGGGTCGGCGAACAGGTGGGAGAACGAGCAGATCATGGCGTAGCCCTCGGGCAGCGGAGCCGGGACGAACGGGGCCAGCAGGCGGTTTGCCAGAGCGACTATCGGCTGGCCCGCGTCGAACTCCCTGTGCAAGGCCAGATCCAGGTTGGCGAAACCGAGCTGGCGCATCTGCGCATTGGCGGCGCGAAACGTGCGCGCCCTGGACATTTTCGCGAAAATCTCCGCGGGAACCGGCTCGCCTGTCTGGTAGTGGCGGGCGAAGAGATCCAGCGATTCACGATCCCAGCACCAGTTCTCCATGATCTGGCTGGGAAGTTCGACGAAATCCCAGGCGACATTGGTCCCGGCCAGTGAACGGATCTCGACGCGGCTCAGGCAATGGTGCAGCAGGTGGCCGAACTCGTGGAAGATGGTCTCCACTTCGCGGTGGGTGAGTAGGGACGGGCGGTCAGGCAGCGGCGGCGTCAGGTTGCCGCAAACGAATCCGGCATGGGGGGTGAAGCCGGTTGTGGAGGGTCCGCCGGTGATGAAGGAGTCCATCCAGGCGCCACCGCGTTTGGTTTCGCGAGGGAACCAGTCGGCGTGGAAGTGGGCCAGCGTCTCGCCGCCGGCATCCTCGATGCGGTAATGGCGGACCGATTCATGCCACACCGGCGCGCCGCCTGACGCGACGATGCGGATGCCGAACAGGCGCGAACACAGGCCAAATAGGCCTTCAAGGACCGTGTCGAGCGAGAAGTACGGCCGCAGATCCTCCTCGTCGAAATCATAGAGAGCGGTGCGCATCTTCTCCGCCCAATAGCCGACATCCCACGGCTCCATTCCAGCGGAGGCTCCTTCGCGGTCGCGTCGGAACTCGATCAACCCGGAATTTTCGCGCTGGAAAGCCGCCTCAGTCTTCGTGCGCATTTCTTCGACAAATCCGGCCGCGGAGGCCCCGCTGGCGGCCATGCGGTCAGCGGTGGCGAAATCGGCGAAATCGGCGTAGCCGACCAGTTGCGCCTTGCGGCGGCGCAGGTCGAGGATGCGAGGGATGAGTTCCGCGTTTTCAGCCGCCGCACGGGCGTTGTAAGCCCGGTAGAACAGTTCGCGCACCGGCGCGTCGTCCAGATAAGTCATCACGGCGACGTAGCTGGGCTGCTGGAGCGTGAACCGCCAGCCTTCGATGCCCTTCGACGACGCCGAGTCCCTGGCCGCGGCTCTGGCCGACTCAGGCAACCCGGCCAGCTTCGACTCGTCCGTGATGACGTATTCCCAAGCCGCCGTGGCATCCAGGACGTTTTGAGCGAAATGCGTGGTGACTGTCGCCAGTTCGACATCGATGGCTTCGAGCGTCTGCTTGTCTTCCTCCGAGAGGTCGGCGCCGTGGCGGCGGAAGCTCTCGATCGTCTTGTCCAGGAAGCGTTTGCGGACGCCGGTCAGCGCCTCGGCCTCGTCCGTTGCGCCGTACTCCTTGATTGCCCCCCACAGCGCCCCGTTGAGCGGAATGGAGGAATAGAACTGGATCACCGCCGGCTGGACCTCGTTCCAGGCGTCCCGCAGTTCGGGCGTGGTGGCGACGCCTTCGAGGTGGCGGACGACGGAGACGGCGATGTCGAGATCCTCGGTGGCAGTGTCGAGGGCGCCCATGGTGTTGTCGAACGTCCGGGAGGCGGCGAGCGCCGCGATCCCGTCGAGCCTGGCGCGGGCGGATTCGATCAGGGCTTCCAGCGCGGGACGGATCTGATCGGCCTCGACGCGGTCGAAGGGAAGGCTGCGAGGGCAGCGCAGAAGGGGGTTTTCACGGTCCACACTTCAAGGATAGCTGCTCGGCGCTCCCGGATTCGCAGTCTGCCCGAGTCCTGCCGGGGCGCCTGGTTCCGCGCCTATGTGGATGAAAACATGGGCCCTATCGAGGCGATGCGCAATTCGATGCGGTTTGTACTAGTGAGGCGGTTCCGGTACAGGGACGGATTCCTCTTTTGATTTCAACGGCTTAGCATGGAGTTGGATCAATAGCCCCAGCAATAGGCGCCGGGGTGGGCCGCCGACCCGGCAGCGACCGGGTGGAGTTCCCGACGAGGCGAGAAGTTGAAGATCAGGCTCAAAATCGACAGCAAACCGGTGGATCGGCCCGGCCGCCGCCGCAGTTGGCGCGCATGGGCCGTGCCGGTTGTCCTCGTCGCCGTGTGTGCCGTGATCGGTGGAATGCGGGAAGGCGGATGGAAGGCAGACGGGCAGTCCTCGGTACGGGCCGGCGGTTCAATGACGGTTCCGTCGATGCCTGCCGAGGCTCGGATGCCGCGGTTGGTTTTTCCCTATTCAGTGGTGCCGGGGGGCATCGAGGCGGCGGAAATCGCCGGGGTATTGAGCCAGGATGCCGTGGTGGAAGCGCACTACCGGGGTTTCCGCGCCGACCTGGCCCGGACGATGGTGCTCGATCAGCCGAAGATGGTCTACGTTTCCTACCGGGTGAAAGACCAGGTTTACTGGACCCGCAACAAGGTGGAACTGAAGCAGGGCGAGAAAGTGATCACCGACGGCAAGGAATTGATCCGTTCGCGGTGCGGCAACCGGATCTCGGATGCGCCGATGGCGCCAACGGCGCTGATGGATCCGCCCGAAGTCTCCGCCGACACGGCCGTGCTGCCGCAGCCGTTGGTAGCTCTGGCCAAGCCAGGCGGGCCACCGCAGGAACCTGTTGAAGAGGACCCCGCTGAGCCGGCGCCCGTTGTTTCAGAGCCGGTGGCCAAGCCCGAACCCGCGCCGTCGAGGGGTTCAGTCGTGCCCTTCTTCGTCCCTGTGGGCGGCGGCGGCGGCGGTGTTCCTCCCGGTGTTGTCCCGCCCTCGGGGTTGACGACGCCGCCTGCCGGCACACAGCCTCCTGGCGGATCTCCGCCGCCGAAGCCGCCCGTGACTCCGCCAGCGCCATCGGCCGAGCCGCCGTCCACGAAACCTCCCACTGCGCCGCCGGCAACCGCGCCGCCCGCGCCGCCCGGCGATGGGCCGAAGCCTTCGAACCCGCCGCCAAATCCGCCGCCTGGCGGGCCGGGTGCGCCGCCTTCGAATCCGCCGACGCCATCCGAGCCTCCTTCGACGCCGCCTTCGCCGCCCGTGCCTTCCACTCCGCCTGTGACGCCGCCTTCGCCCGAGCAGCCCAATGTCGTCCCGCCATCGCCGCTGCCGCCTGGACCCATCGAACCTCCTCTGCCGGGGGCGCCGCCCAGCCCTAACGGGATCATTCCGCCAGGGCCGAACCCGCTGCCGCCGCCCGGCATCGATCCGCCGTTGCCGGAGCCGCCGAGGCCGCTTGAGCCGCCGCCGATCACGCCGGTACCGGAACCGTCCACCTACGCGCTGATTGGCGCCGGACTGGCCGCCATGGCCTGGCTGAAGTCCCGCCGCAAGCGCGACTGAACTGCCGGCGGCGCCTGGCCGTGCGATCCTAATGGGTCAGTGGACACGCATTTCCCCTTTGAAAGCGGCATCTACGACGTTTCACCCGGACTGCGCCCGCTGACCGGCAAGGTGTTTCTATTCGACCGTTTTGACCTCTACCGGCGCCAGCGGCTCGCCGCCCGGGCTTCCCGGACCATCTACATGGAAAGCGGTTGTCCTGAAGCGACCAAGGCCGCTGCGGCCGGTTTCATCGCCGCCCGGCTCGCCGCTGAACATCCGGACTTCTTTGAACTCGCCGCAGGGCGGTTGCACTGCCGGCTCACCGGGGATGCCGTTGAAATCAACTCCGGCTGCCTCGAACCGCTGCTGCTGCAGGTGGCCGAGGACGCCGCTGTATTCCAGATCGATGGGGAGCGGGAGTATCTCGCTGCGGCATCGATTGCGCTGCCGAGCAGTTGGCGGTTGGAAGAGAAGATCGGGCGGGGGTTCGCGGAGATCCATGAACCGGTGCCGGGGATGAAGCTCGCGCCGGCGGCCGCGATAGCCCGGTCACTGGCCTCGAAAGGGCCGTACGAGCGGTTTGCCTGGGGGCTGACGAATGAGGACGTGCTGGACCAGCATGCGCCGGCCCATGCCGAAGTGCAGCCGGAGCCACTGTTCATCCGGGTTGAACGCCAGACTACGCACCCGCTGGCCGGCTGTGGGGCCTGGCTGTTCACCATCCGGCCGTCGAACACTCCGGCGGAGCGGCTCACTCAGGGGCAGCGGGAGGCTCTGGCGCGGGCGCTGGAGAGCATGACTCCCGCGCAGGCGGCTTACAAGGGTGTACTGAGAACCCGTGAGGCGATTGCGGCCAGGCTGCGCCGGGACTAACCCATCCGTTCAGCGGCGTTTGCCGAGCAGGTTCTCCGACCAGGCTCGGCGCGAGGGCGAAAACTGGCTCGCGGCGGCGGCCAGATAGGGCCGGAACTCGGCCGCCCACCATTGTGCGAAGCCCTGTTCGGCGATGGAATCGAGCGTCAGGGAATAGTGGTCGAGGATCTGCTCGGCGAACAGGCCGGCGGCGCGTGTGGCGGCGACCTTTGTGCTGCGTCCGAACCAAACGAAGCCTCCGGGCAACCGGGTCACTGTCGAAAGGGCGAGCAGCGATGAGAGATCGAAGACCGAGCGGCTTTCCTTGCCCGCGGTGTTGGCGATCCTGTTCCAGATCGATTCAATGCGCGATGCGGGGATGAGTTTATGCGCCGGGACTTCGGTCCAGGACCTCCTGATCGACTGCCATTCCCGGCGCAGTTGGGCGACATCGAGCGGCGGCGTGTTGATGGCTTCGGCGGTCTGTCCGGCGGCGGTTTCGAGGCCGGCCAGCATCTCCTCCATCGACGTCGGTTCGGCATCGGCCCGGAGCAGGCCTTCGCGTTTCAGGCTTTCGCCGATCTCGCGGATCACGTGGGCCCCTGCGCCGCTTAAGTCTGCCAGTGCGGCCAGCACCCAGACGGGCGAGGCGCGGAAGGTCAGCACGCCGATCATTTCGATGCCGTTGCCGGCGGTGCGGCGCATCAGGAAGTCCTCGGCCAGTTTGCCCTCGGCGGGGAAGACGCCCTCCACCTGACCCACCTGCTCAATGAGAAACCGCAGGATGGCCTCAACCATGGAGCGGTAGAGTCGGGTTCGGCGGACAGCCGGAGGCAGGGTGGCTTCGCCGATCTCATGCAGCAGTCCACCTGCCAGGCCGGATGCCGACCTGAGGACGCGCTCGGGCAGGGAAATCAGGTAGTCCCGCCAATCCGACACCGTTTGCCGCACGATGGTATGTTAGCAATTCGGAGCGTTTCCCCATGAACAGAAGAGTCTTCCTTGCGACTGCCGGATCGGCGCTGATAGCCCAGGAACGGCGGCTGAAACTGGGCCTGATCGGCGCGGGCTGGTACGGGATCGTCGACGCCCAGGCGGCCTACAAGGCGGGCGGCGTGGAGTTTGCCGCCGTGGCCGACGCCGACACCAAGATGCTGGACGACGCGGCGGCTTTGATGGAAAAGGCGCAGGGCAGCCGCCCCAAACTGACCAAGCGTTACGAAGAGGTGCTGGAAACGCCTGGGCTGGATGGCGTCATCATCGCCACGCCGCCGCACTGGCACGCGCTGCCGTTCATCGCCGCCTGCAAGCGCAAACTGCCCGTCTATATGGAGAAACCGCTGGCCTACGATATCCGCGAGGGCCAGGCGATGATCAAAGCGGCGAAAGCGGCCGGCAACATCGTCCAGGTGGGATTCCAGCGCCGGCAGAGCGAAGCGTTCAAGCAGGCGGCCGACTTCATCGGCTCGGGCGGAGCGGGCACGATTGTCCAGGCCGATGTCCAGATCCACTACACCGCGGTCCCGCTCGACAACACGCCGCAAGCGCCGCCGCCGACGCTTGATTGGGAACTCTGGCTTGGACCCGCGCCGAAGATGTCTTATTCGCCGAACGTGGGGCACAAGTCGTGGCGGCTGGAGAAGAACATTGGCAATGGCCATCTGGTGGACTGGGGCATCCACCCCATGGACGCGACCAGAAAGGCGCTCGGCCTCGACATGCCGAAGTGGGTGAACGCGGCGGGCGGGACGTATCTGTACAAGGGGCGCATCACAACGCCCGACACGTTGACGGCGCATTTTGAATTCGACCGCTGTCCCATCGTGTGGCGTCACCGGCTGTGGGGATCGGCCGAATTTTCGCCGGAGACGCAGAACGGCGTGTTCTTCTACGGCGACAAAGCGACCGTCTTCGCCGCCGACCAGCGCTGGGTGGTGATCCCGAGAGAGAAGGGCACCGAGCGGCAGGCGCACGACATCAAACCAGCCACCGACATGGGCTTGAAGCATATGCAGGAGTGGCTGGCGGCGGTTCGCGGACAGGGCAAGGCGGGCTGCACGGTGGAGGACGCATGGAAGTCGACGGCGATGGTGCAACTCGGCATGATCGCCTACAACCATAAGCGGGCTATCGCCTGGGACGCCGCAAGTGCGAAAATCGTAGGAGATCCTGCTGCCGCGAAAGACCTGATGAGGCCATACCGCGCGCCCTACAAACATCCATTCGCATGACCACACCACAATTGCCCATGGCCCCGATGACGCTGGACGGCTCGGCCGCCCTGCACCAGATGTTCCGCGTACGCTGGGAGGCGTGGAAGGGATGCGACGACGCCTGCCGGGCGCAGACGTTGAAAGAAGCCGCCGCCTGGTTCGAGCAGGCTGGCAAGGCCCCGGCCGGCTCGCAATCGGCGGCCTTTGCCATGCTGGGCCACAAGGGCGATCTGATGCTGGTGCACTTCCGGCCCGATTTCCCGTCGCTGCTGGCGGCGCAGGCGGAGGTGAGAAAGCTGCGTCTGTTCGAATACCTCGAACAGGTGAATTCCTACGTCAGCGTGGTCGAGCTTGGCCTTTACGAATCGACGCGCAAGATGTATGACGACCTGAGCGCCCGCGGCCTGGAGCAGGGCACCGAGGCGTGGGCCGAGGCGATTGAAGAGACGCTCGACCGCCAGCGCAAAGCGATGGCCGTGCGGCTCTATCCGGAAATCCCGAACATGCGCTACCTTTGCTTCTACCCCATGGACAAGAAGCGTGGCGAGCAGCGCAACTGGTATTCGGAAGGCTTTGCCGCCCGGCAGAAGATGATGCAGGAGCACGGCGCCATCGGGCGCAAGTATGCGGGCATCGTGAAGCAGGTGATCTCCGGGTCGATCGGCTATGACGACTGGGAGTGGGGCGTGGACCTGTTCGCCGGCAATCCGCTGGCGTTCAAGCAGCTTGTCTATGAGATGCGCTTCGACGAGGCCAGCGCCGTCTATGGCATGTTCGGGCCGTTCTACATCGCTATGCGGCTGAAGGCCGAAGGCATCGCCGGGTTCATGGCCGGCGAAGTGGCCGACGCAATCGCCTGATCCTGAAGCAGGGGACAAGACAAAAGAAGAGGGCCGCCGGACTCGCTCCAGCGGCCCTCGTTGATTGGTACTGAGTCAGGTTACAGGCCGAGCATGACGATGGCCATCAGGACCGACGCCACGGGCAACAGCAGCAGGGCTTTCTTCAGCCGCTTCGGATCGTCGCCGGCGATGCCGCCGATGATCGGCGAGCTGCAGACCAGGCCGAGCCAGCCGGCGGTGACTGCGATGCCGGTGGCGGTGGCGGCCGTTTCGGCAAACCGTGCGCTCACCACGGCGAGCGTTGTCGGGAAGACCGGCGCCATGGCGATGCCGCCGAGGAAGACCAGCGCCCAGGCCATCGTCGGGCTGCCGCCTTGCAGCATCAGGAAAGTGGTGACGGCCATCAGGACCGCCGAGGCCAGCAGGACGCGCTCTGGCGTCACCGAGGACAGCACCGGCGAAACCGCCACGCGGCCCAAGAGCAAGCCAAGGGCGAAGCCGAGCGACAGGATGGTGAGGGCGCGCGATTCGGGCAGGCCCTGGGCGATGAGGTGGCGCGCCAGCCAGTTCCAGACGCCGACTTCGCAGGCGACGTAAAGGAACAGGAACAGCGCCAGCAGCAGCAGTTGGACGTTGCCAAGCAGCGATCCGGCCTGGGCCGGGCTAAACGCCACAGTGCCGCTGGGCGCGGGCATGCCGGTGATGCCGCTGAAGGCGAACGTCAGAGCGGTGATGGAGGCCGCGAAGATCAGCAGGCGGGCCGAATTGTTCTTGAACAGGTTGGCTGCGACCAGCGGGGTGATGAGTCCGCCGAGGCCGAAGAACAGGTTCAGCAGGTTGAAGACGCCTGCTGTTTCAAGTGATTCGATCTTGATGAACGGGGGAAGGCCGTTGGCGCCGACGACGATCGCGCCGCCACCGGTACCCAGCAACAGCATGAAGCCGGCGATGGAGGTGAAGCCGGCCGCGCCGCGCAGACCGAACAGGGCGGCGGTGACCAGGCCGAGTCCTATTAACAAGCCGATCTTGACGCCATAGACGTCGATCAGCGGTCCGACGAAGAACGAGCCGATCATGAGACCGACAGCCTGCATCATGGCGATCTTGCCGTTCTGATTCGGCGAGAGCGAAAAGCGTTTAGAAAGGTCAGGCAGGATGGTGCCCAGCATGGCGGCAATCATGCCGTATACGAAGATAGCGAGAATCGCTGCGGTGATCAGCATAGCTTCAAGATCCTATCAGAGTTAGCGCCCTGTGCGGATGACCTCATGCAAAACGCGCCCGGCGGCGCCGCTGGGGATCTCGACGCCGAGGATGGCCGTCAGCGTCGGCGCAAGGTCGACGACAAGAACGCGGTTGTAGTAACGGCCAGGCTTGATCTGCGGACCCATGAGCATCAGCGGCACATGGGTGTCGTAGTTCCAGGGTGTGCCATGCGATGTACCGGAGTTCTCGAAAAGGTAGTAGGGATTGGCGACGATGAACAGGTCCGACGCACGGAGGTAGAAGAAACCGTTCTGGACGCGGCGTCCGGTGAGGTCGGCGTGCGCCATTCCGCGCCTCAGGTCTTCGCGGGTGAAGACTCGGGCGATGTAAGGTAACTGTCTTACTGACGCCGCGGCGGTGTTCTGGACCTCTTCCAGCGACAACTTCTTGCTGGCGATCAACTGGTGGTTCAGGTAGGGTGCGGGACCGGAGTAGCCGAGCACCCATTCGCCCTGGCCGTAGCGGCCGGCAAGCGCCTTCTGAACGGTGTCGCGGACTTCCTTCGCCGGAGCCCGGCCGCCGGGCATCTTATGTTCCATCATGTACTCAGGCATCGGCGCCACGCCGTGATCGGCCGTATAGGCAACCAGCACGTTATTCATGCCGACGGTCTTTTCCAGGTAGTCGAACAACTCGCCGACCACTTTGTCAGTGGATAAGGCGACGTCGTTGATCTCGGGTGAATGCGGTCCGAGACGGTGGCCGATGGTGTCGCAAGAGGAGAAGCTGATGGCCAGCAGATCGACTGCGTCGCGTTGCCCGAGCTTTTCGCCCTGGATGGCGGCGATGGCGAATTCGCCCAGGATGTCGTTGCCGTAGGATGTTCCGACGACGCCGGACCAGTAAGCCGGGCCGGCTGTTGAAGGCAGCATCATAAACGGCCTGCCGCCGGAAGCCGGACCCCAGGTCTTGCCCAGCCACTTGTCGACGGCGCGGGACTTGTTGAAGTCTTGTGCCCACTGCGGCAGTTGCGGGAAATAGTAAGTCGAACTCACCATGTTGCCCGTCGATGCATCCCACCAAAAGGCGCCATTGGCTTGGCGGCCCCCCATCATGATGGCCGAGCGGTCCTTCACCGAAATACCGATGACCTTGGGCGAATTCCACTTCTCACTTAACTTGATCTCGTCGCCGACGGTGGAAACCAGCAGGCGGCGCGGCGAAGCGCCATCCTTGCCATCCTCGCCGCCAAGTTGCTTGGTCGCCGGGTCGCTGACGCTGGTCACCTGCCTGCCCGAGGCGCGGTCAAACCATTCGTTGCCGACAATGCCACTGGACGACGGCATGGCGCCAGAGAGCGTGATCGAGTGCCCGACAGCGGTCACAGTCGGCGAGTGGTCGTAGTGTGCGTCGGCGAAGACGGCCGAATTGTCCAGCAGTCGCTTCAGGCCGGCGTTGTACTGCTTGTTGAAGCGGTCGAGATAATCGGCTCTAAACTGATCGACCACCAGCAGCAGAACGAGTTTCGGCTCCATGGGCCTTTCGTTGACCGCTTCCACGGGCGCGGCTGCCGGCTTGGCCCGAACCGGTTTGGCCGGCGCCGCCTTGGCGGGAGCGGATTTCCTGGCGGCGGGGCGCGCCTGTCCGTAGGCAAGCGATAAGCCGCTGATGGTGAGGGCGGCGGCGCACAGGGCCGCCAGGTGTCGGTTCCGCATGGTTGTGTGTACTTCCTGAACTGAGAAATCCGGCTACTCGAGCACGACGGCGCCGGTGCCCTTGATCTGATAGATCGTTTTGCCTTCAGTCACGGTGGAGGGATCGAACTTCTTGTTGTTCTCCTCGGCTTCGTGCTTGAGTTGGGCGATCAACTGGTCCTTGGTGAGATCGATTTTGACGAACGTGCCTTCAGCGACGGCCATCTTGCCGACCGATTCCTTGGGAAACACGATCTCGCCGTCTTTCACCTTGATGCGGACCTTGGCGTTCGACTTGGCATCGGCCAGGTTCATCCAGCAGCCGGCCTTTTCGCAGACCTCGACCATCTTGCCCTTCACCTGAACAGTCTTGTTCAGAAAGTCGGTGGGCTTGGTCTCCAGGGCGGCGATGGGGGTTTGCTTCTTCAGCGTCAGGGGGGCTCCGAGTTTCAACTCGCCTGCCAGCATGAGGGCGGCGGAAAGGGTCAGTGCAAAAATCAATCGCATCTTCCCATTATCCGTCTTCGGGCCTTGGAATGGGCGACCGGCGCCCATCTGGCGCCAGCGGTCTAGCGCTGCTTCTGGTCCTTGCCGGCGGACTCGCGCGCCAGCCGGACTTTCGCGCCTTCGAGTTTCTTCTGGATCTTGGCCACGGCCTCGTCGTCGCGGTCGCTGGGGGCGTTGCTACGCCATTCGTTGACTGCGATCTCCCAGTGGTTGATGGCGTCCTTCAGGTTCCCCTGGCCGAGATAGACGTCGCCGAGATGGTCGTGGACCGTCGGATCCTTCGTGCCGCGTTGGAGCGAGCGGCGCAGATAGTCAGCGGCTTCATCCAACTTGTTCAGCCGGTAATACACCCAGCCCAGGCTGTCGAGGAAGGCGCCGTTGGCCGGTTCCTGGTCGACGGCTTTCTGGATCAGGGCCAGAGCCTCCTGGACGCGGATGTTGCGGTCGGCCAGCATGTAGCCGAGATAGTTCAACGCCGATGCGTTGTTGGGCGACACGTCGAGGACGCGGCGGAACTCCTTTTCGGCTTCGTCGTAACGCTTCTGCTTCTCGAACAGTGCGCCGCGCAGGAACAGCACGGGTTCCTTCTCATCGTTTGTCTCCGACAGCTTCTCGGCCTCGTCCAGTGCGCGGTCGGCAGCTTTGTAGTCCTTGGCCTTGTCATACGCCTGGGCGAGCGCGATGTGGACGGCCCGGTCGTTCTTGCCGTCGAACAGCGACTTGAGGAGTTTCTCTGCTTCGGCGTGGCGGCCGAGATCGCTCAGCAAAGTGGCGGCGACGCTCTTGAGGATGCGGTCGTCGGGGTGCTTGGCCAGAGCGGCCTGCATTTCGCGTTCAGCCGCGGCAAAATCCTTGCCCGCCCGGTAGGTGTCGATAATCTGCGCGGCGGCATTCGGCGCAGCGTTTGAATCCACCTGCGCCATGCGCTGAAAGGCCGCCACCGCTTCCTGTGTCTGTTCGTTCGACCTGTAAAGCAGGCCGAGCCGTTCAAGCAGGATCAGGCCGTTGCCGCGCTCCTGCATCGACAGCGTGCGCAGCGTCGATTCGGTCAGTTCCTTCAGCAGGGAGATGGCTTCGGCCGTCTTGCCTTCGGCCTCAAAGAGCCCGACCTCGTTGAAGCGGATTTCGATGTTGCTCGGGTCGAGGTCCCGGGCCTTGCGGGCGTAGCTGCGCGCCTTATCGAAGTTGCGCTTCTGGCGGTGAATCTGGCTCAGCCGGAGGTTGGCCAGCAGATCGTTGGGCTCCTCGGTGACGATCTCCTCGAAGACCGAGAGCGCTTTGTCGATATCCTCGGCGACGAACAGCGCCTGGGCGTAGGCGCGCTTCAGGTCGGTGTTCTCGCGGTTCAGATCCAGCGCCTGGCCATAAGTGGCCGCGGCCATCTTGTAATCGCGCATCTGCTCGTAGGCGCTGGCCAGCGCGGTGAGAGTGCGCAGGTTGGGATTCTTCTGGGCTGCCCGGCTCAGCATCTGGCTGGCCAGTTCGTTGTTGCCCATCTCGCCGTAGACCAGGGCCAGGCCGGTGAGGGCCTCTTCGTTTTCCGGCTCCACCGCCAACGCCTTCTTGTAGGCAGCTTCGGCGGCGGAACTGTTCAGAGCGAACTTTTCGAGCCGCGCCAGCGTGACCAGATTGTCCACATCACCAGGCGCCTTCTCGGCCAGGATCCGGTACTGTTCCAGCGCCGAATTCAGCATCTCCTGATTCGGGCGTCCCTGCTGGCCGTCACGGATACGCGCTGTGTAGAACCGGGCCAGGATGCGGCGGGAGTTCAGGTCGTTGGGATTCTTGCGGACCAGGTCCTCGAACTCAGCGGTGGCGCTGCGCAGCCGGCCGGTCTGCAGATACATGTCAGCCAGTTCGGAGGCCAGAAACGCTGCGTCGGGGTCGGCGGCCAGGGCGGTCTTGTAGTTTTCAATCGCCTTGGTCACATACTCGCCCCGGCCGCCGTACTGGGCGGCCAGTTCGGCATAGAGATGGGCCAGAGCCGCATGGTAGTAGGCTTGGGACTTCGCCGGCTGCTGGGCAGGCGCGGCCGGTTGTGCGGTTTGCCCGGAAGAGGGGATTGCCACGGCCACCGTCAGGGCCGTCACTACGGCTATCTTAATGTGAAGACTCTTCATTTTCGTCCTGGACCCTTCCCTCTTCAGCCGTTGGATCGCCGGATACACGGCGACTCCGCTTATCATCACTATATCTGATGCGGGATCAGTCGTTTTGGGTTGCACCAGCTACACTGGTTTCGTGCCGGAATCGGGTCAACTGCCCCTGATTGTAGTCGCCGGGCCCACGGCTTCGGGCAAGTCCCACCTCGCCATCCGGCTGGCGCTCGAATTCGGCGGCGAGATCGTCAACTGCGATTCGCTCCAGCTCTACCGTGGATTCGACATCGGCACCGCCAAGCCGGCGGCCGCCGAGCTGGCCGAGGTTCCGCACCATTTGATCAATGTCCTCGATCCCTCGGAGCAATCCAACGCCGGGCAGTGGGCGCGGATGGCGGCGGCGGCGGTCGAGGATATAGCCAGTCGCGGGAAGCTGCCCGTGATCGCCGGCGGCACAGGATTCTATGTCCGGGCGCTGCTGGAGGGTCTGGCCCCCGGACCCGAGCGCGATCCGGCGCTGCGGAAGGCGCTCGCATTGCGGGAAGCGCGCCGCAACGGATTTCTTCACCGCCTGCTGCGCCGCCTGGATCCATCCAGCGCGGCCCGCATCCACGTCAATGACTTGAACAAACTCACCCGAGCCGTCGAGATCTGCATCGGCACGGGCCGCCCCGCCTCGGCGGTCTTTGCCGGAGGCCGAGCGGAACTGCGGGGTTATCGCGCCTTGAAGCTGGTCCTCAATCCCCCGCGCGATGCGTTGCACCGGGCCATCGAGAACCGGGCCGGGGCGATGTGGCGCGGCGGGTTGCTGGACGAGGTCAGGGGCTTACTCGACGCGGGTGTCCCGCCTCGGGCCAAGCCTTTCGAATCATTGGGCTACAAGGAGGCGCTGGCCTACCTCCAGGGCCGGATGAGCGAGGCGGAGGCCATCGAAAGGACCATCATCGGCACCCGCCAGTACGCCAAGCGCCAGATCACATGGTTTCGGCGCGAGTCCGGGGTGGAATGGATCGAGGGCTTCGGCCATGCACCCGAGACCGTGCGCGCGGCCGCCTCGCGGGTTTCAGCGTTCCTCTGCGAATTTACATTCATGAAGGTTTGTTGAGTGGAACACTTGGCCTTTGTTTGCGTCTTAGTAAATGATGGCAGCCTGCGGCGTTGTTGCAATGGCAGTCGGAGCGCAAATAGAAAGTGTGCTTCGTATTGAATTTAGTTATCTGCAATAAATGACGCAAATGTGCCCATAATGCATACAGGAGTGTCCACGATGACAATGTCTTTCCGTCTGTTTGCCCTCTTGATTCTCGCGCTCGCGATCGCCAGCGCCTCGACGCACACCGTCACTCTTTTCCAGCCCTCCGTAGTGAGCGGCACTGAACTGAAGCCTGGCGACTACAAACTGAAGGTCGAAAGCGACAAGGCTATCATTCAGAAAGGAAGAGAGAAAGTTGAAGCAACGGTGAAGGTTGAGACCGGCGAAGCGAAGTTCAGCACCACGTCGGTGCGGTACACCAGTGAAGCTGGCAAGTACAAGATCCGCGAGATCCGTCTGGGCGGCACCAACACAACCCTAGTCTTCAATTAGCGAATAGGAATCCGTTTGACGGGATCCTTCGATAAGGATGCCGGGCAGCTCTGCTATACTCACCCCATGGCACGGCTGCCCGGCATCCTTTTTGCGTTCATATATCTTTCGGCGCCGATCTTTGCAGAAACGGTGCTTATAGTTCCGTTTTACAATTCAAGTAATTCTAAAAATATAAACTGGATCGGCGAGAGCATCTCCGAGGACATGGGAGAGGCCTTGTCCGCCAACGGAATCTTGCGTGTAGCGGCGGATGAGCGGCGGGCCGCCATGTTGTCGATGGGCATCCTGGCGGGCGCCCGGCTGACACAAGCCAGCGTACTTGAACTCGCAATCAACTCGAGCGCCGGAGTGGCGGTGCATGGCGAATACTCGCTCACCGCTCCGGGACAGGAGGGGCAAAGGCTCAGGGTGGTGGCCTCAGTGGTCGACATCCGGCAGATGCGCCGCGTCGCCCGGTTGGATGAATCAGGCCCGCTGGCTGAGCTGTCGCGAATCCAGAGCCGTCTGGCCTACAAGCTACTCCAGTCGCTTCGCCCCGGATCGGCTCTATCGGAGGAAGCGTTCCTCGCCACGCGGCCCGGCATCCGCCTTGATGCCATGGAGAATCATATCCGCGGCCTGATGGCCACCGACACCGAGCAGCAGATCCGTTATTTTTCCACCGCCGCCCGTCTGGCGCCCGATTACCCCGAACCGAACCTCCGCCTCGGCCTCTATCAACTCGAGCGGAAAGACTACCGGGCCGCCGCCGGATGGCTCTCGAAGGTGGGTCCAGGCGCGCTGCGTGCACGTGAAGCCGCCTTCTACCTCGCGCTTTGCCGCCATCAATTGGGCGAGTTCCAGGCGGCCCGGGACCTGCTGGAGAAGGTCGCCTCGGAGGCGCCGTTGAATGAGGTCTACAACAACCTGGGCGCGGTCCAGGCCCGGCTCGACCAGGAATCGGCGCTGGATTCGTTCGCCAAAGCCATTGAGGCCGATCCGGCTGACCCGGCTGCTTACTTCAACGCCGGCTACTTCCTTTGGCGGAAGGGCCGCTTCGATGAGGCCATGAAGCGGCTCAACGAAGTGCTGGAACGTACGCCCGACGACGAAGCCGCGCTGCTGCTGCTGGAACGCTGCGAGGACCGGCAGGGTCCGCAGTCCGGAGACCCGCGCACGGAGCGGCAGGAGCGGTTGAAGACCCGTTACGACGAGTCCGGCTGGCTCATGCTTAAACAGTTCTTCACGTCAAAACCTGAGGTCAATTGAAATATCAGCAGCCCGGCTCGGATAGAATGATGAAGTAGTGAAGAGAATTCTTTCCGGAGTCGGCCTGGCCATGCTGGCCGCTCTTTCCGCCCAGACAGCCCACAGCCAGACTCCGCCCGCGCCAGCCGGCCAGGCCGCAGCCAACGGCCATGCCACCGCCGCGCCCAGGACGGAGGCGGCGAAACCCGCGTCACGGCCGAGAATGGGCGCCGCCGCCCAGCGCAACGAGAATGTCGTGGTCTACATGATCGATACCAACGCGATCAAGGAGGCCAACATCCGCGTCGGCGCTTCAACGACCGCCGTCGCCGAGCCGCGCGTGGAATCGCAGCATTTCGGCAACGAGCACGGCCAGCCGGCGACCGAGGTTCCGGGTCTGCGCCCGCAAGCGGCGCCATCCGCGGTCCATGGCGAGGGGACTTACTGGCACCAGAACAGCATTTTCAATGCCCGCACGTTCTTCCAGGTGGGCGGAGTGAAGCCCTCGCACCGCAACCTCATGAGCGGACGGCTCACCGGACCGTTGCCCGGCGTCAACGGTTTCTGGACCACCACCTACAGCCAGCGCGACATCCGCGGCATGGTGAACGGCAACGTCCTGGTACCGCTGGCCAATGAGCGCCAACCCCGTTCGCTCGACCCGGCCAACCGGGCAATCGTCCAGCGCTACCTCGACGCCTTCCCCGCTGAACTCCCCAACCGGCCCGACTTCGACCCCCGTGCACTGAACACCAACGCCACGCAGCGCATTGACAGCCTTGGACTCACGGGCCGCATCGATCTGATCCTGCCCCGCAGCCAGCGCCTGATGGCGAACTACTCGAACGACCGCCAACGGATCCGGGCGTTTAAGTTCGTCGCCGGCCAGAATCCGGACACCGATATTCACACCACGAAAACGGCCGTCACCTGGACGCGGGATCTTTCGCCGTCCACCAGCGTTGCCCTGACGGCCGCATACCAGCGTGGGGTCTCGCTGTTGCGGTCGGAGCCCAACGCCGTCGGGCCGCGCGTCCGTTTCGGCCACCAGATCGAGGAACTGGGGCCGGATTCGATGTTCCCGATCGACCGCACCGGACATACCATCCGTTCCGCCGCGGCATTGTCCACCCGCGCCGGCTCGCATACCATCACCTATGGCGGCGACTTCACCCGTTTCCGGCAGGCCGGCATCGAATCCAACAACAGCCGCGGTTATCTCCAGTTTCAGAACAACTTCGGCCGCTCGGCGGTGGAGAACTTCCTGCTCGGCATCCCGACCATCTATGAAGTTGCTATCGGCGATCTGAGCCGCGAGTTCGCCAATTACACCATGAATGCTTACATCGCGGACCGCTGGCAAGTGAACTCCAGGTTCCAGATCTACTACGGCGTCCGCTGGATGGGCGACTCGCGGCCCGTGGAGACCCACGGCATCGACAAAATCCCGTATGACGGCGACTTCAACAACTTCTCGCCGCGCTTCTCATTCGCCTGGCAGGCAGGCCGCGGCTGGGTGGTGCGCGGCATGTATACGACCACGTTCATGCAGATCCCGCCGGTCACCTATCAGCAGGTGCGAAACAACATGCCGCGCGTGCAGTATGTCACCGTGCAGCAGCCCGTGCTGACCGACCTGCTCGGCGGAGTTTCACTCAAACCCACCGATCCGAGCACCCCCACCTGGATTTCGCCCGATCTGGCCACCCCGTACTCGCACCAGTACAACGCCTCCATCGAGAAACGGTTCGGTTGGGGCGGAGTCATGCGAACGTCATACATCGGATCGCGGACCATCAAGCTGCTGAACTCGACCATTCAGAACCGAGCCGAGCCTGTGCCGGGCATTCCGCTGACAACGGCCACGGTCAACCTGCGCCGCCCGGATCCGCGCTACTTCGAGACGTACAACATCCTCAACGGCGGCAACGCCTATTTCGACGCCGGCCAGTTGGCCTTCGACCTGCCCGCCAAACGCGGCTTCATGGCCCAATTCGCCTACACCTTCTCGAAGGCGCTCGACGAAGGACCCGATTTCTCGGCTACCGGCGCCAACCAGGACCTGGTGAAGGGCCGCAGCCAGTGGCAGTATGAGGCTTTCAAGGACCGCAAGGGCTACTCGAACTTCGATTCGCCGCACGCCTTCACCGCCAGCTATTCCTATGAGGTGCCGTTTTCGAGCGGCGCCGCCCGGTGGATGCGCTCGATCCTGGGCGGCTGGACGGTCTCCGGCGTAAATCTATGGAAGAAAGGAACGCCCTCGACGCTCTATATCGGCGCCGACGGACCTGGGTTTGGCAACGTGGATGGCGGCCCGTCTGACCGTCCCAACATCGTTGACCCGTCGATCCTAGGCGCTACGATCGCCCACCCGGACACGGCGACTGATGTCCTCAGGCGGGACAGATTCTCCTTTATCGTGCCCGGCGAAGTCCGCGGCAACCTGGGCCGGGGTACTTTCCGGCGGGCCCGCATCTGGAATTGGAACGGATCGGCCGTCAAGCAGATCCGCCTGCCGCATGACTGGACGGCACAGCTTCGGGGCGAGGTCTACAACCTGTCGAATACGCCGCAGTTCGACGAACCCCAGCGGAACCTATCGTCACCTTCGTTCGGCAAGATCACAAACACGCTGAACGACGGGAGGGTTTTCCAGCTTGGATTTCGCTTACTCTTTTAGGAGTAGGAGCATTCATACCCATTGCCTGAAGCCTTCGGCCTGACAGATCGCGGTCTCGTGCGCCCAATCAACCAGGACGCGTTCCTGATCGATCCTCAGCTCGGGCTCTATCTTGTCGCCGACGGAATGGGCGGGGCCAAGGCCGGTGAACGGGCCTCGGCGCTTGCCCTGGAAACCGTCGCCGCCCATTTCCGGGACGCGGACGGCGAAGTGCGGCTCGACGAGGCCTACCGCGCCGCCCACGAGGCGGTAAGAAAACAGGCAGCCGACGATTTCTGCTGCGCCGGCATGGGTACCACGCTGGTGGGCATCCATGCGGGCCCGGATGGGGTGGATCTGGCCAGCGCGGGCGACAGCCGGGCGTATCTTTGGTCCGGCGGACAACTGCATGCGCTGACCAAGGATCATAGCTGGGTGGAGGAGGTCGGCCGCCGGATCGGGCTGGCCGAGGATGTCCTCAAGAAACACCCATTCCGCCACGTCATCACGATGGCGATCGGCGTGGACACCGTGCTGGATGTTCGCGTGAAGCAACTGGAACCCGCGCCCGGCTCGCGTCTGTTGTTGTGCAGCGACGGCCTTCACGGCTGCGTCCCTGACGATTCCATCGCCGAAATTCTCGAAAGTGAGAGAAAATTGGAGTCCTGCGCGCACCATTTGATTGAAGCCTCCATACAGGCCGGTGCGCCGGACAACATAACAGTCGTTCTGGTCGACTTCTAGCCAGCGAAGTCCGCGCCGCCATGCCACCAGGGGCCGTTGGCGGACCGGATGAAATTCACCGTCGTTCTATCCATCGCTCTCTTGTGCCAGGGCAACGCCCAGGCAGCAGACACACTCACCGTCCTGGTGCGTCAGGACGCAGGATTCGTCGCCCGCGCCGGGGAAGTCACCTCGCGGCCGGTCGAGGTCCGGGTGATCGGTGCTGATGGACGCCCCGCCGGGAGCGCCACTGTCACCTTTTCGCTGCCCAGAGAAGGGCCCGGCGGCAGGTTCTCGAGCGGATTGACGTCGGAGAGTGCGATGACCGACAGCCAGGGCCGGGCCTCGGTCTCCGGCATCGCCTGGAACGATCACGAAGGCGAGTCCCTCATCCAGATCAGGGCGTCGCTCAAGGGCGAGTCCGGCGCGGCCGTTTATGTCGTCAGCGTCCAGCAGTCAAGCGGCGAGATCCGGACCATTCGGGGCCGTTCCGGTTCCATGAAATGGATCGCAATTGCCGCGATCGCCGGCGGCGCGCTGGCAGGACTGGCCGTGTCCGGAGGCAAGGGCGGCACAACATCGGCGCCCCTTGTCGCCAGCCCTGCTCTTGCCGCCCCCACCGTGGGCGCACCCCTCATCACGATAGGGAAACCCTGACATGAAGAAGATCCTATTTGCGTTCGTAGCGGCGGTAGCGGTGGCATACGGGCAGGGCGGGATCAACCTGCCCGTGATCGGGCAGGTCCGTGACGCCCAAGGGCGGCTGATCCGGATTTCAGGCGTGCCGGGGGCGCTTCAGACGCGCCAGGTGTTCAAGAGCAGGGAACGGCTTGAGCCCGGCTGGGCGGTGGAGCGGACAGAGCAGGGCATCGTGCTGGTCAATCAGGAAAGCGGTGAGCGGTCTATCGTGCCTAATGTCGCAGCTGACCTGAAACTGGCCGTGTTCACCCCGCCCAGCCGGGAAGACGCCGTGGATTCGGCGTACGCTTTTCCGGAAACCGCGGTTGGCGCCGTGTCCGAAGTGCGGTTTCGCATCCGAAACGTGGGCACGGCGGCTATCGATATCAACCGAGTCTTCATTCCGCCGGGCAGCCCGATCAAGACAAGCAACGTCTTCCCTATACCCAGGACGCTCGCGCCGGGCGGCTTCGGGGAGTTCCGCGTCCAGTTCGCGCCACAGTCGGAGGGCGCGTTCAACGCCCAGTTGCTGGTGAACGACCGCGCCTGGACCCTCACTGGATCTTCGATCAGCGAAGGCGATCTCGAAACCTATGATGGAACGGCGTGGAAGGCGGTCGCGCCAGGGGCTACGGTTACGCTTGGCCCGGTCCGGACGGGCCAGGAAGCCGACCGCTGGTTCAGGCTCACCAAACCGCCCGCCACGCCGCCGCAGGTGTTCGGCGCCGGTTTCACTCTCTTTTGGTTCGGCGAGGGCTTCCGGATCGTATTCAAGTCTGACGCCGCCGGAACCTACCCGGCGAAGTTGACCTCCGGATCAGCGTCCTGGACGCTGACGGCCACCGCCGAGGCCGAGCCGCCGCCGGTGCCGTCGTTTGTCCAAGTTCCGGACTCGCTCGAAAGCGGGATCCAGCGGGCAGTCAGCATTGTCCTGGCCAGCCCTGCGAAAGCGGACCTCACCGGCACGCTGCGGCTCGAATTCCAGCCCGAATCGTCGGCGTTGGGCGACGACGCGGCTGTGGCGTTTCTGCCTTCGGCGTCGAGGTCGATCAGTTTCAACGTAGCCGCCGGACTAAGCGAGGCGAAGTTCCTAGGCGAGCGCGAGGCAGTGTTTCAAACAGGCTCGACCGCGGGGTCGATCACGCTGAGGATTGTTCTGGGCCCCCACCAATTGACCCACCGGATCAGGATCGCCCCGGCGCCGGTGAAGTTCGTTTCGCCAAGAGCCGCCAAGTCGGCGAACCTGGCCGAGGTGGTGGTGCAGGGTATCGACAACGTGCGGTCGACCTCTCGTGCCGGCTTCCGCTTCCTGCGCTCGGACGGCCTTGTGGCCGGAAGCTATGAAGTCGATCTGGCGGAGCCGTTCTTCAACTACTTCCGGGCCAATCCACTACAGGGCGGCGCATTCCAGTTGCGAGCCCAGTTCCCGATCACCGGCGACGCGTCGCAGCTTGAGAGCGTCGAGGTCTCCATCACCAATTCACAAGGCGTCGCCACCACCGGCCTGCTTCGGTTCTGAGGCCGGGCGGCTAAACTGAGGATGTGAAACGCGTAGCCTTGACGATTGCCGGTTCCGATCCCAGCGGCGGCGCGGGCATCCAGGCCGACCTGAAGGTCTTCCACCAGTTTGGGGTGTATGGCGAGGCGGCCATCACGCTGCTGACCGTGCAGAACTCGCTGACCGTCGCCCGTGTCGAGACGCTGGATCCGGATCTGGTCACCCAGCAGATCCTGGCTGTGATCGAGGATATCCCGCCTCATGCGGCCAAGACCGGCGCACTTGGAAACGCCGGCATTGTGCGTGCCGTGGCCGCGCTGGCCAGGGAATTCAGATTCCCCCTGGTCGTTGACCCGGTGATGATCAGCAAACACGGCGCCCCTCTGGTCGACGCCTCGGCGCGCGAGGCGCTCTTAGGCGAGTTGCTGCCCAATGCTGCTTTGGTCACGCCAAACCTGCCCGAGGCCGCGGCGCTGGCGGGAATCGAGGTTTCCACGGTGGAGCACATGAAGGAATCGGCCAGGCGGATTCATGGGCTCACGGGAGCGAAAGTGCTGGTGAAGGGAGGCCATCTCGAAGGGGCGGCCCTGGACGTCCTGTATGACGGGGCGGCATTCCATGAGTACGTTTGCGAGCGGCTCGGCACGCCGCATACGCACGGCACTGGCTGCACGTACTCGGCAGCGATCACCGCCTGTCTGGCCTTGGGAATGGCTCTTCCCGATGCGGCCGGCCGGGCGAAGCGGTATGTCACAAGCGCGATTCGGACCAACCCTGGGCTGGGGAACGGTTGCGGACCCGTGAACCATCATGCCGAGGTCGTGTAAAGTAGGTTGGGAGGCTTTTGACGGTCTCTCGCGGTGTCGGGTTGCACGCCCCGCCCGCGGCTTGACGTAGCACGGAGCAGTGGCTTAACGTACTAAGTTCGTTCGGCTCAACGCCAATACAAGCAGGGAAGATGTCGGCCGGCAATCACAGCCCGAAACCGGTAGCGGAACTCGTGCTCGAATCGAGCCTCGAAAGCGTCGATGTGGCCGAGAACCACGCGATCGCCGCGGCCGAGCGCGCCGGGATGCCCGAGGAGGACGTCTTCCGGTTCGGATACGCCGTGCGCGAAGCGATGGTGAACGCCGTGGTCCACGGCAACCGCTACAGTTCGAACAAGACGGTCGGATTCCGGATCCTCGTGTTCCCCGGGCAGATCGAAGTACGCATCCAGGATCAGGGCGACGGGTTCGACACAAAGGGGGTAGCAGACCCTCTGGCGGAAGAGAATCTGCTGAGCCAGTCAGGCCGGGGCTTGGCGCTGATCCGGGCCTTTGTCGATGAATTGTTGGTTGCTCCCGCCGACGGCGGAGGCACGACAGCGGTTTTGCGTAAGTTTGTCAGGGCGGGAACAGAAAGCCCGCCGCAGGTTTCTGAAGAATGAAGGAGGTCTCAGTAAAAAAATGAGCGTTACTCTAACTACCCGGCAGGTCGGCGACGTGACCGTGATCGACGCCAAGGGGCGCATCACGCTCGGCGAAGGATCGTCTGATTTTCGCGACTCGATCAAGAGTCTTGTCGCGAAGGGCCAGAAGAACATCCTCGTCAACCTTGCCAACATCACCTACATCGACAGTTCCGGCATCGGCGAGATGGTTTCCGGCTTCACGACCGTGGCCAACGCCGGCGGAAAGCTGAAGCTGCTGTCGCTAACCAAGCGGATCCAGGACCTGCTGCAGATCACCAAGCTCTACACGGTCTTCGAAGTTTACGACGACGAAGCCGCGGGCCTGGCCAGCTTCCAAAGCTAGGCTGGTGACGCGGACAACGCTGCCGACGGTTGTCGTGGCCGAGGACTCGGCGCTGCTGCGCGACGGAATCGCCAGCATCTGCGAGTCCTCCGGCCGGTTTACCGTGGCTGCGTTGGCCGCCGATGGGGAAGCCGCGCTCGCCGCGTTGCGCCGCGTGTCCCCTGATCTTGCGCTTCTCAGCCTCTCCCTCTCCCGCGTTTATGCCCTTGAAGTGCTGCGCCAGGCGCGCGAGGAGGGCATTGAAACCAGCATCATCCTTACATCCGCCCGGACTGACCGCAAGACGGTTATCGAGGCGTTACGCGCCGGGGCTCAGGGCTATTTCGTCGCAACCGCCGGCGGCAAGGCCTTGGTCGACTGCCTCGAGCGGGTGGCCGAGGGCGGCGTCTATGTCTCGCCCGAAATCGACGTTCAGGCGTTGTTCTCGGAGAGAGCCCGGGGCGCAATCGACGATCCGCTCGCCACGCTGAGCGCGCGGGAGCACCAGGTCTTCTCATTGCTCATCGAGGGGGTGCGCGCCAAGGAGATCGCCGCCCGTCTGAACCTGAGCAGCAAGACCGTCGACACATACCGCTCCAGCCTGATGAGGAAACTGGGCATCTTCGACATCGCCGGGCTGGTGAAGTTTGCCATCGAACGCCGCATCATCGGGGTATAGGGCGCACCTCGACAGGGGGTGGGAGCAAAGGCGCGTGCTAAACTATGTAGTTTGGAGTAATCTGTGGATCGCACTACCCGTCACGACCTGAAGTCCGACAAGTTTGTCCAGGAAGTCGCTCATTCTGTTGAGTTTTTCGAAAAGCACCGCGGCAGCTTCATCCGCTACGGCGCCATCGTGCTCGCGCTGGTGATCGCCGGCACTGGAATCTTCTATTTCATGAAGTCCCGCAAGGCGGCCCGGATCGCCGAACTCTCGGCGTCGATGGAAGTCTACAACTCGACCGTCGGAGCCGACGACATGGGCGGGCGGATGAAGGTCTATCCTACCGAAGAGGCCCGCCAGGCGGCTATCAAGAAAGAATTCTCCGGCCTGATCTCCAGGAACGCGGGCAGCGAAGAGGCGGGCGTGGCCAGCTACCTGCTGGGTGTCAACGCTGCCGACCAGGGCAACATCGCCGAAGCCCGGAAGTACCTCTCCGACGCCGTCAAGGATGGCGGCAAGGAGTACGGTTCGCTGGCCAAGCTGGCGCTGGCAGGCATTGCCAGGTCAGAGGGTAAGATGGCCGAGGCCGAGACTCTGCTCAGAGAACTGGTCAACAGCCCCAGCACCTTTGTGGGTCAGCAACAGGCCACGATCGAACTGGCCAAGCTGATCGCCCCAACGAAACCCGAAGAAGCGCGCAAGCTTCTCGAACCGCTGAAAACTGAGAACACCACCGCCGGCCGCACCGCCCTTACCCTGCTGGCCGACCTTTCCAAGGGCAAGTGAGCCTTGTAGCCTTCCGCTTTCCGGTTGACAGACTCGCGGGGCGCCGCTACCCCGAAGCCCCACATCCCTTCCGCAGTGAGTTCCAGCGTGATCGCGACCGCATCGTCCACGCACGCGCCTTCCGCCGCCTGGAGGATAAGACGCAAGTCTTCGGCGAGGGCTTTTCGGACCATTTCCGTAACCGCCTGACGCACACCATCGAGGTTGCCCAGATCGCCCGTACCGCCGCTTCGGCGCTCGGCCTGGACGAGGACTTCACCGAGGCCCTGTCGCTCGCCCACGACATAGGTCACCCGCCGTTTGCCCACGCCGGAGAGGATGCCTTGAACGCGGCCATGAAGCGTTTCGGCGACTCCTTCGACCATAATGTCCACGCCCTGCACATCGTCGAATACTTTGAGTCGCGCTACGCCCGCTTCCCCGGCCTGAACCTCACCTTCGAGGTCAGGGAGGGCATGGTGAAACACTCCCGCGACTTCCTGCCCGGCGAGCGCCCCGAGTTCAAAGAATACCTGCCAGGCTTGCGTCCACCGGTCGAGGCCCAACTGATCGACCTCGCCGATGAGATCGCCTACAACACCGCCGACCTCGACGACGGCTACTCGGCAGGGCTCTTCTCGATCGGGGAGATCGCCGCCAGCGTGCCCGGCTACGGGTCTCTGTTCGGAGAGGTGCGCTCCCTCTATCCCGAAGCCCAGGACGGCATCCTGTTCCAGGAGGCGCTGCGGAAGCTCATCGACCTGCTGGCCTCCGGGCTGATCGAGGGCACCCGCGATGCGGTCGCGGCAAGCGGCTGCAAGGATGTCGAGGACGTGCGGCGCGCCGGGCGCAGGCTGGTGACTATGCGCCAGGACGCGGCGGCGGCGACCCGCCAGTTGAAGGACTTTCTCCACCGGCGGGTCTACTCCATTGAACCGCTGCAGGCCGAACGCCGCCGGGCTACTGATCAGATATGGCGCCTGTTCGAGCACTACGTCCAGTCTCCCGAACGTCTTCCGGAGCCGCACCTGGGTAGGACCGCCCGCCTGCCGCTGCATCGCGTCGCCTGCGACTATATCGCCGGTATGACGGACGGTTTCTTCCGCCGCACTTACGCCCGCGAGTTCGGTTCTGAAACGCCGCTCAACGGGTAGCAAACTCACTCCTGCGCGGTTTTCCGTCGAAGCGCATAACCGCATCCTTGATAGTCTTCTAACTGAGATGTACTTCTCAATAGCGAGAAAAAACACACAAAATAAAGATTGCCGCGGCTTTGGGTTCCTGATAATGTGTTGATATGCCCGACGTAAGCGTAACCCTCGAAAAACTGAAGAAACTGGACGCCGAGAGAAAGACTCTTCTCGAGGCAACGAAGAGTGGGATTCTCGAAGCGATCGAAGCCCAGCTTTCTTCGCTCAAAGACCTTGGATTTGACTATGAACTAGTGGAATCCGGCGGCCGCGGCTCATCCGGGCGCCGGGAACGCAAAGCGGGTGGACGCGTCTGCTCAGTTTGCCACAGGCCCGGCCATAACAGTCGCACTTGTCCAGATAAGTAAAGGACGCCGTCCGGCGTAGGGGAGAAACGATGAGGGGCCGCTGTGGCCCCTCATTTTATTAGTGCGTGATAATTTAACGCGCCGGCAGCCGAATCAGTGCGCCTTCATCTGGCGATAGGCTTTCCTGGCCAGCAGCACGGATCCCAACAGGAGACCGAGCTTGGCATAAAACCGGGGCTCGGTTGGGTCCACGTAATCGAATATTGACCACGTTGGTTCTTGCTGTGGTTCTTCATTCACTGGCGGAGGTGGACTAGCCTGGGACGGCGGATCGAGATTCGAAGGAGGAAGCTCCCGCCCGGCCTCCTGAGAACACACGATCCCCGCGCTCAGAAGGGCCAGACAAAGCAAAAGTCTCACTGCAAACCTCAAACTCCTATCCTAAAGCATCGGGCGACCCCATTCATTCAGGTGTAAATGAACTCGGCCGTGGCCGTGCATGATGCCGTCGGGGTGAGACGGACCCAATGCGCAGAAAACCCTTGTGGGAACTCGTGATGGACATATCGGCCGCCCGGCAGCGTCTCATAGGTTTCCCAAGTCCCATCCCCCAAGAAATCCACTTCCACCTTCACCTGCCCCGCCCCGGCCTTCAGATGCAGCACCTTTTTGTCGTAGCCGGTCATCAGGAACGGCGCGCTCGGCTCACCCGCCCTGACCTGTGTCTTGCGCCACACCCCGCCCCAGCCCTGCGGCTTGCCCCACGACCAAAGATCGTCGGTCTTGCCAAACCAGATACCCGATTGCGGCTGTCCGCCCAACGGGTTGTTGTCGTTATTCGGAGTGTTCTGATTGCCGCCGAGAGCCAGCAGGCCCCGGAAAGCGCAATAGTCCGGGATGATCCTAAGATGCTGGCAAATCGGCTTCACCCCCCAGATCCGGCCCTCAAACGCCATCGGCTGCAGTTCGAAGAACGTGCCTTGAATGTCCATCAGATAATGTTCGGTTTCCACTTCCCTGATCCGCATCCACTCAGTCTGCCAGGCGTGAGCAAATGCGTGGCTGCCCTTCGGGAGCCGGTATTTTTGCCACTCTCCCTTTACCAGCGCCCAAAACAGAACCGAACACTCATCCCAGCCGGTACAGAATACGACTTCGTGCATATCCATCCGCCCGGCGCAGTCCATGTGAGGCTTGCCGCTCAATTTCCTCCATGGACTCTTCCCGTCCCATTCATACAGGCCCGCCCCCTCCTCGCCAAATTCGTAGAACCCATTATTCGCAACCATCACCCGGCCCTGTCCCGTATGCCCGCCTTTGAAATGCGGCCGCTTGGCCAGTTTCACTTCCTTGATCAGATCGAACATCTGACGGGGCTTCAGGTCGTTCACGTCCATCTCGAAAAACAAGCCCTCCATGGTCTGCATATAGACCCGGTTGGCCGGATCAGTGAGATGGCGCATCGTGGCAGTCAGGCGGTGGTTTTCGAACTCCTTGATAAACTTCCAATTGCCTTTCGCGTCGATAGCGTAAGGCCCGATGAAGCACGTGCTCGACTCCTTATGCACCAACCGGTTGGCATGCGTTCCGTTGTGCACGTGCATCAGTTTCGGATTCAACTGGTCATCGATCGCATAGAGGCCAAGCCCGGTCCCCGTCGCCTTCATGTGCGAGTTATAAGTGACCGCCCAGAGCACGTCCGCCCACGGCATTAGCGCGCCGACTCCGCACTCAGAACGCGGCGGCCCGGTCTCGGCCTTGAGCCCCACATTCGGCAACCCGGCAGTGCGCGATTGCGCGGCCAGCGGCGAGACCCCGAGAAGTGAGAGAAGAGAGCGGCGCGTGAGCATAACGCCGCCATCATATCGGAATCCGCACATGGCCGAGGCCAGCGTTTAGCGCTTCGATTTCGCCTTGGCGTCGAGTTCATCCAGCTTCAACCGGATGCTGACGATGTAGGGCTGCTCGCCTTGCGTCCAGTGGCCGTAGGTGGTGGTGACGATGGTCCCGTCGGGCAACTTCTCGATGCCGGGATAGCAGCAATCGTCGCCCTTGGTGTTGTCCATCAACCGGACGCGGTACTGGCCTTGCCTGCCTTGCACTATGTCCTCGTAACGGCCCACCCAGGCCACCCAGTCGCCGCGCGTCGGGCTTTCGAGCGTGGTGTCGCGGAAGGTGATGAACAGCCGGCCGTCGGGCGCATAGACGCCTGCGTGACGGTCGCCGGTCAGCGCACCCGGCAACTGGCGGGGTTGGCTCCAGGTCGCGCCTTCGTCGTTGCTGAACGAAACAAACGAGTTGAACTTACGGCTGTTCTCCCGCATCAGCATGGCCAGCTGCTTGCCGTCGGGCGAGCGGATGATGCCGGGTTCGCAGAGGTGGGCGTCAGCGTGAGAGGCGATCTCGACCGGTTCGCTCCACGAGCGGCCATTGTCGGCGGAGACGGTCTTGTAGACGATGAACTTGCCGGGCTTCCCCTCGTTGCGGAAAAACCGGCCGTCATCATGGAACACGGCCATCAGTTCGCCGCCGGCCAGCGGAACCACCGCCGACATGGCCACGATGCCGCCGAAATCGCCGATCGGTTCCAGGCCGGACCAGGTGAGACCGCCGTCGGTGGACTCCGCCATGCGAATCGGATAGAGCCCGGAGAATAGGATCAGCCGCCTCGGTGTGATCAAGTGGATGGTCGGCGTCTCCTTCGAGGTGGCCCAGTTCTCGGGAACAGGTAGACGCTGGGACCACGTCTTGCCGCCGTCTTCGGATCGTTTGAAGACGATCGGACCGCGCCCGTGGCCTTTGGGATAGACGATGAGGATCGTCCTGTTGTCGGGCATCAGGGCTGTTGTCGGGTGTCCCAGATACTGACCCGGCTCGCGGTCCACCACCACCTGCCGCGACGATTCCGCGGAAATGTCGATCAGGGGAATCGAGTATCTTCTCGGTGGCTGCGCCTGCAGCGTCAGCACCGCGGCGATCAGCAACATGCCAGGACGCGTCATGCCTGGGATTGTAACAACCCATCCGGGCTACCATGACCTAGAGGAGCAAGCAATGAAGGGCAACGAAAAAGTCATCGCCGAATTGAACGCCGCGCTCAGCAGCGAGTTAATGGCCATCATGCAATACATGGTCCACGCCGAGATGCTGGCCAACTGGGGCCTGGCGCGTTACAGCGGCATGGTGAAGAAGCAGGCCATCGACGAGATGAAGCACGCCGAAGGATTGATCGAGCGCATCCTTTATCTGGATGGCACGCCGAACGTTCACATCAAGCTCGACCCAAAGATCGGCGTCGATGTGAAGGCGCAGATCGAAAACGATCTCGCGGCCGAAGTCGAGGCCGTGGCACAGTACAACAACGCTGTCCGCATCTGCGTTGAAGCCAGCGACAACGGCACGCGCGAACTGTTCGAACGCATGACGAAGGACGAGGAAGAACACGTCGACTTCCTCGAAGCCCAGCTCGACATGATCCGCCAGATGGGTCTGCCCAACTATCTCGCCCAACAGATGAAGGCCTAACGCGCCGGCCTCGCCTCAGGCAGGCAGGTCCCACGCCTTCTGCCACGTCACCCGGCCCTTGGTGCGGAATGCCTCCAGCGCCATGAAGCAGGCCATGGTGGAGTAATAGCCCGTCTCTTCATTGCAGATTGTCCGTTTCCGTGTCTTGATCGCATCCAGCCAGTCGCGCAGGATCACCTCGGCCGACGGGCCCGTGCCCTCGCCCTGCGCTTCTGGCGTCTTCGAGAACTTGGCGTTCGGCTTGTAGGTCCAGGAAACCTCGCCTGGCCTTGAGTAGCGCTCGATGAAGTTCACCCCGCCCGTGCCACGCAACTCGACGCCGGCGCTGGTCCGCACACCCGGCGCCGACAGGCACTCGGCCGTGAACGTCACCGTCAACTTCTCCGGGTATTCGAGGATGAAGGTGACCACGTCAGGCGTGTCGCGGCCGTCGTCATAGAAGTGAATGCCGCCGCCGGCGACGCACGACGACGGCGCCTTCAGATTCAGCATGTGATGGGCCGAATCCACCACATGGATGCCGATGCCCATGATCATCCCGCCGTCGTAGTGCAGCCATTTATATGGGCTGAAGTAGACGCCCGGGTCCCAGGCGATCTTCGGCCCGCGCCCCAGCCAGCGCTCCCAGTCCAGCCCGTCCGGTTTGCGCTCGAATCCCTTTGGCGCTTCCAGCACGTAGCCCGAATTCGACAGATACCAAGTGCGCGCAAACCCGGTCTTGCCCAGGACGCCCGAATCGACAAATCGCTTCTTGCACTCGACAAACTGCGCCATACCCCGGCCCTGCATGCCCACCTGCAACACGCGCTTGTTCGCCCTCACCGCCTTGACGATCGCCTGCCCGTCCTGCGGCGTGTGGACCATCGGCTTTTCGACATAGACATCTTTGCCGGCGTTCAGCGCATCCACGGCTGCCGGGGCGTGCCAGTGGTCTGGCGTGGCCACGATGACGGCATCCACGTCCTTGCGGTCGATCATCGGCCGGTAGTCGTGGTATTTCTCAGCCTGTGGTCCGGCGGCTTGCGCGGCCTGATCGCGCCTGGCGTCGTAGATATCGCAGACGCCCACCACATCCACGCCGCCGATGCGCAGCAGTTCCTTCATCAGGTACTGCCCGCGCCCGCCCGTGCCGATCACGCCAATGCGAATCTTCTCGTTAGCGCCCAGCACCCGCGCCGTCGATGCGGCGGTCAGAACAAACGCTCTTCTCGATGGTTCAGCGGTCATCACACGCTCCTCCCGGAATCCTAACCGTTATCTTCCATCGCCAGGGCAAAAACAACCCCCAGGCGATGCTTAGGATTTCCGGTCAACTCCATGCAGACGCGTCATACCTCGCCATGCCGCCGCCGGTCAGCCGTAGTTGACGGGATTCTCGGCCAGCCAGTGCTCATCGCGCACCGCGCCGATCCGCCTGCCCGCTTCGCGCGCCATGGCGCCGGTCAGTGGGCGGGTCTTCCAGGCGAAGCTGCCTGCGAAACCCGCGGCCAGTCCCAGTAATCCTCCGGCGATCACACCACGCACCGGCTTGCGGTCGTCCGCCACAACGCCAAGGATTGCGCCCACCATCGCGCCCAGCGCCGCCGCTTGCCACGACTCCTGAGCCGCCGCCGTCACCATGTCGGCGTTCTCGGCCGATTCAAGCGCTGTCTTGCGCGCCTCGGCCGCGCCTTCAATGCCGGACTCGACAATCTCCTTGCCGTAGGAGAGATTCGTTTTGATGGTCTCGGAAACACTCATGGAATGAAGCTCCTAATCCTATTGTAGAGAAAACCGATAATGCTCTCGGTAAACTCACCGCAGTTCGGCAGACGCGGCGGAAGCCAACCAGCCATCTCATTCCGGTAACATGGATCGTCATGAAGCTCACTAGACGTGGATGGATCGCAGCGCTCGGCGCAGCCGCACCCCTGCTCAAAGCCCAGACCCGCAAAGCCCCGCCGCTCGACATCAACGATTTCCAACCCAAGAGCATGTTGACCGTCGATGAACACATCGTCGAAAAGTCGCGCTTTCCCGTCATCGATATCCACACCCACCTCACGTTTGCCCGTGAAGGCAACCCTGCGGTCAACTTCCCCACTCCGCCCGCCGAACTGCTCCAGGTGATGGATCGGCGCAATATCCGCATGTTGGTGAACCTCACCGGCGGCGCCGGCGAAGCCGTGAAACCCTTTGTCGACGCACTGGACCGCGCCTATCCGGGCCGCTTCCTCACCTTCACCCAGCCCTTCTACCGCCGCATGAACGAGCCCGGCTACGCCAAGATGCAGGCCGACCAGATCGTCGCCGCCCACAAGGCCGGCGCCCGCGGACTCAAGGTTCTCAAGAACCTCGGACTCGTCGTCCGCGACTCCGCCGGCAAGCTGATCAAAGTCGACGACCCCCGTTTCGACCCCATGTGGGAGACCTGCGCCGCGTTGAACATCCCCGTCGCCATCCACGTCTCCGACCCTGCGGCCTTCTTCCTGCCCACCGATAAATTCAACGAGCGTTTCGAGGAGCTGAACAACCACCCCGACTGGTCTTTCCACGGCAAGGACTTCCCCTCGAACGAAGAAATCCTCGAAGCCCGCGACCGCGTCTTCGCCCGCCACCCCAAGACACAGTTCATCGCCCTCCATGTCGGCCACTTCTCAGAGAACCTCGGCCATGTCTCGCGCTCGCTCGACCGCTTCCCCAACATGACCGTCGAACTCGCCGCCCGCGTCGGCGAACTCGGCCGCCAGCCGCGCACCTCGCGCAGGTTCTTCGAGAAATATCAGGACCGCATCATGTTCGGCACCGACGCCGTGCCAAAGGGCTACTCCACGCCCCAGCAGATCTTCGGCGACGATCTCTACAAGATCTACTACCGCTTCCTCGAAACCGAGGACGAGTACTTCGATTACGCCCCCGTGCCCGTGCCGCCGCAGGGCCGCTGGCGTATCTACGGCATCGGGCTGCCGGACTCGATTCTGAAAAAGGTCTACTACGACAACGCGGCCCGTATTCTCGGCTTGCCGCCGCTCCGCTCATAACAAAGCCCTCAGGAGGAAGTGATGTCGACTACTCGCAGGGAGTTTGTCGCCGGCTCAGCCGCCGCCGCGGCCGCTCCGTTGGCGCCGGTATCGGCGGCTCCGGACGCGCTTGCAATCGCCGCTCGCCACTCTGTCGTCCGCGAAGGCCCGACGCCCAATTTCTTTCAAGGCATGCTGCTCGGCAACGGCGATCTCGGCCTCTGCATCACTGCCCGCCCCGACGCCCTCGGCCTGCACTTCGGCAAGGAAGACGCCTGGGACATCCGCGTCAGTGAAGACCACGCCCAGCACGTCCTGCCCTTCGCCGAGGTGATGAAGATGTGGGAGCGCGCCTCCGAGCGCGCCCGCAAGGCCGGCCGCCCCGACGCCACCTATCTCGAGAACTCCGACCCCGAACTGCTGGCCTACCAGCAGAAGGTCCGCAGTTCCTACGCCAAGCCCTGGCCCCGGCCCTGGCCATGCGGAACGGTTTGGCTGCATTGGGATTCGCGCTGGGTTACCGTCGGCCAACAGAAACTGTCTATCGTTGACGGGCAGTACGAGTTACAGTTGCGTGTCGCTGAACACGGCAAGCCGCTGCGCCAGGTCGTGGTGCGCTGCTTCGTCAGCCGCGACCTGAACCACGCTGTCGTCGCCTGCGACGGCGATGCGCCCTTCGTTTCCGTCGCCTTCTATCCGCACTTCGAAGCCCGCGCGCGGATGCCCGAACCCGAACTCTCCATCAACGGCCTTTCGTTCGACAGCCTTCAACCCTGCCCCGCCACCGCGCCTGTCGATCCCGTCAAGCTGCCGGGCCCGTCGCCCGACGATTCCAGCATCGCCCTCTCCGGACGCCTCTCGCCCGGCTGGCAGGGCGTGGCCAATCCGCCGCGCCGCCGCGTGATCTACACCCGGGCAGACAGCTCCGCCTCCGGCTTCCGTCTCGACATCTCTCTGCTCACCCCGCGCGACAATCCTCGCAATCGCGAATCCGCCGCATCCGAAGCCGCGCGCCTGTCCGCCGTCCCGTTTGCCGAGCTGCGGAAAAGGTCCGCCGCGTCTTGGCGCGAGTTCTGGTCGAAGTCGGCTGTGGACATCGCCGACCGCGAGCTCGAACGCATCTGGTATCAAAACCAGTACTGGCTCGCCTGCTGCCTCAAGCCGGGCGCCGCCGCTCCCGGACTGTTCGGCAATTGGTCCCGCGGCTCCATCGGCACCGCCTGGCACGGCGACTACCACATGAACTACAACACGCAACAGGTCTGGTGGGGCGTGTTCTCGTCCAACCACGTCGAGCAGCACCTGCCCTACGTGGACCTGGTTGAAAAGCTCATGCCCATGGCCGAATGGAACGCCCGCGAACAGTTCGGCCTGCCCGGCGCCTACTTTCCGCATTCAGCCTACCCCGTCCCAAGCAAGGTGAACCCGTATCCGGTTCCACCCTGGGGCTACGAGATCTGCGAGACGCCCTGGACCGTCCAAAGCCTCTGGTGGCACTACGAGTACACGAAGGACATCGACTTCCTCAAGCGCGCCTACAAGCCCATGCGCGCCGCCACCGATTTCCTCATCGCCTATGCGAAAAAAGGCGCCGACGGCCGCTACCGGCTGAACCCGTCCGTCTCGCCCGAGAACTGGGGCCTGACCGTCGATCACCGCCTCAACCGCGACATCATCATCGACACCGCGCTCACCGAATTCCTTCTCGATGCCATGATCGAGGCCTCGTCTGTGCTGAACGTCGACGCCGGGTTGCGGCCGAAGTGGAAAGAGGTGCGAGAGAATCTGGCGCCCTACCCCACCGTGAAGGGCCCGTATGGCGAGGTCTGGGCCGATGTCACCGATGCGCCGCCGGAGTTCGTCTACAACGTGCCTGTCACAGCGTCGCCGGTCTTCCCGGCCGAGCAAGTGGGCCTCGACCGCCGCCGCGATATGCTCGATCTCGCCAGACGAACCATCGCCACCGTCCGCCTGGAAGGCAGCAACGACCTGGTCTGGCAGCCGATGATGCGCGCCCGGCTGGGCATGTTGGATATCGACTGGTTCAAGCGCGAAGTCCGCTATTGCAGCATGCCGAACGGCATCGCCAACGACCGTGTCCGCCAGATCGGCGGCCGTTTCGGCGATGGGACGAACTTCGACTACATGCTCGAAATGGGCGTCTGGACCGAGAATCTCTCGCTGCCCGGCGTGTTGAACGAATGCATGATGCAGAGCGCCGCGGGCGTGATCCGGCTCTTCCCGAATACCAAAGGACTTGGCCCGGCGGGATTCCGCAACCTGCGCGCCAAGGGCGCGTTCCTGGTGTCGGCGGCCTGGGACGGCAAGTCGGTCAGCGGCGTGAGGATCGAAAGCGAGAAGGGCGGACTGGCAAGAGTCGTCCCGCCCTGGCCTGGCGCATCGATCGCGGTGACCTCGGCGGGACAGCCGGCCGCAGTGCGGATAAACGCTGGAGTGGCTGAATTTGAAACCAAGGCGGGCGCGGTCTACTCCATCGTCAGGGCATAGAAAAAGGGCAGATCCGAAGACCTGCCCTTATGTTCAACCGGGAGAGCCGGGTTGGCTTACTTGCTGTCGCTGCCGATCCGCATGCCGTAGAAGCTGCGGTAGACAAACACGTTGGCGATGATGAAGAACACCACTGCCAGCACGTGCGTCAACGTCACGTTGCCGCCGTTGCGCATCGAAACAGCCAGCTCGACGGCCAGCAGCCCGAACAGCGTGGTGAACTTGATGATCGGGTTCAGTGCCACCGACGAGGTGTCCTTGAACGGATCGCCGACGGTGTCGCCGATCACTGTGGCCGCGTGCAGATCCGTGCCCTTGGCCTTCATTTCGGTCTCGACGATCTTCTTGGCGTTGTCCCATGCGCCGCCTGCGTTGGCCATGAAGATGGCCTGGAACAGGCCGAACAGGGCGATCGAGATCAGGTAGCCGATGAAGAAGAACTCCTCGACGAAGGCGAATGCCAGCGCCGAGAAGAACACCACCATGAAGATGTTGAACATGCCCTTCTGCGCGTACTGCGTACAGATGGCCACAACTGCCTTCGAATCCTCGACCGACGCCTTCGCTGAGCTATCCAGCTTGATGTTCTGCTTGATGAACTCAACGGCGCGATAAGCGCCCGTCGAGACGGCCTGGCAGGCCGCGCCGCTGAACCAGAAGATCACAGCGCCGCCGGCGATCAGGCCGAAGAAGAACGGCGTGTGCAGGATGGAGAGATTGCTCACCAGAGAAGGGTCAAGGCCGTTGGTCAGGGCCACGATGATCGAGAAGATCATCGTCGTCGCGCCCACCACCGCCGTGCCGATCAGCACGGGCTTGGCGGTCGCCTTGAATGTGTTGCCGGCGCCGTCGTTCTCTTCCAGGTTGTCCTTGGCACGTTGGAAGTCGGGCTTGAAGCCGAACTCCTTTTCGATCTCCTTCTCGATGCCGGGCAGCTCTTCGATGGTCGAAAGTTCATAGACAGACTGAGCGTTGTCGGTCACCGGGCCGTAGCTGTCCACGGCGATTGTCACCGGGCCCATGCCCAGGAAGCCGAACGCCACCAGGCCGAGCGCGAACACCGCCGGGGCCATCATGATCGTGCCCAGGCCCATTGTGCTCACCCAGAATGCCAGTGCCATCAGGCCCAGCATGGCGAAGCCCAGCCAGTAAGCCGAGAAGTAACCGGCGATCAGGCCCGAAAGAATGTTGAGCGACGGTCCGCCTTCCTCCGACGCCGTGACCACTTCGCGCACGTGGCGCGATTCGGTGGAAGTGAACACCTTCACAAACTCCGGAATCACTGCTCCGGCCAGCGTGCCGCAACTGATGACCGTGGCCAGTTTCCACCACAGCGACGGGTCGCCGTTCAGGTCGGGGATGATCAGGGCGCTGACGGCGTAGGTGGCCCCGATCGAAAGAATCGAGGTCAGCCATACCAGGTTGGTGAGCGGCTGCTCGAAGTTCATCTTGTCGGAGTTCAGGTACTTTGCCTTCGCCATCATGTCGTTGACGTAGTAGCTCACCACCGAGGTGACCACCATCATCACGCGCATGACGAAGATCCAGACCAGAAGCTGCACCTGAATCAGGGCGAAGTTCGGTCCGGCGAACTTCTCGTTGATGCCCAGCAGGATGAAGGCGATCAGGGCAACGCCGGTGACGCCGTAGGTCTCGAAGCCGTCGGCCGAGGGTCCAACCGAGTCGCCCGCGTTGTCGCCCACGCAGTCGGCGATGACGCCGGGGTTGCGCGCGTCGTCTTCCTTGATCTTGAAGACGATCTTCATCAGGTCGGCGCCGATGTCGGCGATCTTCGTGAAGATGCCGCCCGCGACGCGCAGGGCTGCCGCGCCCAGTGACTCGCCGATGGCGAAGCCGATGAAGCACTTGCCGGCCAGTTCGCCCGGAATGAACAGCAGAATGAACAGCATGATCAGCAGTTCAACCGAGATCAGCATCATGCCGATGCTCATGCCGGCCTGCAGCGGAATCGCGTAGCAGGGGAACGGCTTACCGCGCAGGCTGGCGAACGAAGTGCGCGAGTTGGCGAACGTGTTCACGCGGATGCCGAACGCCGCCACAAAGTAGCTGCCGCCGATGCCGATGAGCGAGAACAGCAGGATGATCAGCACGTTGCCGAAGCCTGTATCCAGCAGCACTCCGTAGTAGAAGATGATGATCACGCCGATGAAGGCTTCGAGGATCAGGAGGAACTTGCCCTGCGTCGTCAGGTAGGTCTTGCAGGTCTCATAGATCAGCTCGGACACTTCGAGCATCGACTTGTGAACCGGCAGGTTCCGCAGCTTCGTGTACATCACCATGCCGAAGATCAGGCCGAGCAGGCTGATGGCCATGCCGATCAGCAGCAGCGTGCGGCCGCCCATGCCGTCAAAAAACGTGGCCTGGTCGAGGTTAGGCAGGACGAGGTTGGCCTCGCCGCCATGGTGGGCTTCCTGCGCCACTACAGGCGTGGTCAGAGCCATCAGGATCATTGCCACGAGCAGCAGGGGTTTCACCGCGCTGATCGAGAAACTGGACAACGCCCGCAGCCTTCGCGCGGGCGCAGAATAGGAGCCAAACATGGACAGATCCTCCCGGAGGTGTTGGTTGTGGTGCCCGGCGGGTAGGGTCAGCCCACCGGAGAGTTTAAGGTCTGAAATTGAAGATGACGTGTGACCCAAGACTTACTATATAAGAGTAGAGTATCCCGGTTCAACTTCCCGCCCCGCACCGCAGCCGCCGCGCCGGTGCTACGATCGTCCGCATGAACACCACCATCTGGGCATTGCTTGCCGCCCTTGCCTCGTGCTGCTGTTTCGCGCAATCCTCCAACCACGGATTCCCCTGGCCCGGCGGCAAGCGCGTCGCCGTCAGTTTCTCCTTCGACGATGCCCGCGCCAGCCAGGTCGACACCGGTGTCCCGCTGTTCGACAAATACAACGCCAAGGTCACCTTCTACGTCAACCCTCGCAACATGGCCAACCGCCTCGACGCCTGGAAAGCCGCCGCCAAGGCCGGCTACGAGATCGGCAACCACTCCGATCAGCACCCCTGCACCGGCAACTTCCCCTGGTCCCGCCAGCGCGCCCTCGAAGAGTACACCCTCGCCAAAATGCGCGCCGACCTCGAAGGCACCAGCGATGAGATCGAGCGCCTCGTCGGCGTCAAGCCCCTCACCTTCGCCTACCCCTGCGGCCAGAAATTCGTCGGCCGCGGCGTCGAAACCAAAAGCTACATCCCGCTCATCGCCGAAGTGTTTATCGCCGGGCGCGGCTTCCGCGACGAAGTGGCCAACGACCCCACCTACGTCGACCTGGCCCAAACCATGGGCATCGACTCCGACGGTCTCAGCTTCGAACAGATGAAAGCTCTCGTCGATGCCGCCCGTGAACGCGGCGCCTGGGTCGTCTTTGCCGGCCACGACATCGGCGCGCCGGCCCGCCAGGTGACCGAATCGAAATCGCTCGAACAGTTTCTGAAGTACGCCGCCGACCCGGCCAACGGAGTCTGGCTCGACACCATCGCCAATGTCGCCAAGGTGGTCAAGGCGCGTCAGAAATTCTGATCCGGCATCGCCTATTGCGCCGGCTTCAGCAACCCCTGCACGTCGAGCCACTCCCTCAGCCGGTCGGTCCACGTGTCCACCGGCAGGTTCTTCTTCCGCATCCCGAAACCGTGGCCGCCTTTCGAGTAGATGTGCATCTCAACGGGCAGCTTCGCGTCCTTGTAGGCGTTGTACAGCCTTACGCTCGTTTTCGATGGCGGCACGGTGGTGTCGTCATCGGCATGCACCAGGAACAGCGGCGGCGCTCCTGCGGGAATGGTCAACTCCGGCTGGACCGCCGGGTAAATCGGCGCCGAGAAGTTCGGCCTCGCCGCCGGGTCGGCCGTCAACGTCACCCCCACCGTCACCCATCCGCCGGCGGAAAAGCCCATGATCCCGATCCGCTGCGGATTGATCTTCCACTCCGCCGCCCGCCTGCGGACCAAACGAACCGCCTCCTCGCCGTCGGCCACGCCCATCGCGATGGCCTGCTTCCGGCGTTCCGCCATCACGGACTGGTCCTTCGACGCCTCGTCGCCGGTCCGCATCACCCGGTACTTCAAAACGAACGCCGCCACACCCAGCGAGTTCAGCCAGCGAGCAACTTCGTGGCCCTCATGATCGATCGCCATGATGCGGAATCCGCCGCCCGGCGCCACGATCATCGCCGTCCCGTTCGCCCTCCCCGCCGTCGGCAGGTACGGAATTAGAACCGGCTTGACGACGTTGCTCACCCGCCGGATGTCGTCCTTCGGCCCGACTTCCTCCGATTCACTGTGCGTCCACGCCTCCGACCCCGGAGCCGCGCCGGGATAGAGCGGAATGATCTGCGTCTGCGCGGCGGCAGCGGCCGCCAGCAGGGCGAACAAAGCGAAAAGCTTCATGGCGTCAGAAATTCTATCACCCGCCCGCGGGTCGAGTTTGTTTACACAGCCAGGGAAGAAACCCCCGCCCGGCATCGTTATCCCGGTTGAAAGAGGCCAGCATGGGTACACTAAATCTGGCGATGGCCATGGAGGCGGTGCCAGTGAGTTTGCCGAAAGGTTTTCAACAGATCTACGAAGAGCACTCCGGCGTGGTGCTGAAGGCGGCGCTCCGGGTGACCGGGAACATGGCCGATGCCGAGGATGTTCTCCAAACCGTCTTCATGCGGGTGCTGAACCAGCCTGAAGGTTTTCAGGCCGGTGCGGCGCCCGAGGCCTACCTCCGGCGTGCGGCCACCAATGCCGCCATCGACGTCCTGCGCCGCCGCGGCACGGCGCGCGAGGTGGACCTCGAAGCCCGCCAGCACTCGGGCAAGGAGAGCACGGCCTATCAGAAAGAGAGGGTCCGGCAGGCCCTGGCCAAACTGCCGAAGGATGACGCCGAACTCTTTGTCCTCAGAAACCTCGACGGTTTCTCCTACGACGAACTGGCGGCGATGTTTGGAATCGAACGCGGCACGGTGGCAAGCCGGCTGCACAGGATCAGGGAAGCGCTGAGAGCGTTGATCGGTGAGTAGTGAAAGGACGGCAAGCGCGATGAAAGACGAACGGTTTGACGAAATCCTGGATGCGATGCGCGAGGAAACGGCCTCGCCCGCGGAGTTGAAGGAAGCGCGCGAGCGTGTGTGGCGGCGGATGATGTCCGGATCGGTCTGCGCCGAGTTCCGGGCCCAGTTCGAGGACTACCGCGCCGGCCGCCTCACCGGCGACCGCCAGATCCTCATGGCCGACCACATGAGCCGCTGTGCCGAATGCCGCAAGGCCATGGATGAGTTGGAAGGCCGCCGCAACGTGATTGAGATGCCCGTGGCTCCACGCCGCAAATGGCTGCCCGAGGGCCAGTGGCGCCGCTGGGCCGTCGCCGCCGGGCTGGCCGCGATTGCTCTGTTCGCCTCGCGCGACCGCATCGACTCGGCCCTGGCCCCCTCCGGACCCCGCGCCACTGTTGCCGCACTCAACGGCGGCCTGTTTACCGTCGCTGGGCGTCCCGTTTCGGCGGGTGCGCCTCTCGCCGAAGCCGAAGCCATCCGCACCGCCGCCGGAGCCCGTGCCGTGCTGCGGCTTGCCGATGGCTCGATGGTCGAAATGAATGAGCGGACCGAACTCGCCGTCAAGGCCGCCTGGAGCGGTCAGACCATCAGCCTGTCCCGCGGCGATGTCATCGTTACCGCCGCCAAACAGCGCCGCGGTGGACTTCATGTGGTCACCAACGACACCGAAGCCACTGTCAAGGGCACGATTTTCACCGTCCGCGCCGGACTCGCCGGCTCGATGGTCGGCGTCGTCGAAGGCTCCGTTGAAGTCAATCAGCCAGGCAGGGAAGCCCTGCTCAAACCAGGCGAACGCGCCTCCACCAACCCGGCCATGGAAGGCGTCGAAGTCCGCGAAGCCGTCGCCTGGAGCGCCGAGGCCGACAAGTACTTCGCCCTGCTCGCCGAACTCGCCACCATCGAGAAGAAGCTTGCTGAGTTGCCCGGACCCTCCCCGCGCACCCAGGCCAAACTTCTGCCCTATCTGCCCGCCGGCGCCGCCGCCTATGGTGCCATGCCCAACATCGGCGGCACCGTTGGCCAGGCCATCTCCATGATTGAGGACCGCACCGATGAAAGCGCGGCTCTCAAGGAATGGTGGGATTCGCCCGACGGCGAAGGCGCCCGCAAACTCATGAGGCATGTCCAGGACATCTCACCCATGCTCGGCGAAGAGATCGTCTTCATGGTGGTCAAGGACGCCGTGGAAGCAGGCAAAGGCGCGCCGCTCATCCTTGCCCAGGTCGCCCCCGGCAAGCAGGCTGACCTCGAGCAGGCAATCGCCAAAATCGTCCCCGAGGGCGGCGCCGCTCTGCCTTACGCCATCAACGGCTCGCTGCTGGCAGTCTCTCAGTCCAAGGAAAGCCTCGCCGCGTTGCTGCCCAAACTCGGCTCCGGCGCCAACTCCCCGTTCGCTGCCCAGATCGCGGCCCGCTACACCAGCGGCGTCAGTTGGATGTTCGCACTCGACGTGGCTGCGTTCAATCAGTCATGGGCCGAGAACACCTCGGCCACCGTGGTTGGAATCGAACGCGTCAACTACCTCTTCTTCGAGCAGAAACAGGTGAACGGCGCCGACGAAGTGAAAGCTTCCATCGGATTTAAGAGCGCCCGCACCGGAGTCGCCTCCTGGCTCGGCGAGCCCGGCGCCAGCGGCTCGGCCGAATACGCCTCGGCTGAGACGTTCATGGCCCTGTCGGCCTCAACGAAGAACCCCCGCCAGGCCTTCGACGAACTCGTCGAACTGATCTCCAAGGTCGATCCGAAATTCTCCGCCGAACTCGACAAGTTTGAGGCGGAAACCGGTGTCAACGTCGCCGGCGACCTCGCCTCGGCTCTCGGCTCCGATTTCACCTTCATCGTCGAAACCCCGCGCATCCCCATCCCCGGCTGGGTCATCGCCATGGAGGCCTACCGCCCCGATTCGATCGACGCCGCGGCCGGGCGCTTCGTCCAGGCCTTCAACACCAAACTGCCCGCCGACCAGCAGCAGTTCAAAATGACACTCACGAAGACCGAATCCGGCGGTCGTACCTGGAACATTCTGGCCTCCGCCGCCGCCAAGTCCCCGCTCATGTGGACCTATGATCACGGCTACATGATCGTCACCATGGACCGCGCCATCGGCGAACGCGCCATCGCGGCCCGCGCCAGTGGCTATCCGCTCGTGCGCTCGGCGGCCTTCCGCGCCCAGATGCCCGGCCTCGGCACTGTTCACCACTCCGGCTTCCTCTGGATCAACACCAAGGGCGCCCTCAGCGAACTCTCCGGCCTCACGTCGAACGCTGCTCTCAAGCAGCTTCTCGAGTACCGCGACCCGGTTTTGGTGGTCTTCGACGGTTCGACGGAACGAATCGAGGCCGCGAGTCGTACTCGATTGACGAGCCTTGTCTTCGACGTCCTCCTCGCAGCGGGCGCAAGCAATCCAGAGGCCACGGCAGCCAAGACCAACTAACTAGAGGAACAATGCCAGCGGTTATCGACATCGACCAGCTCTCCGTGAAGCTGGGCCGGCGGGAGATCCTTCACTCGATCTCCTGCCGGCTCGGCGCCTCCGGCGAAGGCAAGGCCATCGGCCTGCTCGGCCCCAACGGGGCGGGGAAGTCCACCCTCATCCAGACCCTTCTCGGATTCCACCTGCCCTCCGCCGGCAGGGCATCGATTCTCGGCTTCGACTGCCACAAGCAGAGCCGCGAGGTCAAAGCCCGCATCGGCTACATGCCCGAAACCGACTCCTTCATCGCCAACATGACCGCCGTGGCGTTCCTTCGGCTGATGGGCGAGATCTCCGGCCTGCCCGCCGAAGCCGCCCTCGAAAAGGCCCACGAGACGCTGTTCCATGTCGGACTCGGCGAAGCCCGTTACCGCACCATCGGCACCTACTCGCTCGGCATGAAACAGATGGCGAAACTGGCCCAGGCCATCATCCACGGCCCCGAACTCGTCATCCTCGACGAACCCACCAACGGCCTCGACCCCGCCGCCCGAAAACGCATGTTGAAGCTCATCCGCGAGATGAAGGAATCCCACCGCATGAACGTCATCCTCTGCTCGCATCTGCTGCGGGACGTCGAGGAGACCTGCGATGAGGTGGTGATCCTCAAGGACGGCGTAGTCGTCCACCAGTCCGACCTTGAAGCCGAGCGTAAGATGAACCGCCGCTTCGTCGAACTCGAAGTCCAGGGCGACGACTCCTCGCTCGCCCAGGCTCTTGCCGGCGCCGGCGCATCCGGCGTCTGCGAGGGCGGCGGCCGCTGGCGTATCGTTCTGCCCGCCGATGTCGAAATCGGCCAACTCTGGCAGGTCGCCGCCTCCGAGCGCCTGCTGGTCCGGAAGCTGTCGCACCGCCGCGACTCGCTCGAAGAGATCTTCCTCAAGGCCGTCGGCCACCTCAGGGCCACCCCCGGCGAGGCTGGCCAGGCGAAAACGGAGGTGACCGTCAATGGCCGTCTATAAACGCGGATACCAGCGCTATCAGGGCCCGCGTACATCGCATCTGTCGCGCATCATGGTCATGCCCCGCTTCTCCTGGCAGCGCCTCATGGGCATGAAGATCACCATCGTCGTGCTGGCCGTCTCCATGGTCTGGCCGCTGATGTGCGCGGCGTTCATCTACGTCGCCAACCACGCCGAGCTCTGGCAGGGCATGGGCGGAGACATGGTTAGGTTTCTTAACATCAACGGCCGGTTCTTCGAAGTCTTCATGAACACCCAGGCCGTCTTCGCCATGATCCTCGCCGCCGTCGCCGGACCCGGCCTGATCGCGCCCGACCTCGCCAACAACGCCCTGCCGCTTTACTTCAGCCGCCCGCTCACACGCGGCGACTACATCATCTCCCGCCTCCTCGTCCTGCTCGGCATGCTCTCGCTGGTCACCATGATTCCCGCCCTCCTGCTGTTCGTCATGCAGGTCGGCCTCGCCGGCTGGGGCTGGCTCGCTGACCATTGGATCTACGCTTGGGGCGTCTTCGGCGGCTTTGCCCTCTGGATCGCCATCGTCAGCCTGGTCGCCATGGCCTGCTCGGCTTACGTCAAGTGGCGCGTCATCGCCGGCGCTCTCGTGCTCGCTTTCTTCACCATCCTCGCCGGCGCCGCCAGCATCATGAATGCCGTCTTCCGCGTCGACTGGGGACGCGCCGTCAACCCCGCCCTCGCCATGAACCAGATCTGGCGCTCGATGCTAGACATGGAGCCTCTCGAAGGCCCCGGAGCCTGGGCCTGCTCAATGGTGCTCGTCCTCATGGGACTCACCCTTCTGGCCGCCCTCACGCGCAAGCTCCGCCCCGTGGAGGTGGTGAAATGACCGCTCCCGAGATCATCTTCGACGACGTCTCCAAGTTCTATGGCGACGTGCTGGGCGTCAACCGCGTCACGCTTCACATCCCGCCCGGCATCACCAGCCTTGTCGGCCCCAACGGCTCCGGCAAGACCACGCTGATGAACCTCATGGTCGGTATCATCCGCGCCGACCGCGGCGCACTCACCGTCCGCGGCATCTCGCCCGACCATCCCGAACAACTCATGCGCATCGTCGGTTACGCCACCCAGTACGACGCCGCGCCGCGAGGCATGACCGGCCTGGAATTCGTCTCCATGGCCCTGATGCTCCACGGCTTCACCCAGGCCGAAGCCACCCGCCGCGCCTGGGCTGCCCTGGACCGCGTCAGCCTCACCGACGCCGCCAAACGCAAGGTCGGCGCCTACTCCAAAGGCATGCGCCAACGCGCCCGCCTCGCCCAGGCCCTCGCCCACGACCCCGACGTCCTTGTCCTCGACGAACCCCTCAACGGCCTCGATCCCCTGGTCCGCGCCGAAACCATCGCCGCCTTCCGCGAATACGCCGACCAGGGCCGCCACGTCATCCTGTCCAGCCATGTCCTTCAGGAAGTGGATGTCTTCTCCGACCAGGTCATCCTCATCGCCAACGGCGCCATCATGGCCGAGGGCCAGATCCGCAGCGTTCGCGAGGAGATGCACGAACACCCCAGCCAGTTCATCCTGCACTGCCGCGATGCCGCCCGCGTGGCCTCGATGCTCATCGGCGACGCCCACGTGAGCGAGGTGAAGATCCTCGACGACGGCGCCGGCCTGCTGGTGATGACCCGCCGCCGCGACGACCTCGCCGCCGCGCTCTCCCGCATCGCCATCGCCGGCATCGAAATCGACGGCGTCATCCCGGCCGACGAAAACGTCGACGCCCTTTACGAATACCTGATCGGAGGCGGCCGATGAACATCTCCACTGAACTTCGCCAGATCGGCGTCATCGCGCGGCTCGAGCTCCGCCGCGCCTTTCTCTCCAAACGCTCCTTCTGGGTCTACCTGCTCGCGCTGTTCCCCGCGGTCATCTTCTTCGGCCATGCCATCGAGGTCAAGGTCCGCCAGGACCGCTGGTCCCGAGAAGGCACCGTTCAGCCCGCCGTGCTCGACCGCCTCAATCGCGGCATGACTTACAACGAAGTCATCAAGGCCGCCGGCACCCCCATCCGCGACTTCGAATGGGAACGCCGCCGCCGCGACGAGGACGATACCGTCAGGATGCGCCATGTCCTGCTGTTCGACGGCCGCCGCCGCTCAGACCTCACCTTCCGCAACGACCTGCTCGAATCCGTCCACACCCGCCCTCTCGCCAGCCTAGACGAGGACCGCCAGGTCTTTGCCGGCGTCTTCCAGTTCTTCTTCCTCCGCGTCGCCGTCTTCTTCGGCTGCCTCGGCATCTTCCTCAACCTGTTCCGCGGCGAGATGCTCGACAAGACCCTCCACTTCTGGCTGCTCGCCCCTGCCCGCCGGGAGGTTCTGCTGCTGGGCAAGTATCTGTCGGGGCTGGTCGCCTCTTCCCTCATCTTCGTCCTCGGCACAGTGCTCTGTTTCGCCGCACTGCTGTGGGCCAACGATCCGGTCGAGGTCCAGCAATATATGAACACCGCCGCCGGCCACGAACTGTTCCGCTACCTGCTGGCCACTGTGCTCGGCTGCGTCGGATACGGCAGCGTCTTCCTTGCCGCCGGACTGCTGGTCCGCAACCCCATCGTGCCCATCGTCATCGTTCTGTTCTGGGAGAGCATCATCGGCTTCCTGCCCCAGATGCTGCAGAAGCTCAGCGTGCTGTATTACCTCCAGTCGGTCTGCCCTGTCTCCGCTCCCGTTGAGGAAGGCACACCCGCGCTGGTTCGCCTGCTGCTGTCGCCCGCCGCCCCGTCCTCGGTCTGGGTGGCCGTCTTGGGACTGCTCGGCCTCACCGCCCTGGTCCTCTACGCCGCCTCGCGCGTCGTCCGCAAAATCGAAATCGACTACGCCACTGACTGACCCCGCGTCCCATCGCGTAAACTGAAAAAGAGGCGCGACTTGCGCGCCTCTTCAGTAAGGGACCGTAGCTCAGTTGGATAGAGCATCTGCCTTCTAAGCAGAGGGTCGCAGGTTCGAGTCCTGCCGGTCCTACCAATCTTATCAGTAAGTTACATCAATCTTGAACGAACATCCTTCTTGCCTTGTGTGCCTCTTGTGTGCCGAGGTTCTGCTTGTGCGCCGCCTGTGTGCTCGGACTGTTTAACACCGTCCTCCCCCTCGAGTAGTGAGGCCACGCGCTGAACCGCCTCTTCTTGCATGTGTGGGAGCACATGACTGTACACATCCAATGTCAGTGCCACACCGGCGTGCCCGAGCATTTCGCTCACGACTTTTACCGGGACTCCAGCCGAAAGCGACAACGTCGCAGCCGTATGGCGCAGATCGTAGAGCCGGATCTGAGGCAGTCCGGCTTCCACCAGAAGTCTTTTGAAATGCCGGTTCGCAAGGTCATACCTGTCCACCGGAGAGCCCTTTCGTTCGTGAACACGAACCCCTCGTTGAGCCAATCGTCTCCCGCTCGCTCCCTATCCTCCTCCTGACGCAATTTGTGGCCGGCTAAAGCATGCAGCGCGCTGGGTAGCAATCTCACTACGCGGCGGCTACCCTTGGTTTTCGTCTCCTCGAGAAGCCAGCCCCCTCCAGGCTGGAAGTCGATGCTTCGCACGAAACTCAATGTTCCGCGCTCGAAGTTGATGTCATCCCACTTCAGAGCGCAGTATTCCGAGGGGCGTAGGCCCGTTGTCAACGCCAATTCGAATAGGGCACCGTGCTGTGTGCCCCTTACAACCGCCAGGAACTTTCTCGCCTGGTCCGGGCGCGAGCGCCTACATTTCCCGCCGCTCCTGCCTGGGAATCTGAACGCCCTCACAGGGGTTGAAGACCAGCAGTCTCCAACTTACGGCCTGCTTCAGCGCCTGTTTGAGGATCATGCGGGTGTACTCGATCGAGCGTGCCGACAGTCCTCGTTCCGCCATGGCATGAAAAACTCGTTGGATCTCCAGCGGGGTGAGTTTGGACAGTGGCCGCAATCCCAAGGCTGGGCGAATGTGGCGATTCAGCATGTCGGAGTACCCGGCGAAGGTCTTCGGGCGGACCCTCGGTTTGGCTGCGGATTCGAGCCAATGATCGAGGTACTCGCCCAGCGTCTGTTGCGCTGGCTTGATGGCCACACCCGCATCCCGCTCGGTGAGCGTCTTGTTCAGCCAGGTTTGGGCCTGCTTCTTGGTGCCGTGGATAGTCTTGCTCAGGGATTGGCGCTTGCCATCGGCGTCTCTACCAAGGTAGACGCGGACAAGCCATGTGTTCTTGCCGCGTTCGATGAGTTGGCCGGCCATGCCCGAGGATATCCACCGCGACATCAAGCCGAACAATATCTTCCTATGCTCGGTCGGGCTGAATAGTGATTTCGTAAAGGTCCTCGACTTCGGGCTTGTGAAGAACATCAGCACTGAGGAAAGCCTCATGCTGACTCAGAAGGGCGCGATTGCTGGCACCCCCGCCTTTATGGCGCCGGAAGTTGCGTTGGGCGATGGCCATATCGACGGCCGGGCAGACATCTACAGCCTGGGGTGTGTTGCATACTTCCTGCTCACCGGAGCGCTCGTCTTTCAACGGAAGACGGCAACTGCGATGACCATGGCCCACGTGATGGCCGCCCCATCGCCGCCCTCGCATCGGAGCGAGCTTCCCATACCTCCTCAATTGGAGGAAATCCTGATGAAGTGTCTCGATAAGCGGTCTGTGGCTCGGCCTCAGTCGGCCGAGGAGTTGAAAGGGTTGCTGGAGTCCATGGCCTGCGTTCAAGAGTGGACGCAGGCGAATGCCGCTGCATGGTGGCAGACACACCTGCCTCCGTCATGCTCTTACCGGGCAGAACGGCGGCACAGTGAGCTTCCCATCATTCCTTCGGAGGAGTTGGTCGATAAATCGGAGTGAGCGAGATTGCGCCTGGCCGGTGAGTTTGGCCGTAGAGTTGCAACAACCCAATCAGTATGAGAAATCGCATCGGCATCCTAGTGGGCGGAGGAGACTGCCCCGGTCTCAACGCCGTCATCCGCGCGGTGGTCAAAGCCTCGGCGCTACGGGGTTGGGAAGTACTCGGTTTTCACGGCGGGTTTGAGGGACTCCTATCACCTGTCTGCTACGAGGTGCTGGACTACCGCCAGATGGGAGCCCTGCTCTATCGTGGCGGCACCATCCTCGGAACCTCGAACAAAGGCCGCTTTTCGGCAAAGATCGGCCACGGCGAAGTGCGCGCCGTCCCCGCCGAGATCGTTCGCGAGGCGCACCAGGCGCTCAGCGATCTCAGCTGTACCGCACTTGTCGTCCTGGGCGGTGACGGCACCCTAACCATCGCCCATCAGCTCTGGCAGGCCGGCATCCCGATTGTCGCCATTCCAAAGACTATCGATAATGACCTGCACGGCACCTACATCACCTTCGGCTTTGACTCCGCTGTCGCCTGCGCGACGGACGCGTTGGACAGGCTGACCACGACCGGAGAAAGCCACGAGCGCGTCATGGTCTTGGAGGTCATGGGCCGCTACGCGGGATGGATCGCCATGTCCGCCGGCATCGCTGGTGGAGCCGACGTCATTCTTATACCCGAAATACCGTTCAACTTCGATTCCATCTGCGCCAAGATCCGGGCGCGGGAGGCGGAGAACAAGAAGTTCACGATCATCATCGTGGCGGAGGGTGCCCGTGAACACGGAGGCGACTACATCTCTTCCCACGGAGTCGAAGCGGACCGCGAAGCCCGCCTCGGCGGAATCGCATCCGTCGTCGCACGCGAAATCGAGCGCCGTACCGGCAAGGAAACCCGGGCTTGTGTCCTTGGACATCTTCAGCGCGGCGGGGCGCCCACGCCCGTCGACCGCCAGTTGTGTACCCGCTTCGGTGTGGTCGCCGTGGAGATGATCGCCGAGGGCCTGTTCGGTCATATGGCGGCCTTCCGCCCGCCGGAG
>JACZJQ010000097.1 GCA_014860455.1 Bryobacteraceae bacterium | reverse complement strand
CTCCACGCCCCCGCCGCCCCCAGCCGCGTCGCCCGCCGCTGCATCACCTCCCAGGACCACGGCCTCGAGCAGGCCCTCGACTACGAACTCATCAAACACGCCGAAGACTCCATCGCCTCCGGCACCCCAGTCGAGTTCAAGCTCCCCATCAAGAACATCCACCGCACCGTCGGCGCAATGCTCTCCGGCGAGGTCGCCCGCCGTTACGGCTCCGCCGGCCTGCCAGACGACACCATCCGCTTCCAGTTCACCGGTAGCGCCGGCCAGAGCTTTGGCGCCTTCCTTGCCAAGGGCATCACCCTCACCCTCGAAGGCGACGCCAACGACTACGTCGGCAAGGGCCTCTCCGGCGGCCGCATCGTCGTCTATCCGCCTCGCAACTCCTCCTTCGTCCCCGAGGACAACATCCTGGTTGGCAACGTCGTACTCTACGGCGCCACCAGCGGCGAAGTCTTTTTCAACGGCATGGCCGGTGAACGCTTCTGCGTTCGCAATTCCGGCGCCACCGCCGTCGTCGAAGGCGTCGGCGACCACGGCTGTGAATACATGACCAAGGGCCTCGTCGTCGTCCTCGGCCGCACTGGCAAGAACTTCGCCGCCGGCATGTCTGGCGGTATCGCCTACGTACTGGACGAAAACGGCGACTTCGCCTCGCGCCTCTGCAACCGCTCCGGCGTCGACCTCGAACCCTTGCGCGATACCAGGGACGTCGACATGCTCCGCTCGCTCATCGAGCGCCACGATGAACTCACCGGCTCCCCCCGCGCCCGCTGGATCCTCGACAACTGGTACGGCATGTTGCCCCGCTTCGTCAAAGTCTTCCCGCACGAGTTCAAACGCGTTCTCGGTATGCCACGTTTCGCCGACGCCCCCAAATTGACCCTCACGCGGCCCAGCGCCGCGCAGACCGAGCAGGAGGTGACCCGTGGGTAAGCCATCCGGGTTCATGGAAATCGCCCGCGAGGTTCCCTCGCGCCGCCCCGCCGCCGAACGCGTCAACGACTGGTTCGAAGTCTACCAGCCCTTCCCCGACGACGCCGCCCGCCAGCAGGGCGCCCGCTGCATGGATTGCGGCGTCCCCTTCTGCCATACCGGTTGCCCTCTCAACAACATCATTCCTGACTGGAATGACATGGTCTATCGCGACCGCTGGCAGCAGGCCATCCGCCGCCTCCACGCCACCAACAACTTCCCCGAATTCACAGGACGCGTCTGCCCCGCTCCCTGCGAAGCCTCCTGCGTCCTCGGCATCAACGAGCCGCCCGTCTCCATCAAGGCCATCGAACGCACCATCATCGACCACGCCTGGCAGCAGGGCTGGATCAAGCCCGAGCCGCCGCCCGTCAAAACCGGCAAGAGCGTCGCCATCGTCGGTAGCGGCCCGGCTGGCCTCGCCGCCGCCCAGCAACTCGCCCGCGCAGGCCACTCCGTCACCGTCTTCGAAAAGTCCGACCGCATCGGCGGCCTTCTCCGCTACGGCATCCCCGATTTCAAAATGGAGAAGCGTCACATCGATCTCCGCACCCGCCAGATGGAAGCCGAGGGCGTCATTTTCCAAACCAACGCCCATGTCGGCGCCAATGTCTCCATCGACGAACTCCGCTCCTCGTTCGACGCCATCCTGCTCGCCGGCGGCGCCGAACACCCCCGCGATCTCCCCATCCCCGGCCGCGACCTCAAAGGCATCCACTTCGCCATGGACTTCCTGCCGATGAACAATAAGCGCAACGCCGGCGATAAAATACCCCCCGCTGAATGGATCTCCGCCTCGGGCAAAAACGTCGTCATCATCGGTGGCGGCGACACCGGCGCTGACTGTCTCGGCACATCCCACCGCCACAAGGCCGCCTCCATCCGCCAGATCGAGATCATGCCCATGCCCCCGGCAGATCGCGCCGGCGCCACCCCCTGGCCCATGTGGCCCCTCATGCTCCGCACCGAGTCTTCTCATGAAGAGGGTGGCGAACGCATCTGGGCTACCACCGCCACCCGCTTCCTCGGCGACTCCAGCGGAAACGTCAAAGCCATCGAAACCGTTCAGGTCGGCCCCGCCCCCAAGTTCGAACCCATCAAGGGCACTGAGCAGCAAATCCCCGCTGATCTCGTCCTGCTCGCCATGGGCTTCCTCGGCCCCGTCCGCGGCGGCATGATCGACCAGCTCGGCGTCACCCTAGACCAGCGCGGCAACGTCGCAACCGATGAAAACTATATGTCCAGCGTCGAAGGCGTTTTCGCCGCCGGCGACATGCGCCGCGGCCAGTCTCTCGTCGTCTGGGCCATCGCCGAAGGCCGCAAGGCCGCCCGTGGCATCGACCAGCTCCTCATGGGCCTTTCACGCCTGCCCGAGTAGCGCTGTGCCCATCCGGTCCCGCCGCCAGTTCCCGGCAATATCTCGGCAGCCTCAGACTCCCCGCTCCCTGGGCGGGGGTCGAGCATTAGTAGGGGGCGCCGAGGCCCCCTACTCATTCGATCTTCGGGCTCTTCACGCCTCCCCGAGTAGCGCTGTGCCCATCCGGTCCCGCCGCCAGTTCCCGGCAAGATCTCGGCATCGTCAGACTCCCCGCTCCCTGGGCGGGGGTCGAGCATGAGTAGGGGGCGCCGAAGCCCCGTACTCATTCAATCTTCGCGCTCTTCACGCCTGCCCGAGTAGCCTGCCACCCCCTATAGAACGAAGGTGCGGGACCTCCTGCCGGCCCCGCACCCGGCCTTCGCTTAGCGTTTGGACGCTTCGCGAACCTTCTGCACCGCCGGCACCAGCAGGGCGATGGCCGATGTCCCTCCCCTGTCCGTCACCTGAAGCGACGGCAGCGTTCCTGGGATGTGCTGCCCGTTCGCCGCGTCCGGAAGTTCCTGGCTCACCTCCAGCATCACCACCGCGGTCTTGGCCACCGTGGGCTGGAATAACTCGCAGGCGCCTGTCGCCGGATCAACCACGCTCGTGCGCTCGGCTTCCGCTACCCTGCTCGAACTGTTGTCCAACAGGGTCCATTTCACCTTCACCCTCCCGGGCGCCGCCACATTGTGCAGGCACGCCTTCAACGCCTGCGTCTCGTTGACCGAAACCGGGCCGAAGAAGGTGGCTACGCCCGTCCTCCGCATCCCCTGAGGCGCAGCCGACGGCGACATCAGCGCCAACAACGCCGCCACCGCGGCCGCCCCTCCAAATATCCCTCGCCACGTGCAATTCCCAGGCAGTTTCATCCCGTCTCTCCTTGTTTTTCAAGTCGAGACACACCTCCACGACCCCTGCTGAACGACTGTACCTGCTGCTGCCCGGCGGCGCGCATCCCTTACGCGCCGCTGCTGTGGATTTTATACACCGGGCCCGGCCTGCGAATCAATGAAAATATGTACATCTCTCCAGATTGCCCGTCGCGGCCGGATCCCGTCTCTGCCTGCCACGGGCTACTGTGGGAACATGCCCAGCCAGTTCATCACCGGCAGCGACGTGAACGCTCCGCCTCCGCCCAGGTTGAACCGCAATCCCAGGGCTGACAGGTAATCAATCGAACTCTCCACATACATGGTCCCTCGCCTGCCCCCCAGCACCGGGTACTTGGCCGGCAACGAAAACGCTGTCTGCGCGCCGGGCGCCAGCGTCAGCGTCTGCTTCGAAATCTCCACCCCGGCTTCGTCCAGGAAGAACATCTCCACCGTCGCCGTCTGATCCCTCGAGGGATTCACCAGCGCCATGCCCGTGTCCACGTTCCCACTGTTGTCATACGGCATGTAGAACGCCCAGTCGTCGTAGTCGCACAGCGGCACCACGGCTTCGAAATCCGGCCGCCCTGCCACCCGCTGCTTGAACACGGCATATCCTCCCAGACGAAACTGATTCTCGTCGGCTGGAGGCTCGAGAACCGCAAATCCCGTTCGCAACGGCTGCCCGTCGTTGTAGACCGTGATGACAGTGCTCCCTTCCGCGGCCAGCGTCTGGGTCACCACCGCGCCGCTCGCCGCCGCAGCGGACTTTCCATCGGTGTAGGAAACCGTCATCGGCGCGCCCGTCGTGTCGAAGAAACCCAGGTTGAACTGCGCCGGTGTCAGCGACATATTCACGATCACAAACGACGTCTCCCACTCCGGTCCCACCGCCAGGTGCGGGAAGATCCGGGCCGTATAAAACACCCACACATTCCGCTCTCCGCCCGCAGCCCGGCTGGTCCGGTCCGCCTTCGCCCGCTCCACCGTCGCCCTGCTCGGATGCTTCTCCGGGGTGAACAGTCCGACCTTCTGTTGAGCCTCCGCCAATGACATGCCCATCAGGGCAATAAGCAGTACAAGGAATTGTCTCCACATGTCCCACAGCTAACACACATGCGGGTCCAATGCCAATCCAGTCTTTGGGCTACCCCGGCACTTCCGGCGCGGCATCCGTCCCTCCGGCCGCCTTCAGCGCACAGCCGCCGGATCTGCAACCAGCGTCTTTGATGAACATGGGCGTCACGATCAGCGGCCCGCCCGGCGCCGCATGCCTCAGATCCGGTTCTTGTCCACCGGCTCGCAGGTTTGCTCCGCGCTGCTTTCAGACCCCGCCTCGCGACGGCGCCCTTGCGCTTCGCTAAGGCTTCACCTCCATCAGGCTGTCAAAGGGACTTTCCCCCTCAAGCCATCGAACATGCCGGACACACCACGCAAAAGGAGCCGGGCTCGAAGTCCGGCTCCTTCATTCACAGTCGTAGATGGCGGCTACTTGGCGGGAACGAGGATCTCGATGTCCTTGAACCAGACCTCGGTCGGCATGCGGCCGTGGCACTGCAGGGCGATGACGCCGTCGAGGCGGCCTTTGGTGTCGTCGGGCAGATCGACGGTCTTCGCCCCGTTGAGGTGGAAGACGATCTTGTGGCCGTGGAGCGACGCGTAGAGGGTGTTCCATTCACCCTTGATGTAGGCGGCGTTATCTTCGGGGCCGGTGACCCAGGCGCGTCCGCCGGGTCCGGTTTCCCAGAAGCCGCCGGTGCGCTTTTCGGCATCGAGTTCGATCTCGTAGGCGGCCATATTTTCGGGATTGGTGCGAACGAAGACGCCGCTGTTGCCGCGCTCGATTTTGACCTTGATGCGCATGGTGAAGTCGGTCAACGACTGGTCGCCGACCATGAAGCCGACGTTGGTGTTGCCATCGATGGAGACGGCGTGGAAGGCGCCGTCCTCGATGGTCCACTTGCCGCCGCCGCGCTGGGTCCAGCCCTTCTGCGTCTTACCGTCCCAGATGGATTTCCAGGCATGGCGGCCGAGGTCCTGGATGCGGATGTTGCGCCAGCGGACCTGGGCGGGTTTTTCACCCTTGAACTGATGGACCTGAAGGGCGATGAAGCCGGTCTGGTCGAGGGGATCGGTGACGTCGGCGCAGGGGACGCCGTTGATCCAGACGCGCATGCGGTCGCCCTTGGCCTCGATGCGGTACTTGTTCCACTGGTTGTCCTTGAATGCCTTGCTGGCGGCGGGATCGGAGGCGATGTTGTGGAGCCAGCCGCGGCGGGCTTCGTCGTAGATGCCTCCGGATGCACCGGACTTCTCGTTTGCGACTTCGACCTGATAACCGTAGACGCGGCCGGCGGGCTGCTTGTTTACGACGGTTGTCTTGCCGTTGAAGATGTTGGTGACCTGCTCGGCGCCATAGCGGTGGGAGCGGATCTGGACGCCGGAGTTCAGCACGGGGTCGGTGAGAGTTTCGAATTCGAGGACGAAGTCGCCGTACTCGCGGGCGGTGCAGAGGAAGCTGTTTGGGCTGCCCTCGGCGGTGGTGCCGACGATGGTCCCGTCGACGACATCATACTTGGCCTGGCCGTTGCATTGCTGCCAGCCAGTGAGGGTTTTGCCGTCGAACAGCGGGGTCCATTTCTCCTGCGCAAACGATGCGAGGGGGCAGAGAAGGAGCGTAAGGGCGAGGGTCCACTTCATGGGTGGATCATATCAAACGCAGCCTACGGATGATCTCGCCAAGAGTGGCGGAGATGCCGTTCAGGGCAGTGTGGACGTGCCCGCCCAAGCCCTCGATCTGTTCCGTGGCGAGCAAGGACGGAGGTCTTCTGGCGGAACCAGGATTCATCGTGAAGCAGGGCCTCGGTGCCCTTGTTGTCAGGGTTGAAGTCCATTCCTCCGGCGCGAAAGGGGGAACCTCCCTTCATGACGGTTTAGTCGGGCTTCTGCCAATGCATACCATGTTGGTACAGAATGTAAGGGCGGGGGTGTAGTAAGCTGTAAGGTGAGCCCTCATATTAGGAGAAACCCATGCCATTAGTCTCAATGCGTCAGCTCTTGGACGAAGCCGCCAAGGGCGGATATGGTGTTGGCGCGTTCAACGTCAACAACATGGAACAGATCCAGGCAATCATGGAAGCGGCCCGTGAAACCGAGTCGCCCGTCATCATCCAGGCGAGCCGCGGCGCTCGTTCGTATTCGCAGGACCGTTTCCTGTACCACCTGATGCTGGCTGCCACCGAGTTGTATCCGGAGATTCCGACGGTGCTGCACCTGGATCACGGCAACAGCCCGGAGACGTGCAAGTCGGCGATCGATCTGGGATTCACGTCCGTCATGATGGACGGATCGCTGGAAGCGGACGGCAAGACGCCTTCGAGCTACGACTACAACGTTGACGTGACGCGGCAGGTTGTGGCCGCGGCCCATGCCAAGGGCGTGACGGTGGAGGCCGAAATCGGCTGCCTGGGCGGCATTGAAGACGGCCACGGCGCGGGCGGCAGCGGCATGGAGCACCTGACCGATCCGGTGCAGGCCGAACAGTTTGTGAACGACACGAACGCCGACGCACTGGCGATCGCGATTGGGACCAGCCACGGCGCTTACAAGTTCACGCGCAAGCCTGACGGCGAAGTGTTGAAGATGGACGTGCTGATTGAGATCCACAACCGGCTGCCGAAGACGCACCTGGTGATGCACGGATCTTCGTCGGTGCCGAAGGAATTGCAGGACGTCATCAACCAGTACGGCGGCAGCCTGAAGCCGACGTGGGGCGTGCCCGTGGAAGAGATCCAGATCGGCATCAAGAACGGCGTGCGCAAGATCAACGTGGACACCGACAACCGGTTGGCGATGACGGGCGCGATCCGCAAGGTGCTGATGGAGACGCCGGAGAAGTTCGATCCGCGCGACTACATGAAGCCGGCGCGCGAGGCGATGAAGAAGGTTGTGGCGCAGCGCATGGTGCAGTTTGGCCAGGCGGGCAACGCCAAGAAGATCATCCCCATCCCGATGGCCGAAATGGCGGAGATGTACAAGAACGGCAACTAGGCTCTTCTGGGCCGGTTGCAAGGTTTGGGGGAGGGCCGCCAGGGCGGTCTTCCCCCGTTTCCATTTATGAGCGAGATGCTGCCGCATGAGGATGTCCACGCCCGGCTGGGCGTGTCGGAGATACACGGGATCGGGGTGTTTGCGATTGCGCCGATCGCGGAAGGGGTGCATTTATTCGGGACGGAGACGGGCGGGATCCGGCCGGTGGCGGCTGAAGTGGTGGACGGGTTAAGCGAGGCGCAGCGGCGGCTGTATCTGGATTTTTGCGTGCCGCATGGGGGGAGCTACCATGCGCCTGCGAGCTTCAACGAGTTGACGATTGCGTGGTATCTGAATCATGACGAGCGGCCGAATGTGGCGTGTACGCAGGACGAGGGGTTTGTCGCGGCGAGGGCGATTGGGGCGGGCGAGGAGTTGACGATCGACTACCGGACGTTTTATCCGGGGGCGCTGCCGTGGGAGGGTGGTGA